>NZ_JNAC01000166.1:0-799 GCF_000722555.1 Sphingobium sp. DC-2 | reverse complement strand
GACAAGGCGGGGATCGCCGCGGCGCTGGCCGATACCGAATTCGCGATCCGCGCCGAAGAGGCGACCAACACCCTGTTCGCGCGATGGCGGTTCCTGCACATCCTGCTGGGCTGTCTCATCTTCGCGCTGCTCGCGCTCCACGTCGGCGCGGCGATCTATTACGGGCTGCGCTGGCTATGAGCTGGCAGCGTCTTTCCTATGCCGTCTTCATCGCAGCCCTGCTGGTGATGGTCGCCGCGGTCGCGATCCGGATGCGATCGGACGCGCCGAGGGATGCCGGCTTGGTGGCGCAGCTCGTCTCGCCCGGCCCGCTCTCGAGCGCGCACCAGTCCTTCGCCGGCCAATGCACGGCCTGCCACACGCCGGGCAAGGGAGTCGAAACCCGAACCTGTCTCACCTGCCATGCAGGCACGGATTTCGGGACGAAGCAGTCGACGCAGTTCCACGCGAAAGCGACGCAGTGCACCTCCTGCCACGTCGAACATGAGGGAGAGCACGGCATCATCCGCATGGATCACGCCGCCTTGCTCGACATGGCAAAGTGGCGGCAGCCTTTGGCGGGCATGTCGAAAAACCCCAAAAGCCTGACCCCCGAGACCGCGCTCAATTGCGCGAGCTGCCATGCGTTCCGCGATCCGCACCAGGGCCTTTTCGGCACCGACTGCGCGAGCTGCCACAAGACCGACAGCTGGAAGATCGCTAATTATCGCCATCCATCGGTCAATTCGACGCAGTGCGCCGAGTGCCATAAGGCGCCGCCCAGTCACTTCATGGAGCATTTCAGCATGGTCTCGCAGCG
>NZ_JNAC01000165.1:0-298083 GCF_000722555.1 Sphingobium sp. DC-2 | reverse complement strand
TCCTTGTTGCCCATTATGCCCGGCCACACACGGAAATCCTGACAGTCCCCATATAAGTGCGGAAAGAGGGCGCCGCCGCGTGACTCTTCCCACCTTATCGCCTCGCCGAAGGGGGCGAGGTCGATCATCAGCATCACCAGATAGTCCTGGGCGGCAAAATGCTTGGCGGCGGTTTCGGCGGCCTGCTCGCGGGTGGACAGGTGGATGTAGCCGTCCCGCAGGTCGACGGGCGCGCCCTTGAACGTGCCGTCGGCCTTTAGCTGGTCATACTGATCCCTGGTCAGGATCTTGTAGGCGAAGAGGTCGGTCACTCCTCGCTGAGGTCCGGGTCGGCTTCGGGGCTGACGTCCGGGCTGACTTCCAGGCCCGCCGGGGTGGTCACTTCGGTTTCCTCGTCGCTTTCCTCGATCTTCGCGGCGCTGACGACATGCTCGCCATCGGACACGTTGAAGAGGCGGACGCCTGCCGAGTTGCGGCCGATGACGCGCAGGGAATCGAGGCCCATGCGGATCAGCTTCGCCTGATCGGTGACGAGCATCAGATGATCGCCATGGCGCGCCGGGAAGCTGGCGACGACCGGGCCGTTGCGCCCGATATTGTCGATATTGGTGATCCCCTGGCCGCCGCGTCCGGTGCGGCGATAGTCATAGGCCGAGGACAGCTTGCCATAGCCATTGGCGCAGACGGTGAGGATGAACTGTTCCTTCCCCTGTAGTTCGGCGAAACGCTCGTCGCTCATCTGCGGCGAGCCCTCCTTCTCCGGCTTCCACGGGGCGAAGCGGAGATAATCCTCGCGCTCATCCTGCGTGGTGCCTGCGCGGTGAAGAATGGAGAGGGAAATAACCTCATCATCCTTTTTCAGGGTCATGCCGCGCACGCCGGTCGAGGTGCGGCTCTGGAACTCGCGCACATCGGTAGCCTTGAAGCGGATCGCCTTGCCCTGACGGGTGGCGAGCAGCACGTCATCCTCCTCGGAAAGCAGCGCAACGCCAATCAGCCGATCCTCGCTCTCGTCATCGAAGCGCATCGCGATCTTGCCGTTGCTGGGCACGTTGGCGAAGGCGTCCATGCTGTTGCGGCGGACCGTGCCGTTCGCAGTGGCGAACATGACGTGCAGGTCCTTCCAGCTATCCTCATCCTCCGGCAGCGGCAGGACGGTCTGGATCGTTTCGCCGGGGCCGAGCGGGAGCAGGTTCACCATCGGGCGGCCGCGCGTCGCCGGGCCGCCTTCGGGCAGGCGCCAGACTTTCAGGCGATAGACCTTGCCCGCTGTCGAGAAGAAGAGGACCGGCGTGTGGGTCGAGGTCACGAACAGTTCGGTGATCGCGTCCTCATCCTTGGTCGCCATGCCGGAGCGGCCCTTGCCGCCGCGCCCCTGGGCGCGGAAGCTCTCAAGCGGGGTGCGCTTGATATAGCCCTGCACGGTGACGGTGACGACCATCTCCTCGCGCTCGATCAGGTCTTCATCCTCGATGCCATCGGCGGCGGCGGTGATCTCCGACAGGCGCGGGGTGGCGAAGTCGCGCTCGATCGCCTCAAACTCCTCGCGCATGACGGCGTAGAGCTTCTGCCGGTTGCCGAGGATTTCGAGATATTCGGCGATGGCGGAAGCGAGTTCGGCCAGTTCGTTGCCGATCTCGTCACGGCCGAGCGCGGTCAGGCGATGCAGGCGCAGGTCGAGGATGGCGCGCACCTGCGTGTCCGACAGGCGATAGGTCTCGCCGGTCGCTTCGGTCTCGATCGCTTCGACCAGGCGCAGATAGGGCGCGATCTCCGCCACCGGCCAGTCACGGGCGAGCAGGGTTTCGCGCGCTTCGGCCGGGCTGGCCGAACCACGGATGATGCGGACGACTTCATCAAGGTTCGTGACCGCGATGACGAGGCCCAGCAAGATATGCGCGCGGTCGCGGGCCTTGTTGAGTTCGTACTTGGTGCGGCGGGTGATGACCTCTTCGCGGAAGCGGACGAAGGCCTCGATAATGTCGCGGATGTTGAGCAGTTCGGGGCGGCCGCCGCGAATGGCGAGCATGTTGGCCGGGAAGCTCGACTGCGCCGGGGTGTTGCGCCAGAGCTGGTTCAGCACGACTTCCGGCGTGGCGTCGCGCTTGAGGTCCATGACGATGCGCACGCCTTCGCGGCTCGATTCGTCGCGAATGTCGCTGATCCCCTCGATCCGCTTGTCCTTGGCGGCTTCGGCGATCTTTTCCACAAGGCCGTTCTTGCCGACCTGATAGGGGATAGCGGTGAGGACGATGGAACGGCGGTCGCCGCGGCCTTCCTCCACCACATGACGCGAGCGCATCATGATCGAGCCGCGCCCGGTATGATAGGCGCTGCGGGCGCCCGATTGGCCGAGGATCAGCGGAGCGGTGGGAAAATCGGGGCCAGGAACGATCTGGATGATGTCGTCCACGCTGATCGCCGGATTGTCGATATAGGCGAGGCAGGCGCGGATCACTTCGCCAAGGTTATGGGGCGGAATGTTGGTCGCCATGCCGACCGCGATGCCCCCCGCGCCGTTGACCAGCAGGTTCGGGAAGCGCGCGGGCAGGACCTGCGGCTCGCTTTCGGAGGCGTCATAATTGGGCTGGAAATCGACGGTGTCCTTGTCGAGATCCTCCAGCAGCGCGTTGGTGACCTTGGCAAGGCGCGCTTCGGTGTATCGCATGGCCGCCGGCGGATCGGGGTCCATGGAACCGAAATTCCCCTGACCATCGATCAGCGGCACGCGCATCGACCAGTCCTGCGTCATGCGCGCCAACGCGTCATAGATCGCGCTGTCGCCATGAGGGTGATATTTACCGATCACGTCGCCGACGATGCGCGCGGACTTGCGATAGGGCTTGTTATACTGGAAGCCCGATTCATGGGCGGAAAAGAGGATGCGGCGATGCACCGGCTTCAATCCGTCGCGCACGTCCGGCAGGGCGCGGGCGACGATCACCGACATGGCGTAGTCGAGATAGCTCGCCTTCATCTCGTCCACGATGGAGATGGGGCTGATGTCCGAAGGGTCGGCGAGGGCAGTCTCGTCGGTCAATGCGATTCTCTTTTTGGATGGAACTGTTTCGTTGCTCATGCACTAGCGGAGCGAAACAAATCTGTCACCCCTCACGCACGCGCGCGCGCTCGCGTCGATCAAGCTGCAAGAAGGGGCTGACAGGCCGCAAAGGGGTGCATATACGCTGTTCAAACGTCATTCACGCGCCGTCCCCTACCCGGCGCTTAACCAAAGGCCGCCTGTCCCCCGGGCGCAGAGGAGAAGATGATCATGCGATTTGTTACCCCAGTGGCGCTCGCGCTGGCTCTGGCGCTGACCGGCGGCGCTGTTTCGGCCCCGGCGATGGCGGCGAAGAAGGATGAGAAGAAGGGCGGCGCGCCCAAGCTGAACGTCTCGCCGGACGTGATCAAGTCGCTGCAAGCCGCGCAGGCGGCCACCCAGAAGAATGATTTCGCGGCGGCAAAGGCCGCGCTGGCCGAAGCCGACGCCAAGGCGCAGTCGAACGACGACAAATATCAGATCGGCGCGATCAAGCTGAACGCGTCGATCGCCGCGAAGGACAGCGCGTTGCAGGGTGAGGCGCTGGCCCAGATGCTGGACAGCGGCCTGACGCCGCCCGACCAGGCGGGCCAGTTCAACGCCGTCGCCGCCGAACAGGCGTTGCAGGCGAAGAATTACGACCTCGCCATCTCGCGCGGCAAGGCGGCGATCCAGGCGGGCTACAAGCCGGACATGGTCAATGTCACGCTGGCCCAGGCCTATTTCGGCAAGGCGGGCACCGCCAATGCGGGCGCCGAACCGGCGCGCAGCCTCAACCAGCAGGGCCTTGCCGCGCTGAAGGCTGCGGTCGACGCGACCAAGGCGGCCGGCGGGCAGGTTCCCGCGCAATGGTATCAGATCGGCGTCAGCCGGGCCGCGAGCGCCCGCCTGCCTGAAACCGCCGAATGGGCGAAGGCCGCCTATCAGGCGCAGCCGAGCGGCGAAAATCTTCGCACGCTCGTCCGCCTGTTCCAGCAGTCCAATCCCAACATCACCAACCGCGAAAATCTGGACGTGCTGCGCCTGATGGCGGCGTCGGGCGGGCTGGTCGTCGCGGGCGACTATACCGAATATGCCGAAATGGCGTCCAAGACCGGCATCTATGGCGAAGTGAAGTCGGCCATCGACGCGGGGCGGGCGAAGGGCGTGCTGAGCGGATCGGCCGGGGCCGACCTCTACCAGACGGCGACGCCGAGGATCAGCAGCGACAAAAGCTCGCTCCCCGCTGCGGAAGCGGACGCGCGCAAGGCGGCCAATGGCAAGATCGCGGCAGCGACCGCCGACGCCTATCTGGGCTATGGCGACTATGCCAAGGCCGCGGCGATGTTCGAACTGGCCAAGCAGAAGGGCGGCGTCGACGCCGACGAGGTCAACACGCGCCTGGGCATAGCAAAGGCGCTGGGCGGCGATGTCGCGTCGGCCAAGGCGGCGTTCCAGTCCGTGCAGGGCGGCACGCGCAAGCAGATCGCCGACCTGTGGCTCGCCTATCTGGCGACCAAGGCCTGATGAGAATGGCGCGCCTGTCCGGTGCGGGCGCGCCCTCATTCCAGTAGCGGTGAAAGAACAGGGACCGGCGCTCAGACGCCGGAAATGAAAAGGGGACGGCCCGACATGGCCCGCGTGCGACTATCGACTATGAATTACGGGTTTCTGGCCGCTGCCGCATTGATGGCGGCCGGGACACCAGCGATGGCGAAGAAGGCCCCGGCCGGGCCTGTCGTCCAGATGTCCGAATCCTTCCGCACGGCGGCGCAGGCCGCCGACGCAGCGATCAAGGCGGGAGACGCGGCGTCGGCGCAGGCGCGGATCGCCGGGCTGATGCCGTCGAGCGATTTCGAAGCCTATGTGGCGGCAGGGCTGCGGTTCGAAATGGCGGTGCTGAAACGCGATTTCCAGGCGCAGCGCGTCGCGCTGACCGATATGTTCAAGACCAGTTCGGTGCCCAAGAAGGATGCGCCGCGCCTGCGCTACGTCGCTGGCTACCTGTCCTATGTCGTCGGCAATTATGACGATGCGCTGGCCCAGCTCGATTACGCCAAGACGCTGGGCTATGACGGGATCGATGCGACGATGCTGCGCGCGGACATCTACCTGCGCAAGAACAAGCCGAAGGATGCGCGCCCCTATGTCCAGGAAGCGCTCGCCCGTCAGCGGGCCTCTGGCCAGCCGATCCCGGCCGCCTGGTATGACCGGGCCATTTCCATGGCCTATGCCGCCGGGGATTGGCAGGAAGTCGGATCGCTCTACCGCGAACGGCTGACGAAATATGAGTCGGCGGGCGAGTGGCGTTCCGGGCTGGTCAATTATCTGACAGCGCCCGGCATGGAATCCCAGGTCCAGCTCGATCTCTACCGCTTGCAGGCCGCCAATGGCGCGATGGCGAGCGAGCGCGACTATCAGGCCTATGCGCAATTCGCCGAAAAGGCGGGCAACTATGCGGAGGCCAAGGCGATCATCGAAGCCGGGCGCGCCGCTGGCAAGCTGACCGCGACGCAAGCAACAACCGCGTCGCTGATGAAGAGTGTAACGCCCAAGGCCGCCAAGCAGATCGCCGCTCTGCCCGCCGCCGCGAAGAAGGCTGCGTCCGCGAAGGACGGAACCGCCGCGCTGGCGGTTGCGGACGATTATTTCTCGCTCAGCCAGTTTCCTCAGGCAGTGGAGCAATACCGGCTGGCGCTGAGCAAGGGCGGCATCGATCAGAACCGGGCCAATACCCGGCTAGGCATCGCGCTGGCACGGTCGGGCGATCTGGCGGGCGGCAAGGCGGCGCTGGCGCAGGTCAATGGCAATTGGGCCAATGTCGCCGGTTTCTGGTCGGTGTGGATCGACCAGCAGAGCCGCAAGGTCGCGCAAAACCCGGCGGCTGCCGCTTCCCCGGCCAGCTAGGGCAAGGCCGCTGCCGGTCAGACCGGCAGCGGCACGCCGGGCAGGTTCTTGGACGTGCGGATGGTGAGCGACGTCTTGACGCTCACCACGTTCGGCGCGGGCGTCAGCTTTGACGTCAGGAACTGCTGGAAGCTTTGCAGGTCGCGCGCGACCACCTTCAGGATGAAGTCGATTTCGCCGTTCAGCATGTAGCATTCCCGCACTTCGGGAAGGGTGGCGATATGGTCCTCGAACGCCTTGAGGTCCGCTTCCGCCTGGCTCTTGAGGCTGACCATGGCGAAGACCGTGATGGTGTAGCCCAGCATCGCCGGGTTGACGACCGCATGATAGGAATTGATCGCGCCGCTTTCCTCCAGCGCGCGGACGCGGCGGAGGCAGGGCGGGGCGGTCAGGCCGACCTTGCGCGCAAGCTCCACATTGGTCATCCGGCCGTCCTGCTGCAACTCGCCCAGGATATGCAGATCGATGTCGTCGATATTGGGACCGGCCATCGCTTCGCTTATTTCCTTTCTCGATTCTTGCCCGGCATCATAATAATATTTCAGGGCAATGCAATTTGTCCCACTATGCGACGATCCCAAATGGTCATGGCGCGTCCCTTTCGTTTTGGCGGGCGAAGCCCTATTCTTCACTCGTGATTTTCCCCTGCGGCCGGTGCTGCATGCTGCTGGGGCTCAATGGGGAATGATGTGCGCTTCAACGATCTGATGCAGACGGTTCTGGCCGCAGAGAATAGAAGCGGCCTGGGCGCGGTGACATTGTGGCGGCAATGCGTGGACCTGCTGGCGCAGAATGACAGGGCCGACCGCAAGCCGCTGCCGGAAGAGGAGCGCGCGGCGTTGCTGGGGCGGCTGGAGGAATTGCGGCCGCAACTGTCCGAAACGCAGCGGATCGCGACGGTGGTCGAGCTGGGCGCGCGGCTGCGATCGCCTGCGCTGGTGGAATTTTTCGCCAGCGACCGCCCGTCTATCGCCGCGGCGGCCATGTCGCGCGCGCGGCTGCCGGATGAGATATGGGCACAGCTTCTGCCGCAACTGACGCCGACGGCGCGCGGCGTGCTGCGGGGGCGGCGGGACTTGGGACCGGCGGCGGTGCAGGCGCTGGAGGCGTTCGGACCGGCCGACCTGGTGCTGACCACCGATGTGCAGGATGCGGCAGAGGACATGCTGCTGACCGAGGACATGGTCGTCCCCGCCGCGCAGGAAAGCGCCGGAGAAGCGGACGCTCCGGCCGGGTTGCGGCAGGACGCGCCTTCCCCGGCGGAAGCGGACGAGCCGGAGGCTGGGGACAACCAGATCCGCAACCTTGTCAGCCGCATCGAACGCTTCACCAGCACGCGGCGTTCTCCCGACGCGACGGCAGCGCCGCCCCGCGTCGAAGATGCGACGAGCGTGCGCAGCTTCGCTTTCGAAACCGACGCGGCGGGCATGATCATATGGATCGACCAGGGACCGCGCGCCGCGCTGATCGGCCTGTCGCTGGGCGAGACATCGCTGCCGGGCGCGAGCGGGCCGGACGGCAGCGTGGCTGGCGCCTTCCTGCGCCGCAGCGGTTTCCAGAACGGCCGCTTCACCATCGTTGGCGGAGCCATGGCGGGGGAATGGAGGCTGTCCGCCACCCCCTTCTTCGATCCGCGATCGGGCCGTTTTCAGGGCTATCGCGGGCAGGCGAGACGGCCTTATCTGCACGAGGTGGCCGCCGCGCCGCTGGCCGAGCCGGTGTCGGTCGCCGGGCTTTCGGCGGATTCGCTGCGGCAGTTGGTGCATGAGCTGCGAACGCCGCTGAACGCCATTCTGGGCTTTGCCGATATTATCGAACAGGAATTGTTCGGACCCAGCGGACCGGAATATCGCGAGATGGCGGGCAAGATCGCGATCGACGCGCGGCATCTGCTCGCCGCCTTCGACGATCTGGATTTGGCCGCCCGCGTCTCGCGCGGCGAGGGGGGCGAAATGCTGAGCGCCGTCGATCCTGCCCTGCTGGTGACGCAAGTGTCCACCCGCTTTCAGGAGCAGGGCGAAGGCAGCGGTGCGCAGGTCGATATCGACATGGGATCTTCCCTGCCGCTCGTCCGCATCGATCCAGTGCAGGGCGAACGAATGGTGCAGCATCTGATGCGCACGGTCATTTCGGTAATGGCTCCCGGCGAGGCGCTGACCGGCGCTTGCTGGTTCCAGCATGATGGCGGCAATGGCTGCGTGGTGCTGGGCGTCGATCGCCCGGCGAGCCTGGCGGACCTTGAGGAAGAACAGCTGCTCGATCCCGGCTATACGGCGGAGGGCGATTGGGCGGACGGGCCTCTGCTGGGCCTTGGCTTTTCCCTGCGCCTGATCCGCAGTCTGGCGGCCGGGAGCGGCGGGACCTTGCAGATCACGCCCGATCGCTTCCTGCTGTCCATGCCTGCGCTGGGCCTGAGGGAAGATGCGGCGGGCAACGCCTGAACAGAGCAATTCAATCGCAACCATTGCGCGCTAGCACAGGGGCATGACCCCTGTTTTCCATGACGGCAATCTGCTCCGCCCGCCAGCGCCTGAGGATATGATCGCGCTCGACCCGGCATTCGGCACGCGCTTCATGCTGTTCGTCGATACGGAGGAGGAGTTCGACTGGAACGCCCCTTTCAACCGGTCTGCCAATGCCGTCACTGCGCTGGCGGGCATGGAGCGCGGGCAGCGCTATTTCGCGGCGGCCGGGATAAGGCCTGTCTATGTGACGGACTATCCGGTTGTGGACAGCGATGCGGCGGCGGCGATGATGGGGCGCTGGCTGGCGGATGGAGCGGCGGACATCGGCGCGCACCTGCATCCATGGGTGAACCCTCCTCATGTGGAGCAGGTGACGGCGGCGAACAGTTATGCGGGATTCCTGCCCGAAGCGCTGGAGCGAGCCAAGCTGGAGGCGCTTTGCCAGCGCATCGCGGACCGGTTCGGGCAGCGGCCCATCGTATACCGCGCGGGGCGCTACGGCGTCGGACCCCATAGCGCGCGATTGCTGGAGGGGTTGGGGTTCAAGCTCGACAGTTCCGTGCGCAGCCGCTTCGATTATTCCGGGCAGCATGGGCCGGATTTCAGGGGAATGCCGCTCCATCCTTATTGGGCAGGGCCTGGGCGGCGGCTGATGGAGTTGCCGCTGTCCACCGCCTTTACCGGGCTGCTGCGCCGGTCGGGCGGGCGCTGTTATGAAGCGGCGCGGCGCGCGGGGCGGCTGGGTGGCGCGCTGGCGCGGGCGGGCATGTTGAGCCGCGTGCCGCTGACGCCCGAAGGCGTGCCGCTGCGCGACGCCATCCGGGCAATCGACGCGCTGATGGAGGAAGGTGTGAGGGTGCTGAGCTTCAGCTTCCATTCGCCCACGCTTGAGCCGGGGCATACGCCCTATGTGCGGGACGAGAGCGATCTGACCGCATTTTATCGCTGGTGGGACGGGGTGCTGGAGCATCTTGCAAGGCGCAATGTTCAGGCGGCGGCGCTGGAGCAGCTGCTTGCCGCCGTGCCGCGACGCGGAGAGGCTTGCAAAGCCGCCTGATGCCTCCTAATCCCGCGACAGGTGGGGCCTGTAGCTCAATGGTTAGAGCTGGCCGCTCATAACGGCTAGGTTGCGGGTTCGAGTCCTGCCGGGCCCACCAATCCTCACATCGGTTTATCTATGCGGACGCGCCGGCGCATGGGCAAAATTGTGCGGTGCAAAAAAATCGCTTGCGACTCGATCCAATCGATGACAGCTTTCCTTCGCCGGAGCAGGGTAGCTTCGGTACATAGGTGATCCTTGCCGATGACGGTGAGGGTTGCTGGCGATCCCAGTGGATCGAAATTGGCAATGACGCCGCCCGGACAGGTCCGACAGACCTGCTTCCTGGCGGCTTTTTTGTTGCTTTTCAGCCGTGGACGCGAATGCGCGCCGCGGACTTCATCTTCCTTTCGACCGGAGCAGGTTTCCGGCGGCGGCTGGCTGCATGCCTTCCGCGCCGGGACGGGCTTGGCCGGGAAGGATCTGGGGAGAGGGCGCCCTGAATGGCTCAAGCCATCGGGAGCGATGAGGGGGACGTATGAGGAATGTTTGTCTGATGCTGTCGGCGAGTGCTTTGGCCAGTGCCGCCACGCCGGTTCTGGCGCAGGAGGTCATGTTCAAGCCGATCATCGACGCGCGGCTGCGCTATGAAATGGTGGAGCAGGACGGCCCTTTGCCCTTGCAGGAAAGCCGGGATGCCGATGCCGTGACGATGCGGATGCGCGCTGGCGGGGAATTGTCGAAGGGTCCGTTCGCTTTCCTGGCCGAGGCCGAAGGGACGCTCGCCCTTGACGAGGATTATAATAGCGGCGTGAACGGCAAGACGCTTTATCCGATCGTGCCCGATCCTGAAAATGTCGAGGTGAACCGGGTCCAGCTGCAATACCGGACCAGGCCGTTGATCGTCACATTGGGCCGTCAGCGCATCAATCTGGACGATCAGCGCTTTGTCGGGTCCGTGGCATGGCGGCAGAATGAGCAGACGTTCGATGCCCTGCGCATCGAATATATGGGGGTGAAGGACCTGAAGGTCGATGTCACCTACGCCATTTCGGCACGGACGATCTGGGGCATTGATGGCGGGAAGTTCGGATCGGCCAACCGGCCGACGCGGATCGACGGTGACAATGTCTTCGCCAATGTCTCCTACAAGACGAAGCTGGGCACCGTGACGGGCTTTGCCTATCTGGTGGACCAGGACGAGGCTGTACCCGCGCTGCTCCGCAACAGCAGCCAGACCTATGGCGCGCGCTTTGCCGGGGCCGTGCCGCTTACGGGAAAGGTGAAGCTCAGCTATCTGGCCAGCTATGCCCGGCAAAGCGATCGTGCCAAAAACCCGGTCGACTATTCGGCGGATTATGTTGCGGCCGAGCTGGGGTTGGACGTCGCGGCGTTCAAGCTGACCGCTGGATATGAATTGCTGGGATCGGATCGGGACGCGGCCGGTGCTGCGGGAGGATTCGCCTTTCAGACGCCCTTTGCGACGCTGCACAAGTTCAACGGCTGGGCCGACAAATTCCTGACGACCCCCGCGACAGGGCTTCAGGACTATTATGCCGGGGTCGCCTATAGCTTGCCCAAGGTGGGGAAGGCGGGACCGCTGGTGGCGTCATTCACCTTTCATCGATTCAGCAGCGACCGGCAGTCGATCCATTATGGCGACGAATATGATGCGCAGTTGACGTTGAAGATCGACACGCATCTGAGCGCCCTTGTGAAATATGCCGATTATGACCGGCAGGGCATCGCCAGCTTTGCGGGGGACGCTGACAGCCGGAAATTCTGGGCTCAGATCGACTATGCGCTTTGAGGCCGGTCCCGGTGCGGGGACTCAGCCGGGATAGGGCATGAGAGTGAAATTGGTCGGGGAGACAGGATTCGAACCTGCGACCCTCTGCTCCCAAAGCAGATGCGCTACCAGGCTGCGCTACTCCCCGACGCTTGCGCCTTAGCGGCGAAGGAGGCTTGCCGTCAATCGGCGTTGATGGCGGGAATGGCCCACCATCCATGTTGCTGACGGATGCGCCCGCCACAACGAAGAAGGGCGGACCAAACGGCCCGCCCTTCGGAAATCTCGCTGACGCGAAGATTATTCGGCAGCGTTCGCGGCGTTCGAAGCAGCGTTCGCGGCGTTGTCAGCAGCATTGTCAGCCGCGTTGGCAGCGTTGTCGGCTGCGTTGGCAGCGTTTTCGACGACGTTTTCGACAACAGCGTTCGAAGCGTTCGCGGTCTCGTTAGCCGGCTTCTCACCGCAAGCGGCGAGGGCCATCAGGCCGGCCGAAGCGAAAACAACAGCGATCTTCTTCATTGTGTACGGCTCCCATAGCATATTGCCGCGTTGGTCCGTTCATGACGTCACCTACGCGAGCGACCCGCATTAACGTGTGCGTTGCACAAATCAATGCTTTTCTACGTCGGTGAAGCGACGGAATCACGCGACGGGTCGTTGTCTACAATAAAAGTTCACTTATTGGCTAGTGATTCCGATGCGTTTGCCGCCAAATGGAGAGTAACTGCCCAGGCGGCGACATTCTGCTGCAATTGCGCTGGATCGACCTTGTCCAGCGTATCGTCCCGCGTGTGGTGAATGTCGAAATAACGCGTGCCGTCCTGTTGAAGGTCGATGACCGGAACGCCCGATTTCACGAGAGGCTCTATATCCGCGCCGCCGCCCGCAGCGACGCGGCTGGCCGCGATGCCCAATGGCCCAAGCGCGTCCGCGATCCGCCGGGCAATCGCTTCCTGCCCTTTCCCAAAACCGAAATCGACGCGCCATATGCGATCGGCGCCAAAGTCCGATTCCATGGCAAGGACGTGGCGTTCGCTGGCATGCGCGGCGAAATAGGCCCTGGCACCGTCTCCGCCGACTTCCTCCGCGCCCGCAAGGAGCAGGCGGATGGTCCGGCGGGGTGTTCCAGTTTTGGCGGCATGCAGGGCCGCGGCAGCGATGATCCCGCAGCCTGACGCATCGTCGATCGCGCCAGTGCCCTGATCCCAACTGTCGAGATGGCAGGCGGCGAGGACGAGTCCGGCGGCCGGGTCGCTGCCGGGAATCTCCGCTATCACATTGCCGGATGGCTGGTCCTTGAGCATCCTGGAGATAAGCGTCAGATGGACACGCACCGGCTGTCCGCGGGAGATGATGCGCGTGAGTTGTTCGGCATCCGGGATGCTGAGCGCCGCCGCCGGGATCGGCTTGACGCCATCGGCCCACATCTGGACGCCGCTGTGCGGCTGCCGATGCTTGTCCGTGCCGATCGAGCGGATCAGAATGGCGATCGCGCCCTTTTTGGAAGCGATGCTGGGCCCCTGACGGCGGACCGCGCCGAAATAGCCGTAGGAAGACCCGTCCTGCGTCGCATGCATGGCATGGCTGACGAAAGCGATCTTGCCCTTCAGGCTGCCTTCGGGAGCCGCTTCGAGCGCGGCGAGGGACGGGAAATAGGCGACCTCGCCCTCGATACCCTTGGCAGGCGTGGAGGCGCTGTTGCCAAGCGCGGCGAGCACGAGCTTCTGGGGGAAGGGGGCCAGCACCTGCGCTTCGTCCCGCACCCTCTCCCATACCGGCATGCGGTAAGATTCTGCGCGCACGTTCGAGAAGCCTAGCGCCTTCAATCGCGCCACGGCCCAGTCGCGGGCGCGCGCCTCCTGCGGCGTTCCTGCGGGGCGGGGGCCGACTTCGGTGGTGAGTCCCTCCACGAAATCATAGGCCGTCTGATCCGCCAGCGCGGCCGATCGAATCGCCTCGACAGGATCGGCCGATGCGCCTCGCGCGAGGGAGGGGGCAGCCATGCCGCTCAGCAGCAGCATAACCAGCGAAAACGGTCGGATTTTCTGCATGAATGATGGTGTAACCGGCCATCACCCATTTGCCAACGTGCGCGGCGTTCGCTAACTCCGGGCCAAATTTTCCTGTTTACCCCATCGGAGCTGCTTCAAGCCATGTCCGCCTCGTCCCAATACGCCTTCGTCATGAAGAACATGACCAAGAGCTTTCCCGGCGCCCAGAAGCCGGTGCTCAACGGCATCAACCTGCAATTTTATCGCGGCGCCAAAATCGGCATCGTCGGCCCGAACGGCGCGGGCAAGTCCACGCTGATGAAGATCATGGCCGGGATCGACAAGGATTTTACCGGCGAAGCATGGCCGGGTGAGAATATCACCGTTGGTTACCTGCCGCAGGAGCCGCAGCTCGACCCTGCCAAGACTGTCCTTGAAAATGTGAAGGACGGCGCGCGCGAGATCGCGGACAAGCTCGATCGGTTCAACGAAATCAGCATGATCATGGCCGATCCGCCGGAAGACGCCGATTTCGATGCGCTGATGGAAGAGATGGGGTCGTTGCAGGAGCAGATCGACGCAGTCGACGGCTGGACGCTCGACAACCAGCTTGAAATCGCGATGGAAGCGCTGCGCTGCCCGCCTTCGGACTGGGCGGTGGACAATCTGTCGGGCGGTGAAAAACGCCGCATCGCCCTGACGCGCCTGCTGATCCAGAAGCCGGACATCCTGCTGCTGGACGAACCGACCAACCATCTGGATGCCGAAAGCGTCGAGTGGCTGGAAAATCACTTGAAGGAATATGCCGGTGCGGTGCTGATGATCACCCACGACCGCTATTTCCTGGACAATGTGGTCGGGTGGATACTGGAACTCGATCGCGGCAAATATTTCCCGTACGAAGGCAACTATTCCACCTATCTGGAGAAGAAAGCCAAGCGCCTGGAGCAGGAGGACCGCGAGGAATCCGGCCGCCAGAAGGCGATCAAGGACGAGTTGGAATGGATTCGTGCTGGCGTCAAAGGCCGGCAGACCAAGTCCAAGGCGCGCATCAAGAAGTTCGAGGAACTGGTCGCGAGCCAGGAGAACCGCATCCCTGGCAAGGCGCAGATCGTCATTCAGGTGCCCGAACGCCTTGGCGGCAAGGTGATCGAGGCGAAGAACATCAGCAAGGCCTATGGCGACAAGCTGCTGTTCGAGAATCTGTCCTTCACGCTGCCGCCGGGCGGCATCGTCGGCGTTATCGGACCGAACGGGGCGGGCAAGTCAACGCTGTTCAAGATCATCACCGGGCAGGAACAGCCCGATTCGGGTGAGATCGATGTCGGTTCGACCGTGCGCCTGGGCTATGTCGACCAGAGCCGCGACCATTTAGACCCGTCGAAAAATGTCTGGGAAGAAGTGTCCGATGGCCTGGATTATGTGAAGGTCAACGGGCACGATATGTCGACCCGCGCCTATGTGGGCGCCTTCAACTTCAAGGGGCAGGACCAGCAGAAGAATGTCGGCAAGCTGTCGGGCGGTGAGCGCAATCGCGTCCACATCGCCAAGATGCTGAAGAAGGGCGGCAATGTGCTGCTGCTCGACGAACCGACCAACGACCTGGACGTCGAAACGCTGGGCGCGCTGGAAGAGGCCATCGAGAATTTCGCCGGTTGCGCCGTGGTCATCAGCCACGACCGCTTCTTCCTCGATCGTCTGGCCACGCATATCCTGGCGTTCGAGGGCAACAGCCATGTCGAATGGTTCGAGGGCAATTTCGAAATGTATGAGGAAGACAAGCGCCGTCGCCTGGGCGATGCGGCGGATCGTCCGACCAGCCTTGCCTATAAGAAGCTAACTCGCTGATTTAACTGGCAGTTGCAGAAATTGCAACGCGGATAACGGCTTTCGCACTTGCGGAATTTAATGCCGCATCGCACATAGGAAGGGCCTTTCAGGCATCCTCTCCTAAAAACTTTCCGGCCGGTCCTTCGGGATCGGCCTTTTTTTTATTGATGCCTTATTCTTCCCATTTCCCGCTTTCTGAGTTTGCAGAACCGGGGGCGGGTTTGGAAAAAAGCGCGGTACTCCTGCGCATGCAGTAGCGCAGTTGAAGCGTCTGATGGACGGCGCGTCTTATTGATGCTTGGCCGCGCCCTTAGGCTGTCGGACGCTTATCGAAGGTTGTTAGTCCCTCTGGTGCCACTTCGGCGGAGTCGATGTTCGCGACTCTCGCAGCGGGCGGCCCCTCGTGGGCGCGTTGAATGAATAGCTCGACCGCTTCGGGTGCGCCTTCCACCCAAGCTTCGACGCGCCCGTCCGCCTTGTTACGGACCCATCCGGCAAGGTTGAGATCGCGCGCGGTCTGCACGGTCCAGTTACGGTAGAAGACGCCCTGCACCTGGCCGGTGATCAGCAGATGCCGTGCGATCATGGTCATCAACGCACCCGCTTGATCCAGGTCTGGCCATTTTCACGCGTTTCCGTGATGAAATTGGGGATGGCCTGCACAAGGTCGGACAGCCGTTTGAAGCCATAGTTGCGCACGTCGAAGCTGGAACGATTGCCGACCCGCTGGCCAACGGGTCCCAGGGCTGCAAAGCCATTCTGGTCGCGCTTGGCCGTGTCATAGGCTTCGATCAGGAGCCGCACGACTTCATCATCCACCTTCTTGACGCCGCTCTTGGCTGTTTCATCCGGCTGCGCGGAAGCGGGATCGGCGGCGGTCACCTCCGGCAGGGGTTGTCCGGCAGTTTCGGCAAGCGACCGGGCGAGCGCCGCCACGTCGATGAAGCGGGTGCATGCGCGGCGGAAACCTTCGGGCGTCTTTTCCGATCCGAAGCCGTATACGTCGATTCCCTCCTGGCGTATCCTGGTGACGAGCGGCGTGAAATCGCTGTCGCTGGACATCAGGCCGAAGCCGGTGACGCGTCCGCCCGCCATCAGGTCCATGGCGTCGATCGTCATCTTCATATCCGTGGCGTTCTTGCCCTTGGTCAGATCGAACTGCTGCTGCGTTTCGATTGCCTGGGTAACGGCCTGGCGCGCCCATCCCTTGAGAGCGGGCTTGCTCCAGTTACCGTAGGCGCGGCGAATGTTGACAGTGCCGAGTTCGGCCAGAACCGTCAGTACCGGGTCGAAATGGTCGGCGGAAGCGTTGTCGGCGTCGATCAGCAGGGCCACATTGCCGCTGGGGATCGTCGAGGCCATCAGGCGGATTCCAGCGCCGCCGGATGGAAATTCCCGCTCTGTTCGTCCAGCAGATGCAGTTGCCCGTCAGCGATGGCGAAGAAGGCGCCGATCAGCTTCAACTCGCCAGCACGTTCCTTGGAGCGCACGCAGGGGAAGGTGCGCAGATTGGCCAGGCTGACCTTCACGCCTTCCTGTTCCATCGCCCGGTGCGCGTCGCGCCCGCGATCGTCGCCAAAGCGGCTGATCACCGTTTCGCGCGCAGGGTCCAGCATGTCGATCCAGTTGTGGATGAAGCCACCTTCGCCCGGAGGCGCATCCTTCAATTCCTGGCTGAGCGCAGCCTTGCAGCCGCCGCATTTGCCATGGCCCATGACCACGATCTCCCGGACCTTCAGGACCTGAACCGCGAATTCGAGGGCGGCCGAAACGCCGTGATGGCCCGGAGTCGTTTCAAACGGCGGGACCAGCGCGGCCACGTTGCGTACGACGAATATCTCGCCGGGCAGGGTGTCGAAAATCTGTGCCGGATCGACGCGGCTGTCGGAGCAGGCGATGACCATGACTCCGGGACTCTGCCCTTCGTTCAGTTCGTCCCATCGCCCGCGCTGTTGCGTCCAGCCAGTGTTGCGGAAGCGGCGATAGCCCTGGAGCATGTCTGCAAAGTCGGTCATGGGCAAGTCTCTGCCGGACAATCTGGGGGCTGGCAAGAGCGTGCTTGCATCGCTATCTGGGGCGCATGAACGATGTCGTCCCGAACGCCGCCCTGAAGCCCGAGCGCGTCCGCAAGCCGGACTGGATACGCGTGAAGGCGCCGGTCAGCCCCGGTTACCACGAGACGCGCAAGCTGATGCGCGAAAAGGGGCTGGCGACGGTGTGCGAGGAAGCGGCATGTCCCAATATCGGGGAATGCTGGACCAAGAAGCATGCCACGGTCATGATCCTGGGTGACGTGTGCACGCGGGCCTGCGCCTTCTGCAACGTCAAGACGGGCATGCCGCGCAAGGTCGATCCCAATGAGCCGCAGAATCTGGCCGACGCCTGCGCGGAAATGGGGTTGGAGCATATCGTCATCACCTCGGTGGACCGCGACGACCTGCCCGATGGTGGCGCTTCGCAGTTCGTGAAGGTGATAGAGGCGCTGCGCCGGACCACGCCGGGCACGACGATCGAGATACTGACTCCCGATTTCCGCAACAAGCATGAGCGCGCGGTCGAGATGATCGTCGCCGCGCGGCCGGACGTCTATAACCATAATCTGGAAACAGTGCCCCGGCTTTACCCCACCATTCGCCCCGGCGCGCGTTACTATGCGTCGCTGCGGCTGCTGGAGTCGGTGAAGAAACTGGACCCGTCGATCTTCACCAAGTCCGGCATCATGCTGGGCCTGGGCGAGGAGCGGCTGGAAGTGCATCAGGTGATGGATGACATGCGATCGGCCGACATCGATTTCCTGACCATGGGCCAATATCTTCAGCCGACGCCGAAGCATGCGAAGGTGATGGAGTTCGTCGCCCCGGCGGCGTTCAACGCCTATGCCGCGATCGCGCGGGCGAAAGGCTTCCTGCAAGTCGCGTCGAGTCCGCTGACGCGCTCCAGCTATCATGCAGGCAAGGATTTTGCCGAGATGCGGGCGGCGCGTGAAACACAACTGGCCAAACAGCAGGCGCGCTGATCCGCAATGCCGAAGCATCACGAAACGCGGCCTTTGCCTTATACACCGGACCAGATGTTCAACCTGGTGTCGGACGTGGCGGCCTATCCGCAATTCCTGCCGTGGATCAGCGCGATCCGCGTCCGGTCAGACAGTGATGCTGAAATGGTCGCGGACATGATCGTGGGGTTCAAGGGCATCAAGGAAAGCTTTTCCTCCCGAGTCCACAAGCATCGGCCCGATTATGTCCGGGTCGATTATCTGGAGGGCCCGCTCAAGCATCTGCACAATGAATGGCGCTTCCGCGACGATGGCAAGGGCGGGACGCTGGTGGATTTCGAAGTCGAGTTCGAATTCAAGAACCGCCTGTTCGAGATGCTGGCCGGGCAGATGTTCGACAAGGCGCTGCGCAAGATGATCGGCGCGTTCGAAACGCGGGCGGCGCAGCTTTACGGAGATTCAGGCAGCAAAAGCTCCAGCGCGCAGAGCGCCGCCTGAAGGCGCACGCCGCCGCGGCCATTATTTTCAAAGTGCCGCATGTCGGCAAGGACGGTATCCGGTGACGCGCCGCGTTCGGCCCGCGCGAACACCACCGTGCCCACGGGCTTCTGCTCCGACCCACCGCCCGGCCCCGCGATGCCCGTGATGGCGACGGCGACGCTGGCATGGCTTTTGATCAGCGCCCCCTGCGCCATTGCCCAGGCGGTCGCGATCGATACAGCCCCGAAGGTCTCCAGCACATCCTGAGAGACCTTGAGAAGCTCATTCTTCATATCGTTGGAATAAGTGATAAATCCCGCTTCGAACACGTCGGACGAACCGGCGATTTCGGTAAGCGCGGCCGACACCAGCCCGCCGGTGCAGCTTTCCGCCACGGCGATGGTGCGGCCAGCGCGGCGGTTGGCGATGATGACGCGCTCGGCAAGATCGACCAGCGGCGCGGGAAGGATGCTGTCAGGCATAATGGTCAGGATAGCGCGGGGAGGGCGAGGGTTGCAACCGCCTGCGCGGCGATGCCTTCGCGGCGGCCGGTGAAACCCAGGCGTTCGGTGGTGGTCGCCTTCACGCTCACCCGGTCAAGGCCGATGGCGAGAATCTCCGCGATGCGCTGACGGATGGAATCGCGATGCGGCCCGATCTTGGGCGCTTCGCAGATGATGGTAAGGTCGATATGCTCGATCCGCCCTCCGCGCGCGGTTACACGATCGGCGGCATATTCGAGGAAGCGGGACGAGGCCGCTCCCCGCCATTGCGGATCGGATGGGGGGAAGTGGCTGCCGATATCGCCCTCCGCCAAGGCTCCCAGCAGCGCGTCGACAATGGCATGGAGGGCGACATCGGCGTCGCTGTGCCCGGCAAGGCCGTGATCATGGTCGATCCGCACGCCGCCCAGCCACAATTCCTCGCCAGCGGCAAGGCGATGGACGTCATAGCCCATGCCGACGCGTGTCGTGCGCTGGGCGGACAGGCGCGCTTCGGCCCGGGCGAAATCCTGAGGATAGGTCAATTTCTCCAGCCTTTCATCGCCTTCGACAAGGATGACGTCATGGCCCTGTTCCCGCAGCATCTGGGCATCGTCGGTAGCTTCGCGGTCCTCGTCCCATCCGCGATGGGCAGCGAGTATCGCATCGAAGTGGAAGGCTTGGGGCGTTTGCACGCGGAAAAGGGCGCTGCGGTCCACGACCGGCCCGGCGCGGCCTTCATCGCCCCTGACCAGCGTATCGGCGACAGGCAGAGCCGGGACGGCTCCGGCATGAAGGTCGAGTGCGGACAGGAGTCGATCGATCACCTCGCCCGGCAGGAAAGGGCGGGCGGCATCGTGAATGAGGACGCGTTCCGCTCCTCCCGATGCGGCCATGGCTTCAAGGCCCGCCCGAACCGATCCCCGGCGGCTGTCTGCGCCCGCGACGATCCCGGCGATCGGGCGGCCGGGCAGCAGGGCGCGTACGGCCTCTTCCTGCCCAGCTCCCGCCACCAGCAGGATGGCGTCGATCGCGGCATGGGCAGCGAGCGCATCGACGGCATGGACAAGCACCGGCTTGCCCGCGATCTGCCGGAACTGCTTGGGCATGTCGCCGCCCGCGCGGCTTCCCTGACCCGCCGCCACGAGCAGCGCCACGACGCCATGCTTGATCTTCATCATGGCGCGGCCTGTAGCGGAGGGGCGGGCGGTCCGCCAGACCCAGCTTGCTTGCCGCCGGTGCGCTTTTCCGCTAAGGCCTGCCTGTTTTTTAGGCAGATGTGGTGATGCGCAGACTTTCCCCGATCAAGGTCGGTCCCGTGACGATCGACATGCCAGTGATACTGGCCCCCATGACCGGCGTCACCGACATGCCGTTCCGTACGCTCGTGCGCCGCTATGGCTCAGGCCTCAACGTGACGGAGATGATCGCGACCGCCGCCATGATCCGGGAAACGCGTCAGTCGCTGCAAAAGGCGGCCTGGCATCCGGTGGAAGAACCGGTTTCGATGCAGCTTGCCGGATGCTCTCCGACCGAAATGGCGGAGGCGGCCAAGCTGAACGCCGATCGTGGCGCGGCGATCATCGATATCAACATGGGCTGTCCGGTGAAGAAAGTCGTGAATGGCGACGCGGGCAGCGCATTGATGCGCGACCTTCCCCTGGCTGCGGCCTTGATCAAGGCAACGGTTGAGGCCGTTGACGTGCCGGTCACGGTCAAGATGCGAATGGGCTGGGACCATGCCAGCCTGAACGCCCCGGAACTGGCGCGCATCGCCGAAGATCTGGGCGCGAAGATGATCACCGTGCACGGCCGGACCCGCTGCCAGATGTACAAGGGCAGCGCCGATTGGGCTTTCGTCCGTAGCGTCAAGGAAGCGGTCAGCCTGCCGGTCATCGTCAATGGCGACATCTGCTCGATAGAGGATGCCGAAACCGCGTTGGAGCAGAGCGGCGCGGATGGCGTGATGATCGGGCGCGGGGCATATGGACGCCCCTGGTTGATCGGTCAGGTGATGCAGTGGTTCCGCACAGGGCAGAAGCTTGGCGATCCTTCGCTGGCTGAGCAATATGGCGTGATTACGGAACATTATCGCGCGATGCTCGACCATTATGATGGCATGACCGGCGTGAACATGGCCCGGAAGCATATCGGCTGGTACACCAAGGGCTTGCCGGGATCGGCGGAGTTCCGCAACGCCGTCAATCAGGAGCCGGACGGCAAAGTGGTGCTGGAGATGCTCGCCCGTTTCTATGAACCGCTGATCGAACAGGAAGGCCCGGCGGAAACGCGCAAGGCGGCATGACGGTGGCGTCAACTGCCACGCCATCCTTTCGCGCCCAGTCCGATGGGCCGTCTTTGTCGGAACTGATGACTGCGCTTCCGGTGGCGACGCTGGTGGTCGGCCCGGACAACCGCATTGCCGACGCCAATGTACGTGCCGAAACGCTGCTCAACATGGCGCGGTCCGCGATCGTTGGCAGCGACGTCACGCGCACCATCAGGATGGCCGAAGCGGGCGCGCGTTTCGACATATGGCACAGCAACAAGCCGATCGCCGCCTATGACATCAAGGTTCATGCCGGGCGGACCGCCGAAATGGAGGTCGACCTGATGATCGCGCCGATCATCGACCATGAGGGATGGCGCATCGTTTCCATCCATGCCCAAAGCCAGGCGCGCAAGATCGGGCATCGCGGCACGACCGGCGGCGCACGGTCGGCGATCGGCGCGGCGGCCATTCTTGCTCATGAGATCAAGAACCCCCTGTCCGGCATACGCGGCGCGGCGCAGTTGCTGGAGTCGGGCAATAATGGCCATGACACGACATTGACCCAACTGATCTGCAATGAGGTCGACCGTATCGCCGCGCTGATCGACCGGATGCAGGATTTCACGACGGACCGGACGCTGGAATGCAGGCCGGGGAACATCTATCCGCTGATCGATCGCGCCGCCAATATAGCGGCGGCGGGCTTTGCCAAGGACGTCAAGATCATAAGACGTTATGACCCGTCATTGCCGTTCGCCATCATCAATGATGACGCGCTGGTTCAGGTGATGATCAACCTCATCAAGAATGCGGCGGAGGCCCTGGAGCATGTCGACGATGGGTGCATCCGGGTCGAAACGGCTTTCCGGCATGGCGTGTCGGTAGTGATGGGGGAGGGCAAGGGGAGCGCCGTCCTGCCCATCGAGATATTGATCATCGACAATGGACCGGGCGTGCCGGACCATATCCTTGATCACCTGTTCAACCCGTTCATCACAGGCAAGCGCGACGGCCAGGGCCTGGGCCTGGCGCTGGTCGACAAGCTGGTGCGGGACATGAATGGTTTCGTTCAATATTCGCGGGATCAGGAAGCGGGCGAATCCACCTTCCGCATCCTGCTGCCGATGGGGATGGGATGATGAGCGCGACGGGCGCCATTTTGGTGGTGGACGATGATCCGGCGATCTGCGTCGTCGTGGGTGAGGCGCTGCGGCGGCAGGGGCATAAGGTCAAGACGGCTTCCTCCATCAAGGAGCGCGGGGCGCTGCTGGAAAGCTTCGCGCCCGACGTTCTGATCACGGACGTCATGCTGCCCGATGGCGACGGGCTGGACGGGGTTGCCGAGATATTGGAGCGCAAGCCCGACCTTAGCGTCATCGTGCTGTCCGCCCAGAATACGCTGAACACGGCGATCCGCGCGACGGAGAAGGGGGCGTTCGAATATCTTCCAAAGCCGTTCGACCTGAACGAACTGGCGCGGGCGGTCGGGGATGCGCTGGGCACGGGCAAGGCGCAGGAGGGTGAGGATGGCGCGACCGGATTGCCGCATGACGGACTGCCTCTGGTGGGGCGATCACCGGCGATGCAGGAGGTCTATCGCACCATCGCGCGGGTCCTTTCTAATGACTTAAGTATATTGGTGCTGGGGGAATCGGGGACAGGCAAGGAACTGGTCGCGGAGGCCATTCATAGCCTGGGCCAGCGGCGGACCAAGCCCTTTGTCGCGATCAACATGGCGGCCATTCCCCGTGAGTTGATCGAAGCAGAACTATTTGGTTATGAAAAGGGCGCCTTCACCGGAGCGCAGGCGCGCACCGCGGGCAAGTTCGAGCAGGCGCAGGGCGGCACGCTGTTCCTGGACGAGATTGGCGACATGCCGATGGAGGCGCAGACGCGGCTGCTGCGTGTGCTGCAATCGGGTGAGGTTACGACTGTCGGCGGATCGAAGCCGGTGCGGGTCAACGTCCGCATCATCGCTGCCACCAACAAGGACCTGCCCAAGCTGATCGAGGAGAACAGGTTCCGGCAGGACCTGTATTACCGCCTCAACGTCGTTCCGATCGCGCTCCCAGCGCTGCGCGAGCGGCGGGAGGACGTCATCCTGCTGGCCCGTCATTTCCTTGACCGCGCGGCGCTGGAAGGCTTGCCGCGAAAGGCGCTGTCGGACGACGCCGCGCAATTGCTGATGGCCTATCACTGGCCCGGCAATGTCAGGGAATTGCAGAATCTGATGCAGCGGCTTGCGGTGCTGAGCCGCGAGAATGTGATCGCGGCGGATGTATTGCGAAACAGCCTGCCGCTGGACATGGTGCCCGCCGATCATGCCGCGCCCGCCGACCAGCTTGGCCAGGCCGTGCGCGAATGGGCAAAGCGGCAGCTTGGGATCGGCATCGGCCAGCCCAACAGAGCGCTGCACGACGACCTTCTCGCCCTGGTCGAGCCGATCCTGCTTCAGGAAACGCTGGCGAGCGTGGACGGCAATCAGATCCGCGCCGCGGGCCTGCTGGGCATCAACCGGAACACGCTTCGCAAGAAGCTGACCGACTATGGGCTCGACCCGCTGCAACTGCGCGTGGCGGAATGATGGCGGCGAGGCGAAGCGCACGCCTTGTCCGGCAGGAGGACAGGCCGGTACGATTACTGTGTTTGATCGAGCACTGCATTGTTGTAACAAAGCAACTATGGAAGGCGCAGTGACTCTGCCCCGCCGGGGCCGGACATGGAAGAAGATCGTCCCGCCCTTCTTGCGGCGGCGGCTTGCTTCCCTGGTGGAAGCGGCGACGCTGCTGCTGTTCCTGGGAACCGCCGGGCTTACCTATTTCCTGCTGTCGGGGCAGGGGCAATCCTACACGCTGCTGACGCCGCCCATCGTCGCGCTGCTGCTGGTGTGCAACCTGGTCCCGGCGATCGCGCTGCTGGTGCTGCTGGGGCGGCGCGTCGCCCGCCGCCGCGCCGCTCAATCAGCGATCGGCAGCGACGGGCAATTGCATGTGCGGCTGGTCGCCATATTCTCGCTGGTCGCCAGCGTGCCGATGCTGCTGGTCGTGATCTTCGCGTCGCTGCTGTTCCAATATGGCGTGCAATTCTGGTTTTCCGACAGCGCGCGGACCATGTTGCAGAATGCGAGCGATCTGGCGCGCGGCTATTATGAACAGAATCTGCGCGAGGTCGGCGACGAGACCGTCACCATGGCCAGCGACCTGCGCGATTATCTGTCCCAATCCAAGGTATCGAGCCCGCGCTTTGCCGAGGGCTATATCTATCAGGTCGTTACGCGGAAGCTCAACCGCTCCGCCATTATCGAGGTGGGCAAGGACGGCGTGGCGCGCACGGCGGCGACGGTCGATCCCGACAGCCGCCCCGCGTCCGAAATGCTCTCGCAAGAGGTCATCCGGCGGCTGAACGCGGGGGAGAATGTGGTCGTAGCGGCCAAGCCCACGCAGATCGAGGCGGTGACGCTGCTGTATCCGGGCGCGAAAATCTATCTCTACGCGACCCGCGACTCCGGCTCCACGGCGTTCAGCAATGTCGAGCGGGCGCAGAAGGTCCTGTCCGACTATGACATATTCGCGGCGCAATCGCGCGCCTTGCAGTTGCGCTTCAACGTCGCCTTGTTCGTTGGATCGCTGCTGCTGGTTGGCATCGCGGTCTATATCGCGCTGACGGTCGCCGACTGGATGGTGCGGCCGGTGAACGAACTGGTGACGGCGGCCCGGCGCATCACGGCGGGAGACCTGTCCGCGCGCGTCACCAGCCCGCAGTCGCGGGACGAGATCGGCACGCTGGCGTCGGCGTTCAACCGCATGACGCAGCGGCTGGAGGCGCAGACCGGCGCGCTGGTGGCCGCCAACAGCCAGCTTGACGAGCGCCGCGCCTTTATCGAGGCGATCCTGTCAGGCGTGTCGGCGGGCGTCCTGTCGGTCGATCGCGATGGCATCATCCTGCTCCTCAACAGTTCTGCGGCGGCCATTCTGGTCAAGGATGGGGACGATCCGGTGGGCCAACCGCTGAGCGACGTGTCGCCCGAACTCGCGGCGCTGATCGATTCCGAAGAAGATGCCGGAATCGTCCAGACGCGGGCCCACGGGGAAGTGCGGACCCTTGCCGTCAAGGTGTCAGAGGATGCGTCCCGCCACATCCTGACCTTCGACGACATCACGCAGCAGCTTTCGGACCAGCGGCGCGCCGCCTGGTCGGACGTCGCGCGGCGGATCGCCCATGAGATCAAGAACCCGCTGACGCCGATCCAGCTTGCCGCCGAGCGATTGCAGCGCCGCTATGCCGATGAGGTCACCAGCGACAAGAGCACCTTCGCCCGGCTGACCGGGACGATCGTGCGTCAGGTCGGCGATTTGCGGCGCATCGTGGATGAATTTTCCTCCTTCGCCCGGATGCCCAAGCCCGTGTTCCGGCGCGAGGCTGTGGGCGATATCGCCCGTCATGCGCTGTTCCTGCATGAAGTGGCGCACCCGGACATCCGCTTTGAATTCCATGCCGACGAACCCGATATGGAATTGGTGTGCGACCGGCGTCAGCTGGGGCAGGCGCTGACCAACATCGTCAAGAATGCCGTCGAGGCGATCGAGCCCAAGCCCGATCCCGCGCCCGGCGAGGCGCGCGGGCATGTCCGCATGACGATGCGGCGGCAGGACGCCAATCTGCTGATCGAGGTGCGCGACGATGGCATAGGATTGCCGCCGGAACGGGAGCGCGTGCTGGAACCCTATATGACCACGCGCACGAAGGGCACGGGTCTGGGCCTGGCGATCGTCAAGAAGATCGTCGAGGAACATATGGGTGAAATCCGCCTGGAGGATGTGGAAGGTGGCGGCACTTGCGTCAGCCTTCGTTTCCCCATGGGCGCTCTCGAAAAATTGGAAGAAGGGCAGGTCCTGACCTTGCCCAAGGGAAAAGTGACAGCCAATGGCGCTTGATATTCTGGTAGTCGATGACGAGGAAGACATTCGCGATCTGGTCGCGGGGGTGCTGGAGGATGAGGGTTTTACCACCCGCACCGCGGCCAACAGCGACAGCGCGATCGAGGCGCTGGACGCGCGCCGCCCATCGCTGGTGCTGCTGGACGTGTGGTTGCAGGGGTCGAAGCTGGACGGGCTGGAACTGCTCGACGAAATCAAGCGGCGCGACCCTACCATCCCCGTGCTGATGATCTCCGGGCACGGCAATATCGATACGGCGGTGGCGGCGATCCGCAAGGGCGCGGCGGATTTCATCGAAAAGCCGTTCGAGGCGGACCGCTTGCTCCATCTGGTCTCGCGCGCGACGGAAACCGAGCGGCTGCGGCGCGAAAATCAGGTGCTGCGCGCGCGCTTCGGCCAGGATGACGAACTGACCGGCACATCGGCGGCGATCAACGCGGTCCGCGCGACGATCAAGAAGGTCGCGGGCACGGGCAGCCGCGTGCTCATCTCCGGTCCCGCGGGGGTGGGCAAGGAAGTGGCGGCGCGCATGCTCCATAGCTGGAGCGGGCGGGCCGATGCGCCCTTCATCATCGTCGCCGCCGCGCGCATGGACCCCGATCGCGTGGAGGAGGAACTGTTCGGCGTCGAGGACCCAAGCGGACTGGTGCGGCCGGGCTATCTGGAGCAGGCGCATGGCGGCACGCTCTATCTGGACGAGATCGCGGACATGCCGCTGACCACCCAGGGCAAAATCCTGCGGGTGCTGACGGACCAGAGCTTTACGCGCGTCGGCGGGCAGCGGCAGGTGAAGGTGGACGTGCGGGTGATCTCCTCCACCGCCCGCGACCTGACGGTGGAGATTGAGGAGCGGCGCTTCCGCGAGGATTTGTTCTACCGGCTCAATGTCGTGCCGCTGGTCATTCCCTCGCTCGCCGAGCGGCGGGACGACATTCCGCCGCTGGTCGAACATTATCTCGCGCGCTTTGCCGCCGACCGCCGGGTTCCTTCGCCAGAGATCGCCAGTGACGCCATGGCGGCTTTGCAGGCGAACGAGTGGCCCGGCAACGTCCGCCAGCTTCGCAACGTCATCGAGCGCACCATGATCCTGGCGCCGGGCGAGCGGATCGGCCGCATCGAACTGGACATGCTGCCGGGCGAGCTGACCAGCAATGGCGGCGGCGAGGGGATTGGCCAGTCCGCCATCATGGGCGCGCCCCTGCGCGAGGCGCGCGAAAGTTTCGAACGGGAATATCTGCGCATCCAGATACGGCGTTTTTCAGGAAACATCTCGCGCACGGCCACGTTCATTGGAATGGAGCGGTCGGCGCTTCACCGGAAGCTCAAGCTGCTGGGCATCACGGACGGCAAGGACAGTTGACCAAGACGAACAGGCGATTGCACATGAGGGGCATGGACGCCCCTTCGCAATTGCGGTAGGTTCCATTCGCTTCCGGCTGGCGGGAGCAGGCAAGACACCCTGCCTAGGGGTGCGAGAGCGGGTAACGTCCCGCCAATAAGGACTGGTGATCACCATGGCCGATAAGATGAACAATCTTCAGGACATTTTCCTGAACAACCTGCGCAAGACCAAGACCCCTGTGACCATGTTCCTGGTCAAGGGCGTGAAGTTACAGGGCATCATCACCTGGTTTGACAATTTTTCCGTGCTACTGCGCCGCGACGGGCAGTCGCAGCTGGTCTACAAGCATGCCATCTCCACCGTCATGCCCGCTCAGCCTATGGACCTGACCGATCTGCGCAAGATTGGCGACGGGAACGGCAGGGGCAAGCTGTTGCAGGAAATCTTCCTCAACGCGGTGCGCAAGTCGGGCAGCCCGGTCACCATGTTCCTGGTCAACGGCGTGATGTTGCAGGGTGAGATCGCCGCGTTCGACCTGTTCTGCATGCTGCTGGAGCGGGACGGGATGGTGCAGCTGGTCTACAAGCACGCCATTTCGACGGTTCAGCCTCTGCATGCGCTCGACCTGAGCGGTGAGGGCGAGGACGAGGATTGAGCTTTTGCCGCTTTCCGCCGCCATCCGGTGAAGCGCATGGGCGGCTGAGGCGTTAAGCGGTCATGGCTGTCTTCAATCGCGATTCGGAAGATGAGGTAACGCGCGGCGCGCGGGCGATCGTCGTGCGCGCGGAAACCCATGGCGCGGAAAGGCGCGACAGCGATGCGCGGCTGGAGGAGGCGAGGGGGCTGGCGCTCGCCATCGGCATCGATGTGCGTGCGGCGCAGGCCTTTCGCGTTCGCGACCGCAAGCCTGCGACGCTGTTCGGCAGCGGACAGGTCGAGCAGATCGCGGCATTGGCCGAAGCCGAGGATGCTGAACTGGTCGTCGTCGATAATGCTTTGAGCCCCGTGCAGCAGAGTAATCTGGAGAAGGCGACCTCCACCAAGGTGATCGATCGCACCGGCCTGATCCTGGAGATTTTTGGCGAG
This sequence comes from Sphingobium sp. DC-2, assembly GCF_000722555.1. Taxonomy (NCBI): domain Bacteria; kingdom Pseudomonadati; phylum Pseudomonadota; class Alphaproteobacteria; order Sphingomonadales; family Sphingobiaceae; genus Sphingobium; species Sphingobium sp. DC-2. The sequence goes on along the minus strand of NZ_JNAC01000165.1, from coordinate 269,449 downwards.
CGGGCCGCGACGAACGAGGGGCGGTTGCAGGTGGAGCTGGCCCATCTCGACTATCAGGCCGGGCGGCTGGTGCGCAGCTGGACCCACCTGGAACGGCAGCGGGGCGGCTTCGGCTTTCTGGGCGGTCCCGGCGAAACCCAGATCGAGGCCGACCGGCGGATGATCCGCGACCGCATGGCGAAGATCCGCCGCGAACTGGATCAGGTCACGCGCACGCGCAGCCTTCACCGCGCCCGGCGGCAGCGCGCGCCCTGGCCGGTCATCGCGCTGGTCGGCTATACCAATGCGGGCAAGTCCACGCTGTTCAACCGGCTGACCGGCGCTGACGTCATGGCGGAAGACCTGCTGTTCGCCACGCTGGACCCGACCATGAGGCAGATCGCCCTGCCGGGCCTGGACAAGGCGATCCTGTCCGACACGGTGGGCTTCGTTTCGGACCTGCCTACGCAGCTGATCGCGGCTTTCCGCGCGACGCTGGAGGAAGTGCTTTCGGCCGACCTCATCATCCATGTCCGCGATATCGCGCATCCCGATAGCGAGGCGCAGCGGGATGATGTGATGGACGTGCTGAGCGAGCTGGGCGTGGCGGGCGAGGGCGCTCTGGAAGGCGGCGAGGGGGACGAACCACCTCCGATCATCGAGGCGTGGAACAAGCTCGACCTGCTGGATGAGGAGGCTGCGGACCATCTGCGCGAACTGGCGGCGCGCCGGGATGATGTGGTGATCCTGTCAGCGATCACCGGGCAGGGCGTCGACGACCTGCAACGGGCGATCAGCAAAAGGCTGACGGCTGGCGCGCAAGTGCATCGCTTGCATGTACCGCTGTCCGACGGCGCAGCGCTGGCGTGGTTGCATGAGCATGGCGAAGTGATCGGAAGCACGGCCGAGCAGGGGGAGATGCTGGTGGATGTGCGCCTCTCCGACTCCGCCCTCGCACGGTTTCTTAAGCGCGGCGGGCCGAAGGCCGAGGACGGGGACGAGGCTTAGTCCGGGGTCTGCCGCCGTTTGGCCTGTTTCCACAAGGCTTCCTTATCCTCCAGCGACAGGCCGGGAAATGCCTCTCCGGCGATATCTTCCATGGTTCGGAACCGCTTCTCGAACTTGGCGGTTGCGGTGCGCAGGGCGGCTTCGGCGTCAACCTTCCAATGGCGCGCGAGGTTGACCACGGAGAAAAGCAGGTCGCCGATTTCCTCATGATGCTCATCAGGAGAAGCGGCCTCATGAACCTCTTGCAGTTCTTCCTCGATCTTGGCGACGACGCCCTGAATGTCAGGCCAGTCAAAGCCGGTCCGGGCAGCGCGCTTCTGAATCTTTTCGGCGCGCAACAGGGCTGGCAGGGCCTTGGCGACACCGGCGAGAGCGCTCTGGTCAGCGTCCTTCCCGGCACGTTCGGCGGCCTTTATGTCTTCCCAGCGGCCATGACCGTCTTCGCGGGCCACGCCATCGCCGAAAATATGGGGATGGCGGCGGATCATCTTTTCGGTGATGCCGTCGATCACATCCTGAAGAGTGAAATAGCCGGCTTGTTCGGCGATGCGGCTGTGGAACACGACCTGGAGCAGAAGGTCGCCGAGTTCGTCGCGCAGCGCCGCCATGTCGTCGCGCTCGATGGCGTCGGCGACCTCATAGGCTTCCTCGATCGTATAGGGCGCGATGGTGGAGAAATCCTGCTCTATGTCCCATGGGCAACCCGTGTCCGGGTCGCGGAGGCGCGCCATCACTTTGGCGAGCGGCATGATGTCGGCGGGACTTGGATGGGCATTGGAAGACATGGGCAATCCTGGGAAAATGTCTGGTCGGGAAAGAGTAGATTTGCACCGGGGGAATGGCCACCCTTCCGGATATCACTAAGCCGATAATATATATTATGTTAAATCCAACATCAGTCTTCCAGGATGCGGCTGTGCTTTTGCGTATCCCGCATGCGGATATAGACGAGCAGCGAAATGGCGATCATCACCGTCACGTAGATGTAGAATGCCTGCTCGATGCCGAGCTGCTTAAAATAAAGCGCGACGAATTCCGCCGTGCCGCCGAAGATCGTGTTGGCCAGGGCATAAGGTAGCGCCACGCCCAGCGCGCGGATATGCGCCGGAAACAGCTCCGCCTTCACGACCGCGTTGATCGACGTATAGCCTGTGACGATGACCAGCCCGGCCATCACGAGCATTCCGGCGACCAGCGGATCGCGGGTTACGGCCAGGGTCGCAAAGATCGGATAGGTGAACAGCACGCCCGCTATGCCGAACCCGATCATCAGCGGCTTTCGTCCGATCCGGTCGGACAGCATGCCTGCAACCGGTTGCAAAAGCATGAAAAAGAACAGGGTTATACCATTGATTTGCGAAGAGACTTCACGGCTGAGGCCGCTGGTATTGACCAGGAATTTCTGCATGTAGATGGAATAGGCATAGAAAGCGATGGTGCCGCCTGCAGTCAGCAGCATCACCGTCAGCGTCTCACGCGGATGCCTGGTGACCAGTTCCACGAAGCCGGACTTGGGCGCTTCCGCCGCGCGTGCGACGGCATAGCTTTGCGTTTCGGCAAGCCCCCGCCGCAGCCAGAAGACGACGACCGCCAGCGCTCCGCCGATCAGGAACGGGATGCGCCATCCCCAGGATTCCAATTGAGCCTCGCTGAGCAAGGCTTGCAGGACCAGCAGGACGCAAATTGCCACAAGCTGGCCAGCGATCAGCGTAACATATTGAAAGCTGGAGAAGAACCCCCGCCTCTGCCGTCCCGCCATTTCCGACAGATAGGTGGCGCTTGCTCCATATTCTCCGCCGATCGACAGACCCTGCATCAGGCGGGCGAGCACCAGCAGCAGAGGCGCTGCAACGCCGATGACCGGATAGCCCGGCGTGACCGCGATCAGCAGCGACCCCGCGCACATCAGCGCGACGGACAGGGTGAGCCCGCTCTTGCGGCCATGCCGGTCCGCATAGACGCCCATCATCCATGCCCCGATCGGCCGCATCAGGAAGCCGACCGCGAAAATGCCCGCCGCGCCAAGCAACTGGGCGGTGCGATCATTGCTGGGGAAGAAATGCGGCGCGAAATAAAGGGTGAAGGCAGCGTAAGCGTACCAGTCATACCATTCAACCAGATTGCCCGCCGACCCGCCGATGATCGCCTTCAACCGTTCCCGCTGGGTCGGCGGCCGGTGGGCGAGCGGCGCCGTCATGGCGTCAGCACCATTTCGCCATCCTGCACGCCCCAGCTTTTAAGGCGCGAGAGCAGGTTCATGCCGATCACATTCACCTCGCCAAAGGCGGGCGACACGACGATGTCGAGATCGCTGGCGCGGATCGGACCGATGGCGAGGGTCGAGACGGAGGCGCGCTGGGCCGCGATCCGGCCATTGGCGGTGATCATGGATACGCCCGGCGCATTCAGGTCGAAGTTCAGGCCGGCGGCACGGGCGGAGGAGACGGACAAGGCGGTGACGCTCGCGCCGCTGTCGATCAGGAAGCGCGCAGGCGTGCCGTTGACGGTGGCTTCCACCCAGAAATGGCCATCGGGCGCCATGGGAACCCGCAGCGTCCGCCCTTCCGCACGCGTCGCTGGCGGAGACGTGGGAACGGCCTGATCCGAAGCAGCGGGAACCGGCCCCCCTTCCCTCGCCGTTTGAGAGAAGAGGCCGCTGCGTTCGCCCAGCTTGAACAGCAGGAGCAGCACGGCGAAGATGACGGCCCAGAACATGGCCATGCGCAGAAGCCCGGCCATGGGCAAGCGCCGCGCCAGAAGGGCCGAGCCGACCAGAACGAGCGCCAGCACATACCAGAGGCTGGACATCGCCTGATCGCCGCTCATGTCCATCAGCCCTGCCGCCTCGCTTCGTCCAGCTCTATCACCATGCCGTCATAGGCCGGCTCCACGCCAGCGGGAAGCGAGCGGCGGAGCGTGGCATAGTCCATGCTCTGATCCATATGGGTAAGCAGCGATCGCGCCGGACTCAACGCCGCTATGGCGTCAAGCGTCAGCGCCAGATGCGGATGAGTGGGATGCGGCTTTTCGCGCAGGGCGTCCACCACCCAGAGGTCAAGGCCGTCATATAAGGCGATCATTTCCGGCGTGAGCGCGTGGAAATCCGTCGCATAGCCGACCGAGCGGCCGCCATGGGTGAAGCGAAAGCCGGTCGAGTAGATCTCGCCATGGGGCTGATCTGTGCAGGCGATGTCGATGTCGCCGATCCGCAACCCATCGGGCAGGACATGCGGCTCTATCGTCGCATGATAGCCCTGCCGCCCTTCGAATGCGTAGGCGAAGCGCTCCGCCAGCAGTTTGAGCGTCTGGCGGCGGGCATAGCCGGGCACGGGGCTGCGCCGGTGATGGTAAAGCTGACGCACGTCATCGATGCCGTGGCAATGATCGGCATGATCATGGGTCCACAGGATCGCGTCGATCTGAATCACGTCGGCGGCCAGCAATTGCGCCCGCATGTCGGGCGAGGTGTCGACCAGCAGGCGGGTGGACGGGCTTTCGACCAGGATGGAGACGCGGGTGCGGCGGTTCTTCGGTTCTTGCGGGTCGCAGCTTCCCCAATCATTGCCGATCCGGGGCACGCCCGACGATGTGCCGCAGCCCAATATGGTGACCTTCAGCCCCATCGATCAGGCAGGCCCATTGATCTTGCTGAACCCATTGATCTTGCTGAACAGGGCGCGGAAATTGTCCGAAGTGGCCTGCGCCAGTTGCTCCACATCCTCGCCGCGCAGAGTGGCCAGAAAGCGGGCCGTATCAGCGACATAGGCAGGCTCGCACGGCTTGCCGCGATGCGGGACCGGGGCGAGGAAGGGCGAGTCCGTTTCGATCAGCAGCCGGTCCAGCGGCAGGCGAGCGGCGGTTTCCTGCAAGTCCTTCGCGCTCTTGAACGTCACTATGCCTGAAATGCTGATATAGAGGCCCAGATCGAGGGCGGCATCGGCGAACGCGCCGCTGGCGGTGAAGCAATGGATGACGCCGCCATAGGCCCCCTGCCCCATTTCGTCGCGCAATATGGCGAGCGTGTCTTCCTCTGCATCGCGGGTATGGACGATCAGCGGGAGGCCGGTTTCGCGCGCCGCCGCGATGTGCGAGCGGAAGCTGCGCCGCTGCCGATCGCGGTCGCTATGGTCGTAATAATAATCGAGCCCGGTTTCGCCGATCCCCACGACACGCGGATGGGCGGCGCGATCGATCAGCTTGGCCGTGTCGATATGCGGATGCTCATCGGCTTCATGCGGATGAATGCCCACGGTCGCCCACACGTCGGGTTCCCGCAAAGCCGTGCCGAGCACATTATCCCACTCGCTTTCACGCGTGGCGATGTTGAGCATCAGGTCTACGCCCGCGGCGCGAGCGCGTTCAAGCACATTATGCTGATCTTCGATCAAGCCCTTGTAATTCAAATGGCAATGACTGTCGATCAGCATCGTTCAGGCGTCCGCTTCCGCAAGTTCCAGGCGAGGGAATAGAGGTTTGGGCGCGCTGAGCGCAAAGCCGCTGCCGCGCAACTGCGTGTACCAATCAGTCCCGATGACGTCATAGCCGCGCCGGGCGGCGGCCACGCCCATCTGGTCGAGCAGCGCCGTGGCGCTGGCGGGGATGACCGGCTGGATCATGATGGCGAGGCTGGCGATCGCATCGTAGAGCGTCGCCAGCACTGCTTCCATCCGTGCGGGATCGGTCTTGCGAAGCGCCCATGGGGCCTGCGCGTCAATATAGGCGTTGCAGGCGAACACGGCGCGCATCCAGGCCTCGATCGCTACCGAGGGCGCGAGATCGGACATGGCCTGTTGGAACGCCGTGGCAGCTTGCCGAACCGTAACGAGCAACTCCGTGCCGGCATCCTGCGGCTTGGGCTGCGGCAGGCGGCCGTCCAGATTCTTGGCGATGAAGCTCAGGGTCCGCTGGGCGAGGTTGCCGAAACTATTGGCAAGATCGCTGTTGGACCGGGCCACGATCGCTTCGGCGCTATAGCTGCCGTCATTGCCGAAAGTGACTTCGGACAGCAGGAAATAGCGTAGCTGGTCCACTCCGAAGCGATCGGCCAATTCCATCGGATCGGCGACATTGCCGACAGACTTCGACATCTTCTCTCCCCGATTGAGAAGGAAGCCATGGCCGAAGATCCGGCGCGGGAGCGGCAACTTCGCACTCATAAGGAAGGCTGGCCAGTAAACCGCATGAAAACGCACGATATCCTTGCCGATGACATGCGTGATATCGCCGCCTTCGGACCAGTAGCGCGCCATGCGTCCGGCATCATCGGGATAGCCGCAGCCGGTCAGGTAATTGGTCAGCGCGTCGACCCACACATACATGACATGGCCTTCGCTGCCCGGCACTTTCACGCCCCAGTCGAAGCTGGTGCGCGAGATGCTGAGGTCGCTGAGCCCGCCTTCGACGAAGCGCATGATCTCGTTTCGGCGGCTGTCCGGCTGGATGAAGTCCGGCTGGCTGTTGTAGAGGTCCAGCAGCCTTTGCTGGTAGGCGGACAGGCGGAAGAACCAGCTTTCCTCGACCGTCCATTCGACCGGCGTGCCCTGCGGAGAGAGCTTCTGATCGCCCTCTCCGCTCACCAGTTCCTTTTCGTCGTAAAAGGCTTCGTCACGGACGGAATACCAGCCTTCATAGCGGCCGAGATAGAGGTCGCCATTAGCCTCCATCGCCTGCCAGAGCGCCTGGCTGGCACGATGGTGATCCGGTTCGCTGGTGCGGATGAAGCGATCATGACTGATGTTCAGCCTGTCGTTCATCTCCTTGAAATATCCCGACATTTCGTCGGCAAGATCGCGTGGTTCCATGTCGCGCGCGCGGGCGGCCTGGGCCATTTTCAGCCCATGTTCGTCAGTGCCCGTCTGAAAGAACACGTCGCGGCCCATCATCCGCTGAAAACGGGCGATCGCGTCGGTCGCGATCACTTCATAGGCATGGCCGATATGGGGACGGCCGTTGGGATAGCTGATGGCGGTGGTGATCGTATAGGGTCGCGACATGAGCCCTTCCCTAGCGGCTGTTCCGGGCTAGGCAAAGCCTGCTTTTACCGGCCCTTCAACCGTGGCGGGCCGCGAGCGCCGCGACATGGCCGGAAAGTTCGAACGCGACCGATCCCGGCTCAAGCGAAAGGATGATGGCGCCGCTTGCCAGCTGACGCGCGGCTTCCCAATGGTCGATCGCCTTGCCCAGATCAGCGCCGCTGCGCCGCCGCGCCATGTCCGCGATGAAGGACGGAACACGCTCAAGGAAAGCCTCATAGCGCGGCCGGGCGGCCTTGGCCGACAGGGTTTTGGCGAGGATGAGGCGCTGGCGGTTGCCGGGGTCGCCCTCGGCGGCGATCGACGCGAGCGTGCGTTCGATTTCGGCGAAATCAAGACCGGCGTAGCGCAGCGCCTTGCCCGGCGAGCCTTCTCCGGCGCGAACCAGCGCTTCGATTTCCTGTTGGTCGACCGGCGGGTCCTGCGCCCGCAGCACCGTGCGCACCGCATCATCGTCCAGCGGATCGAAACGCAGCGTCCGGCAGCGGGAGCGGATCGTCGGCAGCAGCCTTCCGGGCGCATGGCTGACCAGCAGGAACAGCATGCCCGGCGGCGGCTCCTCCAGCGTCTTGAGCAGCGCATTGGCCGCGCCCCGCTCCAGATCGTCGGCACTGTCGATCACCACCACGCGGCGGGAGGAGAAAGTGGGGGCCGACTGAATCAGCCGGTGCAGGCCGCGCACCTGATCGACGGAAATGTTGCGCGCGGTTCCGCTTTCCTTTTCCAGGCAGAAAAGCTCGGCATAGTCGGGATGCGCATCGGCCGCGATCAGGCTGCGGGTGGGATTGTCCTGAGGGACCGAAAGCCCCTGCCCCTCCAGCGGGTTTCCGGCGGCTTCCGCCAGCAGCCGCAGGGCAGCGGCGCGCGCGAACGTCGCTTTCCCGATGCCGCGCGGTCCGGCCAATATCCAGCCATGATGCATGCGATCGCCGCGCGCGGCGGCGAGCAATGTTCCTGCCTGAGCGTCATGGCCGACAAGCGCCGTCATGGCAGCAGGTCATCCAGCGCTTCCATCAGCCGGGCGGTGACTTCGGCGCGCTCCCCGGAAGCGTCGATGGAGCGGACGCGATCAGGCTCCTGCGCGGCGATGCGGGCGAAGCGGTCCGCGACGGCCCGGTGGAATGCAGGGTCGCGGCCGCCGATGCGGTCGGCCGCTCCGCCATCGCGATCATGGGCGCGCCGCTCGGCCTCCCCATCGGGCAGGAACAGGAAAAAGCTGCGATCCGGCGCGAAACCGCCGCTGCCGATCTGGTGGAGCGTCAATATGTCGGCGTCGCCAAGGTCGCCCATGCCCTGATAGGCGCGGCTGCTGTCGAGAAAGCGGTCGGAAAGGACCCATGCGCCTCTTTCCAGCGCGGGCCTGATCGTCTTGTCGACATGGTCGGAGCGGGCAGCGGCGAACAGCAAAGCCTCCGCCCTGGGATTCCAGCGATCCGCCTCGCCGGTGAGCAGCAGCGCGCGGATCGCCTCCGCCCCTTCGCTGCCGCCCGGTTCGCGCGTTTCGACCACGTCCAGGCCGCGCCCCCGCAAGGCGGCGGCAAGCGCCTTCAACTGGGTCGACTTGCCCGCGCCCTCCCCGCCTTCCAAGGTGATGAAGCGGCCGCGTGTCACCCGAAGAAGGACTTCAACCCGTTCCACAGGCGGCCGAACAGGCCTGCCTCCGACACGGCTTCGCCAGCCTCCAGCGGCAGGATCTGCGGCGGCGTGTCGGGGGTGGAGATGATCAGCTGCGCGATCCTCTGCCCCTTGGCGATGGGCGCCTTGATCGGGCCGGTATAGGCCACCTTGACCGAGATATTGCCCGATGCCGTGCGCGGCAGGGTGACCGCCATGTCCTGCGGCGCGACGAGCGGCACGCTGGTGGCGCTGCCAAGCTGAACCTCAGCGGTTTCGACGGTCTGCCCCTTCTTGAACAGGGGCTGGGACTTCCACGCCTTGAAGCCCCAATCCATGAAACGCACCGACTCCGCGATGCGGCTGTTGAAGGTGGGGAGGCCCGCGACGACCATCACCAGGCGGCGGCCGCCCTGTTCGGCCGAGCCGGTGAAGCCGAACCCTGCCTCCGAAGTATGGCCGGTCTTCAGCCCGTCGGCGCCCGGAATGCGGCCGAGGATGGGATTGCGATTGCCCTGCTCGATATCCGCGCCGCCCATCGTCTTGCCCCAGGTGAAGGAGCGGGTCGCGTAGAAGCGCTTGTAGAGATCGGGCGTCTCCTCGATCGTCGCTTCCGCCAGCCGGGCGAGATCCTCCGCGGTGACATAGGTCACGCCTTCGTCAGGCCAGCCGTTGCTGTTGCCGAAATTGCTGTTGTCGAGGTCAAGCCGCTTGGCCTCCTCGTTCATCAGCGCGACGAAGGCCTGCTCCGTTCCGGCAATGCCTTCGGCCAGCACGACGCAGGCGTCATTGCCCGACAGGGTGACGATGCCATGGAGCAGATTTTCGACCGAAACCTGCTCCCCCGCCGACAGGAACATGGTGGAGCCAGCCGCCGGGCCATGCCATTTCTGCCAGGTTTCGGGACGCACCGTGAACATGGTGTCGAGCTTCAGGTCGCCCTTCTGGATCAGGCGAAAGGCGACGTGGGCCGTCATCATCTTCGCCATGGAGGCGGGAGGGATGCGCGTCTTGCCGCCCTTGTTATACAGAACCGCGCCCGAAGAGAGGTCCTTCATATAAGCGATCGGCGCTTCGCTGGTGTAAGGCGGCGCGGCGGCCGTGAGCGGCTGTGTCAGAAGCCCGATGAAGAGAATGGCGGCTACGGACTTTTTCATGTGGACTGCCTTCGCACTGATGGATTCGGGTGATGAGGATGCCGGTCGCCAGTCATTAGACATGACAGGAACATTCACAAGGGCCTGCGGGAAAGAGGCCTGAGGAACCGCTCTACTGCCTTACGGCGTCGGCCAGAAGCCCAACGGAAAGAGCGTAGAAATTGGAGCAATTATAATCAAGTATCGCCCGGTAGTTGCTGGTCAGCAGATAGGCGGTCTTTCCCGGACCATCGGGCTCCAGCAGGGTGGCCATGACCGTGTCTGGCGGCCAGTTGCCCGCGATGCTGGTAACGCCCAGGCGCCGCCATTCGGCCATGCTGAGCCAGCGGCTGTGCCGGTTGAAGACGCGGGGGCAGCGCGCCGGGCTGGTCCGCGCGGCAAGGCTTGCCCGGTCGAGCCCTCCGGGCAACGACACGGCGACGCCCCAGGGCTGGCCGCGCCGCCATCCGGCATTCACAAAATAATTGGCGATGGACGCCAGCGCGTCGGCTTCGCTGTTCCATATGTCGACGCGGCCGTCTCCATCGCCATCCTTGCCCAGGCGCAGATAGACGCTGGGCAGGAATTGCGGATATCCCGTGGCCCCCGCCCAGCTTCCGACGAGGCGGCTGCGCGGAACGCCGCTGTCGAGCATCTTGAGCGTCGCCAGCAGTTCCGGTTCGAACAGGCTTCGCCGCCGCCCTTCATAGGCCAGCGTCGCCAGCGACCGGATCAGGTCGAAATCGCCGGTATAGGAGCCATAGTTGGTTTCATGACCGTAGATGGCGACCATTATCTCTTCGGGAACGCCGGTTTCCGCCTCGATCCGGGCGAGCCGGGCGCGATTGGCTTGATAGGCTACACGGCCCCGGCTGATGCGGGCGGCATCGACATGCCTCTGCCGGTAGGGTTCGAAATTGGGGATAGGGGAATAAGCCCCGCCGCCCGGCTGGTTCTGATCCAGTTCGATCACGCGCGGATTGGGGGTCAGCGTAGGGAATACGGAATCCAGCGTCGCATCCCTGATGCCCATCGCCCGCGCCTTTGGCCGGATCGATTCAAGATAGCTGCGGAAGGCGACATTCTCCTGCGCTCTTGCCGATCCGTCGAACAGCGGTCCGGTAAGAACGGCGCCAAGACAGAGGATTGCCAGGAAAATGATGGAACGCATTGAAGAATCTCCCTTCCCCGTTTGTGGCACAGGGACAGCGGGTGATGAAATCCCCTAATCTGTCCAAAGCTCCACGAAGCGGAAAAGGGATGCCCGCATTTTAGGCTTGGCTTGGCCGCAGGGTACGCTAGGAAGCAGCGCAACGGACAGGTGGCCACGTCAAGGCACCGGTCTTGAAAACTTATGCGGATGGGTGGCCGAGCGGTTTAAGGCACCGGTCTTGAAAACCGGCGAGGTGCAAGCCTCCGTGGGTTCGAATCCCACCCCATCCGCCAAACACCGCCTTTTCCGCTGCTTTCCCGCAGGATGGAGCCGCGCACACCAAGTCTGATTACCAGTTAAACTGAGTTAAGGCTGGTGGCGGATTAGCGTGCTATATCGAAGTCTCTCCAAATGGGAGGTTGGGATGTCAGCCGATACAGACGCGCGTTACCTGTTCCGGCGCGCGCGGGAAGAAGCCGCGAAAGCCGATGCTGCATTGGCGCGGAGCGCTTCGGAAGCGGAGATTGCAGCACATCGCGAACTTGCGCTGCGGTACAAGGTGCGGGCGCTGGCCGCTGCCGCGCCCGATCAGGTGCTGCACGATGCGATGGAAAAATTCACCTCGCCCGAAAATCGCGCCGCGAGCCCTCGCCCGCAATAAACGCCGCACTGATCCAGCAAATGGAAACGCCCCCGGGCAAGGGACTGCCGGGGGCGTGATCTGCTTGCTGTCGGGCAATCAAATCGGAAAGCGCCTTAGCAAAGTCGAAGGCGATCGGCAATGCCGCTACGGCAACGCCGGTTTTCCTCCTCTCCGTCCCGCACTGTGAAGTGGATCGGGAAGATAGGACGAAACGCCCAATTGCAATTGGCTTTTCGATGATCACATAGGCCGTCTGCATATAAGGACCGGTGATCATGAACGAACAGGAAAAGGCGTCTGCCCCGCAGGACCAGGAGATGTGGCGCCCGCGTTCCGCCATTGAAACCGGCGCGCTAGGACGCTGTCCCCGGTGCGGGACAGGGCATATCTTTCACGGCTTCCTGACCGTCCGCGACCGGTGCGAGGTCTGCGGCCTAGACTATTCCTTCGCTGATCCGGCGGATGGCCCTGCGGTGTTCGTTCAGCTGTTCGCCTGCGTGCCGGGCGTCATCTTCATCGTGATGCTGGAGATCCTGGCGCGGCCGGGGCTGTGGGTGCATATCGCCGTTGGAATTCCGGTGCTGATCCTGACCACGGTCCTGCCGCTGCGGCCGATCAAAGGATGGCTGATCGCGGCGCAATATGTGAACAAGGCGCAGGAAGCCGGGACAGCGCAGCTATGGGCGAAGCTGCACGGCGACGCAGCGGAGCGAAACAGCAACCGCTAGGACCATCGGCTGGCGATCCGGCGCCCTTTTACAAGATCGTTGGGAAAGGGCTGAAGGGGCGTTGCAGCGCCCTTTTTTTCATGATGCCGGATGATCAGCTCAGCGCGCCATGGCAATGCTTATACTTCTGCCCTGATCCACAGGGGCAGGGCGCATTCCGGCTGATGTTGAGGTTGGCAAACTCGCCCGGAGCCGCATTGCCGATCGGCGGGCGCGGCAAGGTCGTGGTGATGCCGCCAAGCTGCCCGGCATCGATATCGGCGCTGTTATCTTCCCCGGAGAAGGGGTCGATATGGGTGGTGATGAAGTCGGGCAGGACGGGCAGTTCGAATTCCGGCAGCGGTTCTTCCATGCGGAACTGGACCCGCGCGATGGAGCCGGTCACATCCTCACGGATATTGCTCAGCATGCGTTCGAACAGGGCGAAGGCTTCCTGCTTATATTCGTTGATCGGCGTCTTCTGCGCATAGGCGCGGAGGTGAACGACCTGACGCAGCGCGTCGAGGGTGGAGAGATGCTCCTTCCAATGATGATCCAGGCTTTGGAGCAGAATCGACTTTTCGATCATGTGCCAGTTTTCAGGATCGATCTGGCCGACCTTCTCCGCCACGGCTTCATCCGCAAGGGCGTTCAGCCGCTCCTCGATCATCTCTGGATCGACGGCGTCTTCCGCCAGCCATGCGTCGAAATCGGGTTCAAGGCCAACGATTTCGGAAGTGCGCGCCTTCAGGCGATCCATGTCCCATTGTTCGGGGTAAGTGCCGGGCGGGCAGGACGCGCCGACCAGATCGTTGACGGTTTCGCGGCGCATGTCGGTGACGACATCGTCAACCGTGTCGGCGTCCATGATGTCGCTGCGCTGTTCGTAGATGACCTTGCGCTGATCATTCATCACGTCATCATATTCGACGACTTGCTTGCGGATGTCGTAGTTGCGCGCCTCGACCTTCTTCTGCGCGGTCTCGATCGCCTTGCTGAGCCATTTGGACGGAGGCAGCGCCTCGCCATCCTCCAGATTGGAGCGGATCATCTTGGCGAACATCGTGTCCGGTCCGAAGATGCGCATCAGGTCATCGTCAAGGCTGAGATAGAAGCGCGACAGGCCAGGGTCACCCTGACGCCCGGAACGGCCGCGCAACTGGTTGTCGATGCGGCGGCTTTCGTGACGCTCTGTGCCAAGCACGAACAGGCCGCCCGCGGCGAGCACTTCCTGCTTTTCCGCTTCAATCTCCGCCTCGATCCGGGCGATGGCGGCTTCGCGTTCGGGCCCTTCGAGCATATCGCGCAGTTCATCCTCCACGCGGAATTCCAGGTTGCCGCCCAGCTTGATGTCGGTGCCGCGCCCGGCCATGTTGGTCGCGATGGTGACAGCGCCCTTGCGGCCCGCCTGCGCGACGATATGCGCTTCGCTTTCGTGGAAGCGGGCGTTGAGGACGGCGTGCTTCACGCCTTCCTGCGTCAGGAATTCGGACAGCATTTCCGATTTTTCGATCGAAACGGTGCCGACGAGCACCGGCTGGCCCTTTTCCGCATGGACCTTGATCGTCCTGGCGATGCCGCGGAACTTGTCTTCCAGATTCTTGTAGAAGCTGTCTTCCTCATCAACACGCTGCACCGGCCGGTTGGTCGGGATGGTGACGACGTTCATCTTGTAGATTTCATAGAATTCGGTCGCTTCGGTCGCGGCCGTGCCGGTCATGCCCGCCAGCTTGGGATACATGCGGAAATAATTCTGGAAAGTGATGGAGGCGAGCGTCTGGTTTTCCGGCTCGATATTCACCGCTTCCTTAGCTTCCACCGCCTGGTGCAGGCCATCGGACCAGCGGCGGCCGTCCATCATGCGGCCGGTGAACTCATCGATGATGATGACCTTCCCGTCCTTAACGATATAGTCGATGTCGCGGCGGAACATGACGTTCGCCCGCAGCGCCTGGTTCACATGACGGACGACGGCGGTGTTTTCGAAATCATAGAGGTTCGCGCCTTCCAGCAGGCCCGCTTCCTCCAGCATGCGCTCGATCTTTTCGGTGCCGTCCTCGGTCAGGGTGACGGTGCGCTGCTTCTCGTCCTTTTCATAATCCGCATCATCGAGCCGCTTCACGATGGCGTCGACGGCGACATAAAGTTCCGACTTGTCGTCGGTGGGACCTGAGATGATCAGCGGCGTGCGCGCTTCGTCGATCAGGATCGAGTCCACTTCGTCAACGATGGCGAAGTTGAAGGGCCGCTGCACCATCGAAGCGCGGTCATATTTCATATTGTCGCGCAGATAGTCGAAGCCGAGTTCGTTGTTCGTCGCGTAGGTGATGTCGGCATTATAGGCCTCGCGGCGCTGATCTTCCGACAGATTGGGGACGATCACGCCGGTGGTGAGCCCAAGGAAGCGATAGACCTGCCCCATCCACTCGCAGTCGCGGCTGGCGAGATAGTCGTTTACGGTGACGACGTGGACGCCCTTCCCCTCAAGCGCGTTGAGATAAGTGGCGAGCGTGGCGACCAGCGTCTTGCCCTCGCCCGTGCGCATTTCGGCGATTTCGCCGCGATGGAGGACGATGCCGCCGACCATCTGCACATCATAATGGCGCTGGCCGAGGGTACGCTTGGCCGCTTCGCGCACAGTGGCGAAAGCTTCGGGCAACAGGTCGTCCAGCGTTTCACCCTGCGCCAGACGCTCGCGGAAACGCACCGTCTGCGCCGCAAGCTCGTCATCGCTCATCGCCGAAATCGCGGGCTCGAAAGAAGCGATGCGTTCGACGATCTTGCCCAGCGACTTCACATAACGGTCATTGGACGATCCGAGGAGGGATTTGGCGAGTGCGCCGAACATGCAACATCCTGACAAAAGGGAAACGCGCACCCCTTAAGGCGACACGCACAGACATGCGCCGCGATTTAGGGAGGAGGCGGGCTTTAGTCAATCAGACGGAGCCTGCAAGGCGCCATCATTGACCGGCCGCCATATTGCGCTAATCGACGGACATGATTCAGCGTTCTCCCCTCGCCCCCGCCGCTTTTCCCGATCTTCCGCCGATCGCGGGCGTCACGACGCGCGTTGCTCGCGCACGTTACAAGAATTGGGATCGCTGCGATCTGACCTTCGTCGAGCTTTCGGAAGGAACCGTGATCGCGGGCGTGACGACGCAGAGCAAATGCCCCTCGCCCGAAGTCGAATGGTGCCGCGACGCCATACCGCTGGGATCAGCGCGCGCGCTGGTGGTGAATGCAGGCAACGCCAACGCCTTCACCGGGCACCGGGGCCGTGCGGCCGTGGAAGCGATCGCAGCGAAGGCCGCCAATCATCTGCATTGCCTGCCATCGGACATCTTCATTTCCTCCACGGGCGTGATCGGCGTGCCGCTGCCGGTGGACAAGGCCGAAGCGGGGCTGGAGGCCGCCTTTTCCGCCGAACCTTGCGGGTGGGAGGATGCGGCGAACACGATCGGCACGACCGATACCTTCGCCAAGGGCGCCCATGTCAGCGCGATGATAGGCAGCACCAGGGTAGAACTGGTGGGGATCATCAAGGGTTCGGGCATGATCGCGCCCGACATGGCGACGATGCTGGGCTATATCTTCACCGATGCCGCGATCGACCCGAAGCTGTTGCAGCAGATGCTGTCGGCGGCGAACAGGCACACATTTTCCTGCATCACGGTGGACAGCGACACGTCCACCAGCGACACGGTGCTGGCCTTCGCCACAGGCAGGGCAGGCAATGCCCCCCTCACCTCCATGGACGATCCGGGCGCGGACGCCTTCCATGCGGCGTTGAGCGACCTTTGCCGCCAGCTGGCGCATCTTGTCGTGCGCGATGGCGAGGGCGCTTCGAAGTTCATCGAGATCACGGTCGAAGGCGCGGAGAGCGATGCAAGCGCTCACCGCATCGCCCTGTCCATCGCCAACTCTCCGCTGGTCAAGACGGCGATCGCGGGAGAGGACGCCAATTGGGGCCGCGTGGTCATGGCGGTGGGGAAGGCTGGCGAACCGGCCGACCGCGACAGGCTGTCCATCCGCTTCGGCGCGACGCAGGTGGCATCGGGCGGGCTGGCCGTCGAGGGCTATGACGAGGCGCCGGTTGCCGCACACCTCAAGGGCCAGGACATCCAGATCGGCGTTGACCTTGGCTTGGGGGATGGCCGGGCGACGGTGTGGACCTGCGACCTAACGCATGGATATATTTCGATCAATGCGGATTACCGCAGCTGATGCCGATAGAGCTGCACGAACCCGTCGTCGCGCTGATGCGTGACGTGGCGCGCGATATCGTCATGCCGCGCTATCAGAATCTGCGGACGGAGGAGATCAGCGAGAAGGCCGCCGACGACCTTGTCACCATCGCCGACAAGGAAAGCGAGATCAGGCTGGCGGAAGGGCTTGGGCGCATCCTGCCGGAAGCAGGGATCATCGGTGAAGAAGCCTGCGCGGCCGATGCGGCGATCCTGGAGCGGGCGGGCGACGGGCTGAACTGGATCATCGACCCGATCGACGGGACCGGCAATTTCGCGGCCGGACGCCCGCCTTTCGGCATCATGATCGCGCTTGCCGATGCGGGAACGACGCTGGCCGGGTGGATATTGGACCCGCTGACCGGAAGGCTGTGTCACGCCATCCTGGGAGCGGGCAGCCATATCGACGGCGCGCAGGTGCATGCGCGTGAGAGCGGCGACGCTCTGCCGGTGGCGGCGCTGGCCGTTTACTTCATGACGCCGGAGGAGCGGGCCGACATTCAGCAGCGATCGGCGGGCAATTTCGCGCTGGTGGACATACCCCGCTGCGCAGCCGAGCAATATCCCCGGCTGGTCCTGGGACAGAATGACGTGTCGGTATTCGCGCGCACCCTGCCTTGGGACCATGCGGCCGGAACCCTGTTCGTGAACGAGGCTGGCGGATGCTGTCAGAGGCTGGACGGGTCGCCCTATCGCGTGGGCGATCTGCGGCGGGGGCTGCTGGGCGCGTCTTCGCCGCGGCTATGGAATCTTGCGGCGGAAAAGCTGTTTGCGTGAAAGCATATTGCGCGCCCTCTCCCACCAAGGAAGGGGCGCGCGATAACGTGGTTAGAGGACGCTTTCGATCCAACCCTTGAGCGCGCTCTTGGGCGCGGCGCCGACCTTGGTCGCGGCCGCTTCGCCATTCTTGAACAGGATCATCGTCGGAATGCCGCGGACGCCATATTGACCGGGCGCATCGGGATTTTCGTCGATGTTGATCTTGGCAATCGTCAGCTTATCCGCCAACTCCTCGGAGATTTCCTCCAGGGCCGGTCCGATCATCTTGCAGGGGCCGCACCATTCCGCCCAGAAATCGACAAGCACGGGCTTGTCGGCGTCGATCACGTCCGCCTTGAAGCTGAGGTCAGTGACTGCCTTGGTAGCCATATCGAATTCTCCTTCAGTTGGACGCGTATCTAAGGCCGCAACGCATCCGTCTCAACGGTCGAATAGGGCAAATTCTCCTGCGCGGCTACAAAGCCGGGCTTGTGAGGCGCGAGCAGATCGGGCGAAAGCGGGATCAGGCGCGGCGCGCTGGTATAGAGCAAGGCGGCTTCCACTTGCCGGCCGGGAAAGATCACCTCCAGCGCGGCGGCATAGGCGGCCATCTGCCGCACATGCGCGACAGGCACTTCCCCGGCGGACATGGGGGCCACGCGCCCGGTCTTGAAATCCACCAGTTGCACCCGGTCATCGCTAACGCACAGCCGGTCGACAGTGCCCGCGATCACCATTTCGCCGACGACAGCGACAACGGGCGCTTCGGCCAGCGCTCCCGGCGCGAACAGGGCGGAGAATTGCGGATGATCGATCACGCGCAACGCCTGAACGATCACTTCCTGCCTGGATGCGGGGTCGGCAAGCCCCTGCTGCTGCAACCAGCTGTCAGCGCGCGCGTGCCGCTGATCGGGCGCGATACCGGGCAGACGCTCGAACAAGGCATGGAGCCACCGGCCGCGCTCGGCCGCCTGGCGCATGGCGGGCGTCGGCGGAGGATAGGGAACGTCATCCTCGACCTGTGCTGACGGCGCGAGGGGACGAGGCGGGCGCGATTCCGCCGGGGCGGGTTGCCGCAGCCATGCCGGTTCGGGATGGGCGGCGGGTTCGGCAGCGGCGGCCTGTTCCGTGCGGCGCGGCGGCAAGGCTTCCGTCCCGCGCCAACTCCGCCGCGCGCCCCACAGCGGGTCCGCATCCCATTCCGCGCCCAGCGCCGCCATCGCATTTTCGACCGCCGTGAACCAGCTTTCCGGCTGCGGCGCGCCCTTCGCGCGGGGGCCAAGCGAACCGGCGACGGCCAGCTTCTCCTCCGCGCGGGTCAGGGCGACGTAGAGCAGGCGCCAATGCTCCTCCCGTTCAGCCGCGCGCGCCTGCTCCAGTGCTTCACCTATGGGGCCCTGCCGCTCAGGCTTGCGCGGCGCGATGATCGGGATGCCGTTCCATTCGAGCGAGTCGGTGCGCGTGCCTGCATCGGGGTCAAGGCAGGCGTCGGCCAGGATCACGACCGGCGCCTGCAACCCCTTGGCCCCATGCACCGTCAGCAGGCGCAGCGAGTCCGTCTGCGCCGCCGCGTCGCGGACGATCTCCACCTCTCCCCGGTCGAACCAGTCGATGAAGCGTTGCAGCGACGGATGATCATCGGTCTCGAATGTCAGGGCAGCGTTCAGCAGTTCCTCGATCGGATCGAGCGCTTCCGCGCCCAGCCGCTCGACCAGCTGCTGGCGGCCCTGCGCCGGGCCGGACAGGATCGCCTCCAGATAGCGGTAAGGCGTGGTGAAGTCGGCCCGCGCCAGCAGGGTGCGGAGCGGCGCCAGTTCGGCCTCGTCCAGCGTCGCCGTCAGGTGACGCCACAGCCCTGTGCGCCGCCCGGCGAGGCGCGTCATCAACTGATCCTGCGACCAGCCGATCAGCGGCGAGACCAGCAGCGATGCGAGGTTCAGGTCATCCTCCGGCTGCACGGCAAAACGCAGCGCGGCTAGCAGGTCGCGCACCGCCAGCGGCGCGTTCAGCCGCAGCCGGTCGATCCCGGCGACCGCCACCCCTTCCTCATAGAGGCGCGCGACGATCAGCCGCGCCAGTTCGCTGCGGCGGCGGACCAGGATCATGATGTCGCCAGCGGTGACGGGGCGGCCCCTGCTTTCCAGCATCATGCCGTCGTCGATCCATTGGCGGATCTGCCGCGCGATGGTCTGGGCCAGCACTCGCTCCTGATCGGCGGCCCAATCCTCTTCGCCTTGGGCTTCGTCGGACAGGCCCGCGACGATGGGCTTCCACAACAGCACTTCGCCCGGAAAGCGATTGGCGCTGACATGCCGCACCGCGCCGGAGGGTAGCCCCAACCTTTCGGCGCTGAGGGTGGCAATCGTCTGGTCCACTACTTCGAGCACGGCGGGGGTGGAGCGGAAGCTGCGTTCCAGCGAAAGGTCGTGGAAGGGGTGCTCGGCCTGCTTCGCATCACGCTCAAACAGTATCTGCGCCGCTGCAAAATTCTGCGGGCTTGTTCCTTGGAAACCAAAGATCGCCTGCTTGAAATCTCCCACCGCGAAGATGGTCCGCACCTTTTCGCTGACTTCCCACTCGCTCGTGAAAAATTCCTCCGCAATGGACCGTACGATCCTCCATTGCGCAGAATTCGTATCCTGCGCTTCGTCCACCATGATATGGTCGATGCGCTGATCGAGCTTGTAGCGTATCCAGTCGGCTATGCCAGGTTGCCCCAGCAGCGAAGCGGTGCGGGCGATGAGGTCGTTAAAATCGACCGCGCCCGCCAGCGCCTTGGCCTCCGCATAGGCGCGGGCATAGGCGCGCCCGGCCTGGAGCGCCTGGCCCAGCAGGTCGGCATAGGCGGCGAACGCCTGAAGGCCCAGAAGCTCGGCGCAGCGGCCATGCAGTTTCGCGGAGGCTTCGGCATAGCCGTCGACGGGCGGGACCCAGCCCTTGGCCGAAAGGATGGAGCCGTCAGACTTGCACCAGGCGAGATGAAGTTCCGCCAGCTTCTCCGCGCGTCCGGCGGCGTCGAGCGCGCGCCATTTGGCGATACGGTCGCAGCGCTCCAGCGCCCGGTCCTTCCCCCAATCCGCGTTAGCTTTGGCGATCCATGCCAGCGTGCTCATGTCGAACAGCGCGTCGCCGCATTGTTCCGCAATATATTCCGCCATGTCTCCTTCGGGCAGGCCAAGTTCCCGGTGCAGCCATGCCGTAATGTCCGGCGGCATCTGCTCAAGCGCATCCAGCTGCGATGCGCAGCGCAGCAGGAATTGCTCCGCGCCCCCTTCCCCCAGCCTGAGGCTGAGAGCTTGAAGCGCGCCGATGAGCGCCCCATCGCCCTGCTCCTGCGCTCGGACAGCCATGTCCGCCAGCGTTTGCCGGGCAAGGGCGGCCTGCTCCCGCTGGTCGAGCGGACGGAAGCCGGGGGGTAGATCGGCCTCAAGCGGAAAGGTGGTCAGCAGTTGCTGGCAAAAGCCATGAATGGTCTGGATGCGAAGGCCGCCGCCCGTCGATTCCAGCACTTCCGCAAAGAGCCGCCGCGCCCGGTCGCGCGCATCGGGGCCGGATTCCTCGCCCAGCGCCTCCAGATCCTCGAACAGCCCCTTTTCATCCATCTGAACCCAGGCTGCCAGACGATCATGGATGCGATCGGCCATTTCCGCCGCCCCCGCCTTCGTAAAGGTGAGGCAGAGGATGTTTTCCGGCCGGACGCCCTGGAGCAGCAGGCGGAAGACGCGGGCGGTCAGCACATGGGTCTTGCCCGTCCCCGCCGAGGCCGACAGCCAGACATGGGCGTCCGGCTGCGACGCGCGCGCCTGATCGCCCAGCAGCTTCTGCAAGGGGGTGGCCTTCCTAGCCATCGTCGCGGCCATACCATTCCTCCAGCCGCATCAGCTGGTCATAATCGCCATAGCTGGCGACTTCCGGGTTCACCTGCGCGTCGAAGGGGGCGCTGGCGGTCAGATAGGCGGCGGCTACCTGCTCGAACTGGGCGTGAACCCAATCGGTGAAATCCGCCGTCACGATCTTGTCCCGCTTGCCCAGCGGGTCGACGGGACTGTCGCGATAGCCGAACGCATCATTCTTCTTCGCGAGCGACCAATATTCGAAACTGCCTGCCTTTAGTGGCGCGTCGACGCCGGGAAAGCCGCCCTGTTCCGCTATCAGGCCAAGGAGCCCAAGCTGGAGCGCATATCCCGCCCGCACCTGCCGGGCGCTGGGGGGCTTTCCGGTCTTATAGTCGACGATGCCGAGCGACCCGTCGGGCATGCGGTCGATGCGGTCCGCCTTGCCCGTCAGCGTCACGCCAGCGACATCCGCCCGGCCGTCCGCCTCCACCGCCAATATGGTGCGTCCGGCGGCCTTGTCAGCCATCACCTCCGCCGCGATCCAGCGGATCGCCTCGATCAAGCGGGGCTGCCATAATGCTTTCAGCAGCGGATGCACATCGGGCCGGTCGAACATCGCGCGGGCGCGCCTTTCCAGGTCAGCCGGATCGCGAGCGGCTGACTCCGCCCAATGTTGCAGGATTTCATGCACCGCCGTGCCGCGCCAGGCGGGACCAGCGTCCGCATCGACGGGATCGAGCCGGGCGAGACGCAGGATGCGCCTGGCATAGAAGGCATAAGGGTCGGCCTTGAGGCGGTCGACATCAGTAACGGGGATGAGTTTGGGGCGGACCGATGCGGGAGGCACCGGCGCGGGGCGGCTGGCCGGACGGTGGCCGGAGGGACGGTCAAGCGCTTGCGCCAGAGCCGCATAGCGATCCGCCTGCTTCCAATGCGGCCCCGCCATCGCCTTCAACCGTAGCCAGAAGCGCGAAGCGATCGCCGGTCCGCCGGACCCGCGCCTCGCCCGCGTGATCAACACATGCGGCGCGCCCAGCCCGCTCGCAAAGTCGTGCGCGGCAAGGCCGATGCGGCTTTCAAGGCCGGGAAGGCCAAGCTCCCGCCTTATGCGGGGGGCAAGCCAGGGGTCAGGCGCGGGCAGGCCGGGCCAGACGCCTTCATTGAGGCCGCCCAATATCATGAGGTCGGCCTGAACGAGCTGCGCCTCGATCAGGCCCAATATGGCGATGCGGGGATGCCCCCCCTGCGGCGGCCGCACTGCGACACCGCCAAGCATATGGTCGAACAGGGCGGGAAGCGCGCGGACATCCGCCTGACGCGGCCCTTCCTCCGCCGATGCCTCTATTTCGGCGAAAAGTTCAGCGGCGGCATGGCCCTGATGCCCGGCCCATATGGCATCGAGCGTGAGCGCCCCCGCCTGCTCGCGAATGGCCGCGAACTGCTGCGCCAGCGCCGGGCTGCCCGAAAAGGCACGCTCCAGCGGCTCCAGCAAGGCGCGCGCCTGCGGCCACCACGCCCGCGCCGATGCGCGCAACGCTGCCTGCCTGTCCTCCCCGTCGCGCGGATCGAGCAGCAGGTCGATGCCCTGCAAACCGGCGGGAGGCCGGGGGCCGCGCAGCAGCAGGTCCAGCGATCGGACCCCCTCCAGCCAGGCCACGCGCGGCTCCCCGCGCATCACCAGCGGATGCTTGAGCAGGGTCAGCAGGGCGACCGGGGCAAACCGCTCCGCCACCGCTTCGGCCATGGCGATCAGCAATGTTCCGGGCGGCAAGCGTGACAGAGGCAGGCCCGCCGAATCGTCCGCCTCTATCCCCCAGCGCGCCAGATGCGCCGACACGCGGGTCGCCAACTGCCGGTCGGGCGTCACGAGCGCAGCGGTGCGGCCGGGTTCCTCCAATGCTTCGCGCAGGGCGATCGCGATCGCCTGCGCCTCTTCGCCGGGAGTGGCGACCTCCAGCGCTTCCACGCCGGACAGTGACCGGTCGGCGGATTTCAGGTCTCGCCAGCGGCTCGTCAGGCGAGGCGGCAGCATGGCGTTGGAGATGTTCCGGCTGCGCACCGCGCGCGCATCATGCTCGCTTCCCCAGCGCCATGCCGCCACATCGTCGCGTGTCGCGCTCATGCGGTCTAGCAGCAGCTTCAGCGCATATTGGGGATGGCTTTCATGGCCAGCGGGCGCGCGGCCTGTCAGCGGATCGGGATCGAACGGGCCGATCGCGTCCCAGGCCTGAGCATCCATCTCCTGATCCAGACCGGCAAAAACGACGCTGCCCTGCGGCATGACGGCGATGCGGCGGAGCAGGCTGGCGACGGCGGGCGCTGTCGTCGATATGCCCGCCGCGATCACGAATCCGGGCGGCGGCTCGCTGCTCCACCGTGCCGCTATCCGGTCGAACAGGCGGTTGCGGCGGTCGGCCAGGTCGATCACGCCCAGCCGCGCAAGTTCCTCGGGCCAGCGCCTGATGAGGATGGAAAAGAGGTCCAGCGACCTTTGCCAGTGAGCGGACAGTTCCTCGGTCAGCGACAGGCTGGCAAGCGCGGCGACGGGCACGCGCTCCACCTGCATCTGGTCCAGCACGGTGCCCAGCGCCTGCCCCAGCTTCAACGCCTGCCCTGCGTCGATCGGCTGGCTGGCGCTTTGCTGCACCATGCGGGCGAGGATCATCTGCCGCCGCACGGGAGCGATGGCGGGAGGAATGGCGTCCCCCTCGCCCAGCGGATCGAGCGCGCCGCCAACCTGCTCGCCAAGGCCGGGATCGCCGATCGCCACAAGGCGCGGCAGCAGCAATCCGCCGCCCGATTTGCGCACGAATGCGTCGCTGACCGCCCGGACCGCGCGGTTGCTGGGCAGCAGGATCATGCCCTGGGCAAGGCGCAGGACGTCGCCGCCATGCTGGGCGAGGATGCCGGCCGCCAGCGCATCCGAAAAGGCGCGATGGGCGGGGATGTTGAACAGGGCTGGGCGGCTGCGCTCACCCATGAGCGAGCATGGCCTCCACCACGGGGATGGCGCGCGGGGTGCCTACGTCGAACCAGAGCCCCTGATGCGATACGCCATAGAGACGCCCGGCCTCGATCGCCCGGTTCCAGAAGATGTTGGTGGAAAATACGTCGGACGGCGGATCGACCAGCAGTCTGGGCGACATGATCTGCACCCCGGTGAAGACGAACGGCGCGACATGCGCGGTCTTCCGGCGGCTGAGCTGGCCGCAGGGGGACATATGAAAGTCGCCCTGCCCGTTGTGGCAATGGGCGCGGGCCAGCGGCACGAGCAGCAGCAGCGCGTCCATCCGGTCCGGGTCCCAGATGCGCCGCATCATGCCCAGCGTTTCCTGCGCGCCGTCTACCCACAGATTGTCGCTGTTGGCGCAGAAGAAGGGCTGATCCCCCAGCAATTCACGTGCATGCATGAGGCCGCCACCCGTTTCCAGCAGCTTTTGCCGTTCGTCGGACACCAGAAGCTCTATCCCGTGGCGGTCGGCCCGCAGATGCGCTTCGACCGTGTCGGCCAGATAGTGGACATTGACCACCACTTTCCTGATGCCGCCCGCCGCCAGACGATCGATGGCATGGTCCATCAGCGCCTTGCCCGCCACCTTCACCAGGGGCTTGGGACGAGTCGCCGTCAGCGGGCGCATCCGCTTGCCGAGCCCGGCCGCCATCAGCATCGCCGTGTCGATCATGCGGGCACTTGGTCCTTCAGCGCATCATGGCGCTTGTCCGCCGGGATATTGGCGGCAAACCAATCCGCCACCGGAGCGAGCGCCGGGTGAGCAAGGTCCCGTTCCAGCAGCCCCCACATGCGGGGAAGGAAGGACAGGTAACGCGGCTTGCCATCGCGTTTCCACAAGCGGGTAAAGATGCCGATGATCTTCGCGTTGCGCTGCGCGCCGAGCACCGCATAGGCGGCGTCGAAATCGGCGGGCGGCTGGGCGATCGCGCGATAATGATCCAGCATCGCTGCCTCCAGCGCGGGGGAAACGTCGCGCCGGGCATCCTGCAACAGCGACACGAGGTCATAGGCGGGGTGCCCCGCCAGCGCATCCTGAAAGTCGAGCAGGCCCAGCCCGCGCGCCTCCGGCCGGTCGATCAACATGATATTTTCGGCATGATAATCGCGCAGCACGGTGACGGGGGGACTAGCGGACTGTTCCACTATGGGCAGCACGGCATCCCATGCGCGGGCGTAGCCTTCGGCATCGGCGGACAGGCCTATGGCGGGGCAATACCATTCCGTCAGCAGGGCTGCTTCGCGCTGATAGACGGCGCGGTCATAGGGTGGCAGGCTGCTGGCGGCGGGCAGGCGGTGAAGGTCGGCGAGCAGATCCACCGCGCGAGTATAGACCCCGGCTTCATCGGCGGGCGCGTCCTCCAGATGTTCCTTGAGGCGCAGGTCGCCGAAATCCTCTATCAGCACCAGACCCTGCGCAAGGTCCCGCGCCAGGATGCGAGGCGCGGCGAACCCCTGCGTCTGGAGATGCTCCGCGACGGAGATGAAGGGGCGCGGGTCCTCATGCGGGGGCGGCGCATCCATCAGCACGGCCCGCCGCGCGCCGTCCACCACCCGGAAATAGCGGCGAAAGGAAGCGTCGCCTGCAAGCGGCAGGATCGCCGCATGCTCCCACCCCGCGCGCGCGAGGAAAGCAGGAGCATCGGCGGGCGGGATCATATCTGCGACCATCGCTCCGTCCAAGCGTCCGGCACGCACGCTGTCAAGCGCCTAGCGCCATCGGGTTCGATGCCGATGTGGAGCCGCAGCGCATCGGGCCAGGCATCTTCGCCAAGCCTATCCGGCCATTCGACGATCAGCAGGCTGTCCATCCGGTAGTCGTCCAGAGCCAGTTCCTCCACCTCTCCCGGCGTGTCGAGGCGGTAGAGGTCGACATGCGCGACGGGCAAGCGCACCTCTGGCACGTCATAGGGCTGGACGATCGCGAAGCTGGGGCTCGGCGCTTCCCCCTCCAGGCCCAGCCCTTCCAATATGCCGCGCGCGAGCGTCGTCTTGCCCGCGCCCAGCCCACCCTCCAGTGCAATGACGTCGCCGATTCCGGCAACGGCGGCGAGGCGGCTGCCCAACGCGAGCATTTCGGCTTCATCCGCCAGCAGGATCGCCGCGTCAGCCACGGGGCAGATCGATCACGGCCATGGTGCCCTGCCCCGGTTCCGACACAAGTTGCAGGCTGCCGCCATGCGCCTCGGCAAATTGCTTGGCGAGCGGCAGGCCGATGCCCGCCTTTTCCCCACTGCGCGCCTGTTCAGCGCGCGCGGCGGCGTCGAATATCGTCGCCTGCCGCTGAAGGCTGATGCCCGGCCCATTGTCGGACACGACCAGCCGGGCGCTGTCGGCAGTGCCATCCCCATGCAGCAGCACACGCGCGCCCCGGCCGCTATAGCAGACGGCATTTTCCAGCAGATGATCGAGCGCCTGGCCGATCCTGCGCCGGTCACCCTGCACCGTCCCCAGCGAGCCTTGCAGTGACAAAGCAAGGTCGATCCCCTTGGCCAAGGCGTCGCCCTTGACCCGCGCCAGGCTTTCGCGTGCCAGTTCCGCGAGGTCGACGGGACTGCGGTCGATGGGCAGCGTCCCCGCCTCGCCCTGCGTCAGGTCCAGCACATTGTCGATCAGCATCGCCAGCCGGTTCGTGCTCTGCAAGATGCCGTCGACATATTCCTTGGCGGAATCGCCCAACTCACCGGCATAGCCCGCACTCATCATCTCGGCGAAACCGGCGATGGTGGTGAGCGGCGTGCGCAGTTCATAGCTCATATTGGTGACGAAGGCGGTCTTGACTCGATCGGCATGCTCCAGCGCTTCGTTGCGGTCGCGCAGCACCTGTTCGACCCGGCGGCTGTCGGTCACGTCCAGCATGGTGAAAAGCGCATTGCCGTCCGGCAGCGGGATGGCGGCGAATTCGAAGATGCGCCCGTCGGCAAAACCGACATGGCCGACGCGCTGCTTTCGCTCCACAGTCGCGGCGCGCACCAGTTCGCGGACGAGATTGGCCTGTTGCGGCTTGGCCAGGCGGGACTGGACCGCGCGCATCAGTTCATCGATGCGGGGGTGCTTCGCCAGCACATCTTCCGAAATGTCCCAGATGGTACGGAAACGGCTGTTCCACAGGGACAGGCGGCCATCGGAGGAAAAGACGCCGATCGATTCGAACAGATTGTCGAAGGTCGCCGTGCGCACCCGCAGCAGCGTGTCGCGCGCGCTCGATAGCTGGACCTGCTCCGTCCGGTCTTCGAAGATCAGCAGCAGGCCGCCATCGGGCAGCGGCTGGGCATAGACGCGCAGATGCGTGCCGTCGGCCAGCAGCCAGTTTTCCTCCAGCGGATCGGGCGAAAGGAACCAGCCCCGCCGCTCCGCCCGCCATGCGGGGAAGTCGCGATGTTCCGGCAGGCGGCGGGTTTCCCGCATGCGGTCGAGCACGCGTTCGAACACGGGCTGGTCGGCCAGATGGTCCTGATCCAGCCCGAACAGGCTCATAAAGGGCTGGTTCCAGAAACGCAGCGTGCGATCCGGGCCGAACCGCGCCACGCCCGCCGACAAGCGGTCAAGCAGGTCGCGCTGCGCCGCTTCCAGCCTGCGATGCTCGACCCGCGCCTGTTCCAGCTCATTCTGATCCATGGCAAAGCCGGCAACGCCCGCGTCACCCAACGGCACGTCCACCACGCGCATGGTCCGCCGCTCGCCGTCTATGGTCGCCGGGACGATGCGCTCGACCGGACGGTTTTCGCTCAACGCCTGTTCCGCAGCGGCCTGCGGCGTCAGTCCTCCAATGGTTTCGACAAGTTCGGCCCCGCTGGCGATCACCTCACCCGCGCTCTCTCCGTCCACCGCCCGCACATAGGCCGCGTTCACAAGGCTGAGGCGCATGTCGGGGGTGCGGTGCCACATCGGGAAGGGCGCTGCCTCCACCAGTCCCGCCAGCGCTTCAAGGGCGTCGCGTAACTGTTCGACCCGCGCCTTGAGCGACTGGATTTCGGACTGGCTGTCGGTCGCGTCGAAGATCCACAGGACCACCCCGCCGCTTTCCGCCAGCACCGGACCCGCGGGCGCGCCGCGCACCAGCAGCAGGCGGGACGATCCCTCTCCCCGGACCGGCAGCGCGAAGCTGCGCCCGGCGCGCTGCGTGGCGGCGATCTCCTGCGCCAGGGCGGCGGCGTCGGCTTGCTCCAGCCCTCCATCAGGCGCCGTCAGTTCGGAGACGAAGGAGGGCACACGGCCCTTCCCCAGCCATTTGGCGAGGCGGTCCGCCGCTTCCAGACGGCCGTCAGGATGGATGATGACGGGAGCGGCGGGGGCGGAGGCAAGCAGGCTGGTGAGCCGGTCAAGCCTGCCCTGCGCCTGCATCCCTTCGCGCCGCATGCGCTGGCCAGTGGAGAGCGCCCAAATGGCGGCGGCGAGCCAGCCGGCCAGGACAATCCCGAGTATAACCGCCGCAAAGGGGGTCAATGACGTCATCGCGCCTGCTCACCCCTCATCACGAACTGCCCGCCCCCTTGCATGATTATCAGGGGACTAACCCAAGTCGGCAGCAGCGTGAAGCGGGCAGATGGAAGAAATATCGGTGATGAGCGCAAGGGCTTGCCTGCCTGCGTCACGCCTCACTTGTTTCGGCATGGCGATGGAGGAAAAAAGCCGCGCTTGGCCCCAGATGCAAAAAGGGGAGACTTTCGCCTCCCCTTGCTGTTCGATCAGTAGCGGTAGTGATCCGGCTTGAACGGACCTTCCGGCGTGACGCCGATATAAGCGGCCTGCTTCGGCGTCAGCTTGGACAGCTTCACGCCCAGCTTTTCCAGGTGAAGGGCCGCGACCTTCTCGTCCAGATGCTTAGGCAGGACATAGACGTCGTTCTTATATTCGTCCGACTTGGTCCACAGTTCGATCTGCGCCAGCACCTGGTTGGTGAAGCTGGAGGACATGACGAAGCTGGGGTGGCCAGTGGCGCAGCCCAGGTTCACCAGGCGGCCCTTGGCCAGAACGATGATCTTCTTGCCATCGGCGAATTCGACTTCATCGACCTGCGGCTTGATTTCGGTCCACTTCATATTGTTGAGGCCAGCGATCTGGATCTCGCTGTCGAAGTGGCCGATGTTGCAGACGATCGCCATATTCTTCATCGCGCGC
This sequence comes from Sphingobium sp. DC-2, assembly GCF_000722555.1. Classification (NCBI taxonomy): domain Bacteria; kingdom Pseudomonadati; phylum Pseudomonadota; class Alphaproteobacteria; order Sphingomonadales; family Sphingobiaceae; genus Sphingobium; species Sphingobium sp. DC-2. Next base: position 240,204 of record NZ_JNAC01000165.1, on the reverse strand, counting down.
ATATGCTCGACGGTGATGACGTCTTCATTGCCGGTGGCGGTGACGAAGATGTCGGCACGGGTCGCCGCTTCCTCCATCGTCACGACTTCATAGCCTTCCATCGCCGCCTGCAAGGCGCAGATCGGGTCGATTTCAGTGACCAGCACGCGCGCGCCGCCGTTGCGCAGCGACGCCGCCGATCCCTTGCCGACATCGCCGAAGCCAGCGACGCAGGCGACCTTGCCCGCCAGCATCACGTCGGTGGCGCGGCGGATGGCGTCGACCAGCGATTCCTTGCAGCCATAGAGATTGTCGAACTTCGACTTGGTGACGCTGTCGTTCACGTTGATCGCCGGGAAAGGCAGCTTGCCCTTCTTTGCCAGCTCATAAAGGCGATGGACGCCAGTGGTGGTTTCTTCCGACACGCCCTTGATCGCGGCGACCGTCTTGGTGAGGTAGCCCGGACGCTCGGCGAGGAAGCGCTTGAGCGTAGCGACGAAGATTTCCTCTTCCTCGTTACCGGGGGTGAAGAGTTCCTCCCCCGCCTCGACACGCGCGCCCCACAGGGCGAACATGGTGGCGTCGCCGCCATCGTCCAGGATCATGTTGCAGGTGGTGTCACCCCAGTCGAAGATGCGGATGACATAGTCCCAATATTCCTCCAGCGTCTCGCCCTTCACGGCGAAGACCGGAATGCCGCGCGCGGCGATTGCGGCGGCGGCATGGTCCTGGGTCGAGAAGATGTTGCACGAGGCCCAGCGGATTTCAGCGCCCAGTTCGGCCAGCGTTTCGATCAGCACGGCGGTCTGGATCGTCATGTGCAGCGATCCGGTAATGCGCGCGCCCTTGAGCGGCTTGGCAGCGCCGAACTCGTCGCGCAGCGCCATGAGGCCGGGCATTTCGGTTTCGGCGATCTCAATTTCCTTGCGGCCGAACGCGGCAAGGTTGATATCGGCGATCACATAGTCCTGCGCCTGGGTGGCGGGTGCGGTGGCCACGAGCGTGTCTCCATCGGTTTAGAATGTGCCGGAGCCGCTCAGGAAAAGCCGAACGGCGGCGATGGCTGCGCTTTACCAACCGCCGCCGATGAAGGCAACTTCGATATAAAGTTTTCTTTATGTGTTAGTCGGCAGGGCCACGCGCCGCGACCGTGACGGGGGCCTGCCGCGCCTGTTCACCGTCCCGCTGATCGCCCTTGGCGACAGCCAGGACCACGTCGCAGCGCGGGCCGGACAGATGCGGCGTGATCCCCGCCGCGTCCGACAGTTCCAGCAACGCCGCGCGTGTCGCGGGCAGCGCGTTGGCGGCATCGGTGATCGACTGGAGATCGCGACAGGCAAGCCCGTCCGCCCCTGCGCCATAGACGTTGGCGAGCGCGGTGACGTAGTTGTCATAGGCTCCCAACGCACCCACCGGCCCGGCAACCGACCGGAAATGCTCCCGCAGTTCGTCATTCACCTGCGTCAGCGCATCGCGCTTGTCCCGGATGAACTCATTGTAGGACGCAAGGAAGTTGTTTCCGGTCGCGCGGCACCGCAACGCCGACACCATCAGCATCATTTCGAAATCGCGGATCTGAGCCGCCTCGACCGCAGTCGTTTTCCAGCATGTTGCCGCCGTGGCTGGCGCAAACGGCATCACCGCGGCAATCACCGCCGTCAGAATTTTCTTCATCGACAAAAACCCCCTCCCATTGTGACGGAGAGGGTGCGCGCCGCCGCTTGCGGCTATGTCAATGAAGTGGGTTAGCGGGCTTTTACCGCTATCGGTTCAGTTACGATACAGCAACAAGCGTTGCGCACGGCTGTCGTTTCGTTGTCGTATCGAACATCAACCGGCAGCGGCAGGCTGATTTTTCACGCCGAACCCGCGCCGCTGACCAGATGGGAGGCGTCGACTCCGGCCGCCGCATAGGCCGCCGCCCATTTGCGGTCCGCCGGCACGTCGAACAAAAGCTCCGCAGTGCATTCGGCGGGAAACCAGCTTTCGCCCGTCATCTCCTGATCAAGCTGTCCCGCGCCCCAACCGGCATAGCCGAGCGCGACGATGTAGCGGCTTGGTCCCCGGCCTTCGGCAATGGCCTTCAATATCTCAAGCGATCCTGACAGGCCCCAATCGGGCCCGACCTGCACCATGTCATGTTCCTGCCAGTCGAGCGAGTGGAGCACAAAGCCCCGTCGCGGCTCCACCGGCCCGCCGCGCAGAACCGGAACGTCAGGTACATTGGCGGGATCGATGTCGAAGCTTTCCAGCAGGTCGTGGAGGCCGACGCCGTCAATCTCGTCACTGACGGCGATGCCCAGCGCCCCGCTTTCATCATGGACGCAGATCGCGACCACCGAATGATCGAAACGCATGTCCTCCATGCCCGGAAGCGCGAGCAGAAACTGACCTACATAGGAACGAGACTGGTTCATCATGCGAATATACGCCGCTTCGTATCTTTTCCAATGGCGCCCATCGCCGGGAAAAGGCGGCGCGGCACGTTCCGCTTCCCTTGACAGGAGCCGCGCGAGCCACAACCTCGCGGCCCTCACATGCGAGGATAGAGATCATGACCATCGCCAAGGGGGACCGCGTTCCCAGCGTCAATTTCACCATAATGACCGGGGACGGCCCGCAGCAACTGTCTTCGGACGAATTTTTCGCTGGCCGCACGGTCGCCCTGTTCTCCGTGCCCGGCGCTTTCACGCCTACCTGTTCGGCGCGGCACCTGCCCGGCTTTGTCGAGAAGGCCGAAGAATTGAAGCAGAAAGGCGTTGACGAGATTGCCTGCACCGCCGTCAATGACGTGTTCGTCATGGACGCATGGGGCAAGGCCGCCGGTGCTGGCGGCAAGGTGACGATGCTCGCGGATGGCAATGGCGATTTCGCCAGAGCTGTCGGCCTGACCATGGATGGCAGCAAGTTCGGGCTGGGCACGCGCGGCCAGCGCTTTTCCATGATCGTCAAGGACGGCGTCGTGACTGAACTGAACGTCGAGGAACCGGGCGATTTCAAGCTCTCCTCCGCCGGCCATCTGCTCGGCCAGCTTTGATCATCATGGCCGCGCCGGGGCAGTCCTGGCGCGGCTGACTTCCTTCGGTCATCCATCTGCGGTAGCAAGGATCGATGACGAAAAGCATCGGCAGCGCGACCGTCGCGCAACTTGAGCAGCTTTACCAGGCCTCCATCGAAAATCTGCGCGAGGCGATGCAGGCCTATGCGCTCGACGGCAGCATTCCTCCGCCTGAAGCGCGGCAGGACAGGCGCTTTTGCTATCCCGAACTGCGCATCATCCATAAGGCGGAGACGGACGCGCCGCCGCCCGGCCGGTCTTTCGCCCGCCTGTCGAAGCCCGGCCTTTATGTGACCACCGTCACGCGGCCGGAGATGTTCGGCGATTATCTGGCCGAACAGATCGACTTGCTGGTCCGCGACTATGGGGTGGATGTCGAAACGGCGGTCAGCGGCCAGCCCATCCCCTTTCCCTATGTTCTCGACGGGCTCGATGTCACGGCGCTGGACGGCATACCGCCGACCGAGTTGGCGCGTCATTTCCCCGCGACCGAACTGGCGGAGATCGGGGACGAGATCGCTGACGGCCTGTTCATGCCCGATGCCAATGGTCAGCGGCCGCTTGCCCTGTTCGATGGCCTGCGCACCGATTTTTCGCTGGCGCGCCTCAAACATTATACCGGCACGCCGCCCGAGCATGTGCAACGCTACATACTGTTCACCAACTATCACCGATATGTCGACGAGTTCGTGGACTGGGCGTGCCGCGAATTGCAGCGGGCCGACAGCAGCTATACGGCTCTTTCCGGCGCGGGCGGCGTCTATGTGACGCGTGAGACGGCCGACCCGGCACAGATGATCGCCGACAGCGCGTGGCGCAGACATCAGATGCCCGCCTATCACCTGATCGCCCCCAATCGCAGCGGCATCACGCTGGTCAATATCGGCGTCGGCCCCGCCAATGCCAAGACGATCTGCGACCATTTGGCCGTGCTCCGCCCCGAAGCATGGCTGATGATCGGGCATTGCGGCGGGCTGCGGCCCAGCCAGCGCATCGGCGACTATGTGCTGGCCCACGCCTATCTGCGCGATGACAAGGTGCTGGACGACATGCTGCCGCCCGAAATCCCCGTGCCCGCCATCGCGGAAGTGCAGGTTGCCCTCGCCAAGGCGGCGGAGGCGGTGCTGGGCGGAAGCAGCGAGGAGGATTTCAAGCGCCGCCTTCGCACGGGCACTGTCGTCACCACGGACGACCGCAATTGGGAGTTGCGCTACTCCAGTTCAGCGCTGCGCTTCAGCCTTTCGCGCGCGGTGGGCATCGACATGGAGTCGGCGACGATCGCCGCGCAAGGATACCGGTTTCGCGTGCCTTACGGAACCTTGCTCTGCGTGTCGGACAAGCCGATCCATGGCGAATTGAAGCTGCCCGGACAGGCGAACCGCTTCTATGAAGAGGCGATCGCCGGGCATCTTCGCGTCGGGCTGATGACATGCGAACTGCTGCGGAAGGAAGGCCCCAAGCTCCACAGCCGCAAGCTGCGCGCCTTCAACGAGCCGCCATTCCGGTAAATGCGGCGCCCTCCCGTCAAGGCAGGGGGCATCAGGCCGTCAGAAAATCAACCATCGCCTGCCCCAGTTCCTTGCGAGTCACAGCGTTCATGTGATTGCCGGGCACTTCCACATAGCGGCCGTTGGGCAGGATATCGGCCAGTTCCTGCGCCACGCCATTGTCCTGATCGTCAGCGCCGCAAATGACTTCCGTGAGCTGGGTGAAGCTGCTGATCGTTTCGGCGGGCGTATCGACGAACGTGTCGAGGATGTGGAGCATGGCGACGGGATCACCCTTCGTCGTCTTGAGGAAAGCCTCCGTCATCCATTCCGACGTGCCCCGCTCGAAACTGCCGAGGTTCGTCAGGACGTTGCGGTAATAGCCGCCCTTGTCGAGCGTATTGACCAGCCCCCGCAGCCCCATGCCCGCCAGGATCACGCGGCGCGGCGTTGCGCCATGGGCGAGCATCCGCACCGTCGTCCGCGCGCCCAGCGAATAGCCGCCCAGATCATAATCGGTGAGGCCAAGTTGAGCCACCACCGCCAGATTGTCTTCCGTCAGCGCATCGGGCGGATAGGCGGCTGCATCATGCGGCTTTCCGCTTTCACCATGCCCGCGCAGGTCGGGCAGGATGAGGCGAAAGCCAGCCTCCACCAGCTTCGCTGCATGTCCATAGCGAACCCAATTGGTGTAGGCGTTGGAAAAATAGCCGTGGATCAGCACCAGGTCCCGCCCCTCGCCCGCGATATGGACGGCGATGGGAACGCCGCCCAGCCCTTCAATCTCGCGCTTTTCGAAGTTCAGGTCGGTCATCGGCTTGGGCCTCCGGGATGATTGGGATTGATCAGGACGGGACTTTGCGCCTGCCCGATACGGCGCACGACGGGAAGCAGCAACGCCAGCGCCGCGCCGGCTTGAGCCGCCAGCAGATCCTTTTGCGGGTCCCATATGTCGCCCTGCTGGCCATTATACCAGTCTGCGGTTTCCCCGGCGGCGATGATCGTCAGCAGCCATTCGAATATCTCATAGGCAGCACCGACGAAGCCCACGGTAACGAAGGCGAAGCACAGGCTCCAGCGGCGGCGCATGGCTCCATGGCGATATGCGGCCTGAGCGATGGGCGCCGTCAGCAGCGCGCCGAAAGCGAAATGGACGAGCCGGTCATAGCCGTTGCGCCGCCAGCCTAGGCTGCTTGACAGGTCATGCCCGCTAATCGCTCGCGCCCAATCATCATAAGGCACGTAGGAATAGATGTAGCGCCCGCCCAAGGTGTGGAGAAGGAGGAACGCCAGAACGCACGCAACTGCGCCATTGGACAATGGCCATCGACGCAGCAGCCATGGGGCCGCGAGGGCAAGGGCAAGGGTCGGCCCATGCTGTAGCGGCGCGAGTTCGGGAAAAGGCTGATCAATATTAGCCACGGCGATGGCGGCGATCAGGATCAGGATCATCCGGCGCTGCGCGGCTGGAAGGCTTTTCCAGACAGCAGCAGCGCCGGGGATCATCAAAAAGGCTCAGCCCTTCTTGAGGTGGCGGCGGCCCAGCAGTTCGGCGATCTGCACCGCGTTCAGCGCAGCGCCCTTGCGAAGATTGTCGCTGACGCACCAGAGCGACAGCCCATTGTCGATCGTCGAATCCTCACGCACGCGGCTGACGAAGGTGGCATAGTCGCCCACGCACTCGACGGGAGTGACGTAACCGCCATCTTCGCGCTTGTCGACGAGCATCACGCCCGGCGCTTCCCGCAGGATATCCTGTGCTTCCTTCGCCGAAATCTCCTTTTCGAACTCGATATTGAGCGCTTCGGAGTGGCCGACGAAGACGGGAACGCGCACGCAGGTCGCGGTGATTTTCACCTTGGGATCGAGGATCTTCTTGGTTTCCGCGACCATCTTCCACTCTTCCTTGGTGGAGCCGTCCTCCAGGAAGACGTCGATGTGCGGGATCACGTTGAAGGCGATCTGCTTGGTGAACTTCTTGGGCTCGGCCGGATCGCCGACGAAGATGTTGCGCGACTGTTCGAACAGTTCGTCCATGCCCTGCTTGCCCGCACCGGAAACCGACTGGTAGGTCGCAACGACGACGCGCTTGATCGTCGCTGCGTCATGCAGCGGTTTCAACGCCACGACCATCTGCGCGGTCGAGCAGTTGGGGTTCGCGATGATGTTCTTCTTCGTATAGCCGTCGATCGCGTCCGGGTTCACTTCCGGCACGATCAGCGGCACGTCCGGGTCCATGCGATAGAGCGAGCTGTTGTCGATCACCACGCAACCCGCCGCAGCCGCCTTGGGCGCATATTCCGCCGTCGGGCCGGAACCCGCGGCGAACAGGGCGATATCCCAGCCGGTGAAATCGAAATGCTCGATATTCTTGCATTTGAGCGTCTTGCCGGTTTCACCGAAATCGATTTCGGTGCCCTGCGACCGGGGCGAAGCAACCGCCGCGATCTCGTCAATCGGGAACTCGCGCTCGGCGAGAATGGTCAGCATTTCGCGGCCCACATTGCCCGTGGCACCAACGACGACGACCTTGTAACCCATGACTAAAGACTCCACTCCGTGCAAAATTGCGGAAGTGCGCGCCATAGCGGCATTGCGCCGTTTGTCCAGCGTGAAGCACCTTTGGCGCGGCAAAGCTGTGCTTGTCGCACCGGCATTTTGGGGATGATTGAGAGGGCTGAACTGGATTCCTGCCGTCGCGGAAACAGGGCAGGTTATTTGGCGGAATCCTCCTCCGCATTCCCGTGGCGCGACAGAAAGTCTTCTATCGTCCGCCACAGGTGAACGCTGATGCCCGGACCGCCTACCCGATGCGTCTGCCCCGGATAGACCATCATCTCGAACGGAACGGCCGCCGCCTGCATCCTCGCGATCAGCGCCGTCGCATTGTCGAACACGACATTGTCATCCGACATTCCGTGGATGATGAGGAGCGGATCGCTGATCTTCGCCGCATCCTCCAACGCGCCCGAAGCCGGATAGGCGCTGGGCTTATCCTGCGGCATGCCGAGATAACGTTCGGTATAATGGGTGTCATAAAGCTCCCATCGCGTGACCGGCGCTCCGGCAATCGCGGCGAAAAAGACGCCGGGCGCCTTTTCCAGCAGCTTGAGCGACAGATAGCCGCCATAGGACCAGCCATAAGTCGCGATCCGCTGCGGATCGACATAGGGCTGCGTCTTCAGCCACTCCACGCCCTTTAGCTGGTCCTCGACCTCGACCGTTCCCATGGCGCGGTACAACTGGTCCTCGAAAGCCTTGCCCCGGTCAGGCGTGCCGCGATTGTCCACCGCGAAGACGATCCAGCCGCGGTCGACCAGATATTGGTAGATGGGCGAACTCCACTGGTTCGTGACGACGCGCCCCGCGCCCGGCCCGCCATAATGCAGCATGAAGACCGGATAGCGTTTGCCCGGCTCAAGCGGCGGCGTCATGATCCGGGTATGGAGGGTGGACCCATCGGCGGCCTTCAACGTGCCGAAGCGCGTCCTGGCATGGCTGGCGAGATAGCGCGCGTAGGGATGATCCCCCGCGATCGCATTTTCGGACAGCCAGCGCACGCGCTTGCCTTCCCGATCGGCGAGATAGACCTGCTTGGGCTGATCCACATTGCTGCGTGACACGACAAGCCGGGTCGCCGCGCCGTCCATGACGGCATCGTTCCACCAACCGCTGCTGGTAAGCTGCCGGACCGGACCCTTGCCCCGCAGAGGGACGGCATAGAGCTGCTGCTCCAGCGGCGTTTCCTTGTTGCCCGTGAAGTAGACGGTCCCGTTCGCCTCATCCACGCCGATAAGGTCGCGAACCTCCCAATCGCCGCTGGTGAGCGCCGTCCAGCGGGAACCATCGACATGATAGAGGTGGCCATGGCCACTCTTTTCCGACCACCAGAGGAAGCTGCCATCGCCAAGGCTATGGAAATTGTTGGAGAGGTTGATCCAGCTTTTCGCCTTTTCGGTGAGGACGATCCTCCCCCTGCCCGTTGCGGGATCCACGGCAAGCAGGTCCAGCATTTTCTGGTCGCGGCTCTGGCGCTGGACATAGAGTGTCCTGCCATCCTTCGACCAATCCACGCGGGCGAGGTAGATGTCCGCATTGGGGCCTAGATCGACCTTGACCTTGCCCGACCCGTCCGGCTTCATGACGTACAAGTCAACGAGTGCGTTGGGGGAGCCTGCCGCTGGATAGCGTTGCTGATAGACCCTGGTGCCTTCGCCGCCGATCGCCGTGCGCGTGACGATGCCGACAGGGCTTTCATCCACGCGGGCGACGGCGATCATCCGGTCATCGGGCGACCACCAATAGCCGGTGCGGCGATCCATTTCCTCCTGCGCGACGAATTCAGCAATGCCCCAGCTGACGGTATCGCTCGCGCCGTCCGTCAGTTGCCGCTCCTGTCCGTCGATGGGCTGCACGAACAGATTGCCGCCGCGCACGAAGGACACGAAGCCGCCCTTGGGACTGACGACGCCGTTCAGCTCGCCATCGGGAGTCTGGGTGAGGCGGGTGACCTGCCCGTCCAGCTTTGCGAGGTAAAGGTCGCCGTCGACGGGAACGAGGATGGACTTGCCGTCCGGCGCCCAGTCATAGCTGACGATGCCGGTGCTGCCCGCGACTGAGCGGTCACGTTCACGCTGCATCTTTTCGGCTTCCGACAATTCCGCCCCGCTGCCGGTCTTCTTCGAATCAACCAGCATCCGTTCGGCGCCCGTGGCGCTGTCGATCGCCCACAGGTCCAGCCGTTCCTTCTCGTCCGGGCGCGGCTTCAGCAGGGTTACGAGGCTGCCGTCGGGGGAGATTTTGAGGGCGCGCGGCTGAGGTCCCGAAAGATCGGGACTGGCGAAGACCCGCTCCAGCGTCAGCGCCTCACCCGCGTGCGCCGGCATTTGGGACAGCGCCAGCAAAGCGCCTATGGCAACGCCGCTTTTCATGGCTGCGGACATGGTCAACCTTTCGCCTTGGCCGCCCCGCGAGCAGCCATGTTTTACAAACGAAAGATTAGCCCGCTGCGGACGAAAAGATCAATGTGGAGAAATAATATTTCCTGCCATGACAAGGATGCCATGGTGGGCGCGACAGGGATTGAACCTGTGACCCCACCCGTGTGAAGGGTGTGCTCTACCGCTGAGCTACGCGCCCCCTGAAAGGAGGATGCGGCCATTGGCACCCGTGTCCCCTCCTGTCAAGCAGGGACGCGATCAGCCGCTGAAAATCACTTTATCCGGCGGTCCTCTGCTGTCTATAGAAAGCGGGCTATCAAGGAGTGTCATTCATGCGCCAGACCGCCGCCCTGCTGCTTGCCGGGCTGATCCTGTCCATCCTCGCCGCCTGCAATACGGTACAGGGTGTGGGGCGCGACATCGAATCCGTGGGCCGCGCGGGCAAGGATGCGATGCACTGACATAAGGAGCGCATCGCTCCATCTGATCATTGCAGGATGTGGTGGGGCATCCCAGGGCTTCGTTCCAGACGAACGCCGTCACAGTCCGGCTCCCCGCAACTGCATGCGGCCAGGGTGTAGCGCACGCCGCACATCACCAGCACATCGTGATCGAAGGAATAGTTGGAGATTCCCGCCCTTTCGACCTTCTCCCTGGCTCTGGCCTTCAGAGACATAAGCTACCTCTAGTCATTGGTCGGTCATGATTCATGTCGCGGTGCACAATGTCAATTAACCGGAGTTGGTTCCTGAACGGATTGTCATATTTCACCTTCTTAATGGAACGTTCCGGCGCGAGGCCGCTCCACGCTTGCGCGGAACGGCGGCCGATCCCATATGCCGCGCCATGAACGACCAACATTCCAGCAGCTTTCCCGTGTGGCACGGCACCACCATCATGTCGGTGCGCAAGAATGGAAAGGTGATCGTCGCTGGCGATGGCCAGGTATCCATGGGCCAGACCGTCATGAAGCCCAACGCCCGCAAGGTCCGCCGCCTGCATGACGGATCGGTGATCGGCGGCTTCGCGGGCGCGACCGCCGACGCCTTTACCCTGTTCGAACGGCTGGAGGCAAAGCTGGAGCGGCATAATGGCCAGCTCATGCGCGCTGCCGTCGAACTGGCCAAGGATTGGCGCACGGACAAATATCTGCGCAATCTGGAAGCGATGATGATCGTCGCCGACAAGGATGTGACATTGATCCTGACCGGAAACGGCGATGTGCTGGAACCGATTGGCGGCGTGGCCGCGATAGGATCGGGCGGCAATTTCGCCCTGGCCGCCGCGCGCGCCCTGGTCGAATATGAAGAGGACGCCGAAACGCTCGCTCGCAAGGCGATGAAGGTCGCCGCTGACATCTGTGTCTATACCAACGACGAGCTGGTGGTCGAGGAGTTGGCGAGCGCCACCTGATTTTTCTGGCTCCTCCCTTTCAAGGGAGGGGTTGGGATGGGTCGCGCGGCACGCGTTCTGGCCTGTCCCTTCGACCGTTGCAGGCGCTTGCCAACGCAATCGCTCCCACCCCCTGCCCTCCCTTGGAAGGGACAAGGAAAGAGATGAACGACAACCTGACCCCCAAAGCCATCGTTTCCGCGCTCGACGCGCACATCATCGGGCAGTCCGAAGCCAAGCGCGCGGTCGCGGTCGCCCTGCGCAACCGCTGGCGGCGGCAGCGCCTCTCGCCCGATCTGCGCGACGAGGTGACGCCCAAGAACATCCTGATGATCGGGCCCACCGGCTGCGGCAAGACGGAGATCAGCCGCCGCCTGGCGAAACTGGCCGATGCGCCGTTCGTGAAGGTCGAGGCGACCAAGTTCACCGAGGTCGGCTATGTCGGCCGTGACGTGGAGCAGATCGTGCGCGACCTGGTCGAAGAAGCCGTCCGCCTGGAGCGCGATCGCCGCCGCGAATCCGTGCGGGAAGCCGCGTCCGAAGCGGCAATGTCCCGCCTGCTGGATGCGCTGACCGGCAAGGAGGCGAGCGAAGCCACGCGCCTGTCCTTCCGCCAGCGCATCGAAAATGACCAGATGAATGATGTCGAGGTGGAAGTGGAAGTCGCCGACAGCCCCTCCATGCCGATGGAGATTCCCGGCATGGGCGGCCAGATCGGCATGATCAACCTTAGCGACATGATGTCCAAGGCTTTTGGCCAGACCCAGAAGAAGCGCCGCAAATTGCGCGTCGCTGAGGCATGGGACAAGCTGGTGGAAGAGGAGCAGGACAAGCGGCTGGACCAGGATGACGTCGCCCGCGTCGCCATTGCCAGCGCCGAGCAGAACGGCATCGTGTTCCTGGACGAGATCGACAAGATCGCGGTCAGCGACGTGCGCGGCGGATCCGTCAGCCGCGAGGGTGTGCAGCGCGATCTGCTGCCCCTGATCGAAGGGACGACGGTTTCCACCAAATATGGGCCGCTCAAGACCGACCATATCCTCTTCATCGCCTCAGGCGCGTTCCATGTGGCGAAGCCCAGCGATCTGCTGCCCGAACTTCAGGGCCGCCTGCCGATCCGCGTCGAACTGAAGGCGCTGACGGAGGATGACTTCGTCGCCATCCTTTCCGACACGAAGGCAAGCCTGGTCGAGCAATATCGCGCGCTACTGGCGACCGAGGGCGTCACCATCGACCTGACGGCGGACGGCATCCACGCCATCGCCCGCATCGCGGCGGAGGTGAACAGCGAGGTGGAGAATATCGGCGCGCGGCGGTTGCAGACCGTCATGGAAAAGCTGCTGGAAGATGTGAGCTTCGATGCCGAGGATCGGGCGGGCGAAACGCTGGTGATCGATCAGGCCTATGTCGAAAAGCAGTTGGGCGAAGTGGCGCGGAACACCGACCTCAGCAAATATGTGCTGTGATGCGCAATAGCCCCTCCCTTTTAAGGGAGGGGCTGTTTTGATTAATAACTCCGCCCGACCAGCACCCGCTCGACCGCTTTCCCGCCGGTGAAGATACAGACGCCGTCAGCCACTTCCGCATCGACCGGCACATTGCGCAGCGTCAGCTTTTCGCCCTTGAGCCACTCGACCACCTTGTCGAGTTCAGCCCCCGTCGGCTTGGCCCATTGCACCAGTGCCCAGCCCTGCTTCTTGCTCGCCGCGAAATAGGCTTTCAGCGCGTCAAGCGAAGTGATGGAGCGATCGATGCCGCCATGCAGCCGCGCATGGGCGTCCGCGAACAGCGCCTTCTGAATCTCCTCCAGCATCGCCGCCGCCTGCGCCACAAAGGCGTCCTTCGCGACAATCTGGCTGTCGAGCTTGCCATCCTCGCGATAGAGGCGATCGCGCCGGATCACCGACACATTGCCGCCCGCGACATCGCGTCCGCCCACTTCGATCACGAGCGGCGCGCCCTTCTTCACCCAGCTCCAGCGCTTGTTCGCTGCCTTCGCCGCACGCCGGTCGAGCAATGCGCGAACGGGTTCGCGGAACACATCCTGCTTGTTCAGTTCCGCCACCAGTTCACCGCAATAGGCAAGGATCGCGGCATCCTCTTCCGTATCGCGCAGCATCGGCACGACGACGATCTGATAGGGGGCGATGCGCGGCGGCACGCGCAGCCCGTCATCGTCGCCATGCACCATGATGAGGCCGCCGATCATGCGGGTCGACATGCCCCAGCTAGTCGTCTGGGCCAGTTCCTGCTGCCCTTCGGCATTCTGGAATTTGATATTCTGCGCCGATGAGAAAGTGGTGCCCAGAAAGTGCGACGTGCCCGCCTGCAACGCCTTGCCATCCTGCATCATCGCTTCGATCGAATAGGTAGCGATGGCGCCGGGGAAGCGTTCATTTTCCGGTTTCTCGCCCGCAATCACCGGCATGGCGACGCATTCCTCGGCGAAGCTGCGATAGACTTCCAGCATCTTCATCGTTTCTTCCACCGCTTCTTCCGCACTGGCATGAGCGGTATGCCCTTCCTGCCAGAGAAATTCAGCGGTGCGCAGGAACATGCGCGTGCGCATTTCCCAGCGGACGACATTGGCCCACTGATTGATCAGGACAGGCAGATCGCGCCAGCTTTGCACCCAGCGCGAAAAGGCTGCGCCGATGACCGTTTCCGACGTGGGACGGACGACCAGCGGTTCCTCAAGCTTCGCTTCGGGGTCGGGCACCAGCTTGCCGTCCTTCTGGACGAGGCGATGGTGAGTGACGACCGCCATTTCCTTGGCGAAGCCGTCAACATGCTCCGCTTCCTTTTCGAAATAGGACAGCGGGATGAACAGCGGGAAATAGCAATTTTCATGGCCGGTCGCCTTGATGCGATCGTCCAGCAGCTTCTGGATGCGTTCCCAGATGCCATAGCCCCATGGCCGGATCACCATGCATCCGCGCACGCCGCTTTCCTCGGCCATATCGGCTTCGGAAATGACGGCCTGATACCAGGCTGCAAAATCCTGTTCGCGGGTGACGGAAAGCGCGTGCTTCACTTGGGACAGACCTTGATCTTCTTGAAAGGAAGGCGCGCCATAAGCCAAGCGCGCCCTTCCGTCGACCCCGAACCCGCGCCTCAGTTCAGCTTGTCGATCTTCGCATTAAGCGCCGCAAGCTGCGCCTTCAACTGCGCGATCTCGTCATCCTTGCTGCCCTCCGATGCGGCGGGCGTTGGCGTTGGGGCTGGCGCAGAAGCCGTCCCGGAAGCGCCCGGCATCCCCGGCACATTGCCAAAGGCGCTAGCGGCCGCTTCGAACATCTGCATGTTGCGTTTGGCGATTTCCGCCAGAGGGCCGCCGCCAAACGCGCCCTTCATCGCTTCCTGAAACTGCATCTGGTTCTTGCGGAAAGCATCCATTGACGCTTCCAGATATTGCGGCACCATCGACTGCATGGAATCGCCGTACATGGCGATCAGCTGGCGCAGGAAGTTCACTGGCAGCATGTTCTTGCCTCGCTGTTCCTCTTCCATGATGATCTGTGTCAGGACATTATGGGTGATATCCTCACCCGTCTTTGCGTCCACGACCACGAACTCGCGCCCCTCACGAGTCATCTGGGACAGCAGATCGAGCGTGATGTAACTCGACGTTTCCGTGTTATAGAGACGCCGGTTCGCGTATTTTTTGATAATGACCGGTTCTGAAAGGTTCGCGGTCTTGGTTTTGGCCATGGATTCCTCTCCCACACCTGTAGTTTCCGCATTAGCACAGGGCGTTGCCGCACCGCAACATGGCCCACGACCTTTACCCCTGTTTCTCAGCATTTTGTGGCGGCAAACCGAAGGGAATCCCGATTTGAGACAATCGGCATTCCGCGGCTTACGCAGATATCAGGAGACGGTTCGCCCCGCGCCGCCGCCCGTTCCAGCGCCGTTCGCATCCGCAGGAAGCGCACGATTGCTGCGTTTCGGACGCGAAAATGGCCGTGCGCCCGTCATCTTCATCCCTTCGCTGATCAATCCGCCGCAGGTGCTCGACCTGTCGGAAGGCCGGTCCATGCTGCGCCACATGGCCGCAGCAGGACATGACGCCTATCTGGTCGATTGGGGACGCCCCGCCAGCGAAGACAGGCATTTGGGACTGGACGGCCATGTCACCGGCCGCCTGCTCCCCATGCTCGCTGCCCTGCCCCGGCCGCCGATCCTGGTGGGATATTGCCTTGGCGGCAGCCTGGCGATCGGCGCGGCAGCGCTCATGGAGGTTCAGGCGGTCGCCACCATTGCAGCGCCATGGCAGTTTGACGGCTTCCCTCCCGCTGACAGGGAATTGATCGCATCCCTCTGGAACAATGCAAAGCCGACTTGCGAGCGGCTGGGCTATGTTCCGATGGAGGTGCTTCAATCCGGCTTCTGGGCGCTCGATCCGGCGCGGACGATTCAGAAATATGCCGCTTTCGCGTCGATGGAGACGGGCTCCGAAGCGGAGCGCGCCTTTCTGGCGGTGGAGGATTGGGCCAATGGCGGAGCGCCTCTGACATTCGCGGCGGGTGAGGACCTGTTCGAAAAATTCTATGCGGCCAACCTGCCGGGACAACTGCAATGGCGGGTCGCGGACCAGATCGCGGACCCCGCCGCGCTTGCCTGCCCCACCATGTCGATCCGCTCCTCGACGGACAGGATCGTGCCTGCCGCTGCGGCCCCGGCGCTTGACGGTGGCTTCACTCTGGACCTGGGTCATGTGGGCATGATCGTGGGCGGCAAGTCGCGCAATCTCTTGTGGAAACCGCTGTCCGAATGGCTTTCCACCCATGGGGGATGATGGTAAGGCGGCGCCAAATTCGTCACCAGACCGAAGGATTGGGCCGTTGTCAGACATCGTCATCACCGCAGCCAAGCGCACCGCTGTTGGCAGTTTCATGGGCGCTTTCGCCTCCACCCCGGCGCATGAGCTTGGCCGCGCCGTCATCGTCGCCGCGCTGGAGCAAGCGGGCGTTTCACCCGAAGAGGTGGATGAAGTCATTCTGGGCCAGATCCTGACGGCGGGACAGGGCCAGAACCCGGCGCGGCAGGCGGCCGTGAACGCAGGCATCCCGGTTGAAAGGACCGCCGTCGGGCTCAATCAGCTTTGCGGCTCCGGCCTGCGCGCAGTCGCTCTGGCGGCGCAGGCGATCAGGGCGGGCGACGCGCGCATCATGGTCGCTGGCGGACAGGAAAGCATGTCGCTCGCTCCGCATGCCCAATATCTGCGCGCTGGTGCCAAGATGGGGCCGATCACCCTGATCGACACCATGACCCATGACGGGCTGACCGACGCGTTCAACAATTACCACATGGGCGTCACCGCCGAAAATTTGGCGGAAAAATATCAGATCAGCCGCGAGGCGCAGGACCAGTTCGCCGTGAGCAGCCAGAACAAGGCAGAGGCGGCGCGCGCTTCCGGCCGCTTCAAGGATGAAATCGTCCCCGTGACGATCAAGGGCCGCAAGGGCGACACGGTCGTGGACGCCGACGAATATATCCGCGCCGGTGCGACGCTGGAGGCTGTTCAGTCGCTGCGTCCTGCTTTCAAGAAGGACGGCACCGTGACTGCGGGCAACGCCAGCGGCATCAACGATGGCGCGGCCGCTCTGGTGGTGATGAGCGCGGAGGAAGCGGCCCGCCGCAACGCGCCCGTCCTCGCCCGTATCGCCAGCTTCGCGACCTGCGGCGTCGATCCCGCCATCATGGGCATCGGCCCGGCCCCGGCCACTCGCAACGCTCTCGCCAAGGCGGGCTGGTCGCTTGCCGATCTCGACCTGATCGAGGCCAATGAAGCCTTCGCTGCCCAGGCTCTGGCTGTCGGGCAGGAACTGGGCTGGGACCCGGAAAAGGTGAATGTGAACGGCGGCGCGATCGCCATCGGCCATCCCGTTGGCGCATCCGGCGCGCGCGTCCTGACCACGCTTCTCTACGAGATGCAGAAGCGGGACGCCAAGAAGGGCCTCGCCACCCTCTGCGTGGGCGGCGGCATGGGCGTTTCGATGTGCATTGAACGCTGATCTCTATTGCTGAACTGACCGGGCCGCCAATCTCCCACACGGGATTGGCGGCTTTTTTATGGCCCGCGTTCAGTACCAGACGCGATCAAATCGGGCTCCGAGACCCGTCAGCAACTCATATTGGGACAATCCCGAAGCCGCAGCGGCCGATGGAAGCGCATAGTCTATATCCACCCAATCGCCCTCCGCGACATGAGGCGAGCGGCTGGCATCGACCGCCACGAGGTCCATCGAAACGCGTCCGGCGACCGGCAGGCTTTCGCCTTCGAAGGCAACACTGCCGCGCCCAGAAAAGCCGCGCAAATATCCGTCCGCATAGCCGAGATTGAGGACCGCAACCTCCATGTCGCGCTCCGCGATATGGGTGGCGTTGTACCCGATGGTGTCGCCAGCCAGCACGCGCCGTCTTTGCAACACCTGCGCCTGCGGAAAGACGACCTGCCGGATCGCGCCAGCCGCTTGCGCGCGAGGAACGCCGCCATAGAGCGCCAGCCCCGGACGGGTCAGATCGAAGGCGTAGCTTTCGCCCAGGCATATGCCAGCGCTGTTGGCCAGACTGTAGCGGGCGGCAGGCACGATGTTCCTGATGTCTTGGAACCGGTTCAACTGCGTGGCGGTAAGCGGCGTATCCTCATCCGCGGAGGCGAGATGGCTTAGCAGCGTCACGACCTCCAGCTCCTCCGTTTCGGCTACGACATCCTGCCGCCAGTCGAGGCCAAGGCGGTTCATCCCGGTATCCACCATCACGTCGCAAGCGCCGCCGCCTGCGCCTTTCCATCGCGCTATCTGCGCCGGGCTGTTCAGCACCGGCCGCGCACGCGATTGCAGCGCGGCCGCCATGTCCTCCGCACGAACGCCATGCAGCACGGCCAGCGAAACCCCTTGTTCCAGCAGCGGCTCGACCGCGATCGCCTCGCCCCAGTTGGACACGAAAAAATCGCGGCACCCGGCCTTCATCAGGCGGCGCATCACTTCGGCCGCGCCCGTGCCATATCCGTCCGCCTTGATCGCGGCCCCGCAAGCGGCCTTTCCGCTGCGCGCATTCAGCCAGGACCAGTTTGACACAAGCGCATCGCCATCCAGGCGAAGGCGCAGCGGAGCAGTGAAATCCGTCATCGCGCCGCGATAGCCTCATCCATCCGGCGCGTCGAGGCCGTCACGCGTCGAGTTTCGCTCCGCGCGTCTCCGGCAGCGCGGCAAGGCAGGTCACCAGCGCCGCCGCGACCACCGCGATCGTGTACCACAGCCCCGCATAGGGATCGCCCGTGCGCGCAACGATATATTGGCTGACCAGCGGCAGGAACCCGCCGAAATAGCCCGTCCCGATATGATAGGGGATGGACAGCGAACTGTAACGGATGCGCGCGGGAAAATATTCGGAAAGAAGCGCGGCCACCGGCCCATAGGTCGCGCCCGACAGCGTCCACAGCAGCAGCAGCGCGACGAACACCAGTGCCGCGCGGGGCCAATCCGGCGTGACTTGCCCCGTGGAATAGCCATTGGCGGCAAGCGCAGCCTCGATCCCCTTGCTGCTGAGGCCGGCGACCGGATCGCCGCCGATGGTTACAGACGGTTCCCTGCCCGCAACGGCGTCATAGGGAATGCCGCGCTTCGAAAAATGGTCGAGCAGCTTGCCGCACCCCGTTGGCTGGACCTTGGCGAAAGGATCGAACGAGCAGTCAGGGCCGCGCACCACCACCGGAGCCTTCGCCGCTGCCTGGGTCAGGGCTGGATTGGCCATGCTTCCCATGAATTGATAGATCGGAATGAGAAGAAGCAGCACCAGCGCATAGCCGACGATGATCGGCTTTCTGCGCCCGATCCTGTCCGAAAGCCAGCCGAAGAAGACAAATGCCGCCATGCCCGCGAAGGCGCTGCCGCCCACGAGCAATTGGGCGATACCCGGCGCGACATGAAGCCCGCTTTGCAGGAAATAAAGCGCCTGAAACATCACGGTGTAGGCAATGACGGTGAAGCCCGCCGCAATGCCGACCATCGCCACGAGCATCCGGCGCTTGTTGCCGGGAAAGGTGAATGCCTCCTTGAGGGGATTGCGGGATTGTTCCCCCGCCGCCTTCATCGCCGCGAAGACCGGACTTTCGCGCAGCATCAGCCGCATCCAGAGCGAAATCGCGAGCAAGGCGAGGGAAAAGATGAAGGGCAGGCGCCAGCCCCAGCTGTCCCATACCTCCGCGCCCACCAGCCATTGGGTGACGACGACCACCACCAGCGACAGGATGAATCCGCCAATCACGCCCGCCTGGATGAAGCTGGTATAGAAGCCGCGCTTTCCGGGCGGCGCATGTTCCGCGACATAGATGGCTGCTCCGCCATATTCGCCGCCCAGCGCCAGCCCCTGGGCGATGCGGAGCAGGATGAGGATGATGGGAGCGGCAATGCCGATGCTGGCGGCAGACGGCGTCAGCCCGACACCCGCCGTCGCTCCGCCCATCAGGACGATCGTGGCGAGGAAAGTATATTTGCGTCCCAGCCGGTCACCCAGATAGCCGAACAGCGCCGCTCCCAATGGACGGAAGCCGAAGCCGATGGCGAATCCGGCAAGGGAATAGAGCAGCTCGACCGTGGGATTATCGGTCGGAAAGAATGTGCGTCCGATGATGGGCGCAAGCACGCCATAGATGTAGAAATCATACCATTCGAATACGGTGCCCAGAGCCGACGCGGTGATGACCAGCCGGTCGCGCTTCGCATTCATCACATAATCGGCGCTGCCTGTCCCCTCGCCCATCTGCCCCCGCTCCCCTCCATGAGCGATTGCTTTTAGAGAAAAAGGAACCGGCGGCAATAAGTGCCGGACGATGCCGGCGACAGGTTATGGATGAGTGTTGCCGCTAGACTCGCACTGATCGAAGTCGAAGGGTTCTGCTGAGCGGAGGCGAAGCACAGGAAACCCCGCCGGGATAAGCCGAGCGCCACTACCTCGCCTCCGGGATTGTCGCACCGGCAACGGACTTATTGCGCCCGCTCATATGGAACGGTCCGCGCCGCCAAGGCAGCGCGGCTAGTCCGCCCTATTCCAGTTCCAGAATGATCGCGTCCACCGGCAGGCTCTCGCCCTGTGCCGCCGACACGCTTTTCACCACACCCGCCTTTTGCGCGCGCAGGATATTTTCCATCTTCATCGCCTCGATCACCGCCAGCGGCTGACCAACCTCGACCTTGTCGCCTTCCTTGACATTGAGCGCGACGAGCAGGCCGGGCATAGGGCAAATCAGGAAGCGCGAAAGATCCGGCGGGATCTTTTCGATCATATGTTTGGCAAGCGGCGCCGCATGAGCGGGCAGGATACGCAGCTTGTGGCTGGCGCCATGAGCCGTCAGCACGAACCCGGCCCGCACCGGCGCGATCCTGACCGCCAGTTGCTCCTCGCCAAACTCCGCTTCGATCAGGCGATCGCCGGGGGTATATTCCAGCGCCATGTCAACCGCTTCGCCATCAACAGTGACGTCATCGCCATTGATGACGACATCATGCACCGCGTCGCCGATCTTCACCTGCCAGCCGGTCGGTGCGCGCAGCTTCTTGCCAAGCTGACCATCGATACGGCGCGCGCGGTCCGCCTGTGCCATGGCGGCGAAGGCACCGATGGCCGACAGCCGCTTCAGCAACGTTTCGGATGCGGGCGCGCCGGTGAAGCCTTCGGGATATTCCTCCGCGATGAAGCCGGTGGTGATGTTGCCGGAACGGAAACGCTCATGCTGCATCAGCGCGGAAACGAAGTCGATATTGTGCCCCGGCCCTTCGATCTCGAACCGGTCGAGCGCCGCGATCTGCTTGTCGATCGCTTCCAGGCGGGTGGGAGCCCAGGTGATCAGCTTGGCGATCATCGGGTCGTAGAACATCGACACTTCGCCGCCTTCGACCACGCCGTCATCGACGCGCACGCCATCGACCGCTTCGGGCGGATTGTAGCGGATCAGGCGGCCCGTGGAAGGCAGGAAGCCGCGATAGGGATCTTCGGCATAGACGCGGTTCTCGATCGACCAGCCGTTGATCTTCACATCCTCCTGACGGAAGGACAGTTCCTCGCCATTGGCGACGCGGATCATCTGCTCGACCAGATCAAGGCCGGTGATCTCTTCCGTCACCGGATGCTCGACCTGCAAACGGGTGTTCATTTCCAGGAAGTAGAAGCCGTCGCCCGTCTTGTCCGCGCCCGACACGATCAGTTCGACCGTGCCCGCGCTGAAATAGCCGGCCGCGCGCGCCAGGGCGACGCACTGCTCGCCCATCTTCTTGCGCATTTCGGGGCTGACAAAGGGCGAAGGCGCTTCCTCGACCACCTTCTGGTGGCGGCGCTGGATCGAACATTCGCGCTCGTTCAGGTAAACGATATTGCCGTGCTGATCGCCCAATATCTGGATTTCGATGTGGCGCGGGCTTTCGATGAACTTCTCGATGAACACGCGGTCATCGCCGAAGCTGGCGAGGCCTTCACGCTTCGTCGCCTCAAAGCCCTCCCGGACGTCCTGCTCGGAATAAGCAAGGCGCATGCCCTTGCCGCCGCCGCCCGCCGACGCCTTCATCATCACCGGATAACCGATCTCGTTAGAGATGCGGACGGCATGTTCGGTGTCCTCGATCACACCGACAAAGCCGGGGACGACATTGACGCCCGCTGCCTTGGCGAGCTTTTTCGACTCGATCTTGTCGCCCATGGCGGCGATGGCGTTGGCGGGAGGGCCGACGAAGATGATCCCTGCCTCGTCCAGCGCCTTGCGGAAACTCTCACGCTCCGACAGGAAGCCATAGCCCGGGTGCACCGCATCGGCGCCGGTCGCCTTGCAGGCCTCGATAATCTTGTCGGCCAGCAGATAGGACTGCGCGGCAGGCGGCGGGCCAAGGTGCACGGCTTCGTCCGCCATCAGGACATGAGGGCTGCGCGCGTCCGCGTCCGAATAGACCGCCACGGTCTTGATGCCCATCTTCCGCGCGGTGCGGATGACACGGCACGCAATTTCGCCACGGTTTGCGATCAGGATCTTGGTGATTGCCATTATCTGTCCTTGCCCAGTCCTATTTTGTCGCCCAGTCGGGCTAACCCATCACCATCCCTCAACGTCACCCTGAACTTGTTTCAGGGTCCATTTCCCCCCTCAACCGAAGGCTGCGGAGGCGCGATGGATGCTGAAACAAGTTCAGCATGACGAAAGAGGAGAAACTATTCAGCAGCCTCCAAATGCCCATGCGGCTGCGCCATCATCGGCGTCAGCCCGAGCTTCGAAAGCAGCGCGCTGTCCTTGTCATCGCCAGCATTGGCCGCCGTCAGCAGCTTGTCGCCAGTGAAGATGCTGTTCGCCCCCGCCATGAAGCAGAGCGCCTGACAGGCTTCGCTCATGCTTTCACGCCCGGCGGAAAGCCGTACCATCGACTGCGGCATCACGATCCGTGCCACCGCGACCGTGCGGACGAACTCCACCTCGTCGATCTTGGCGAGCGGCGTGTCCTTCAGCATGTCGCCCAACACGGTTCCGGCCACCGGCACCAACGCGTTGATCGGCACGCTTTCGGGATGCGGCATGGTGCCGAGCGCATGGAGGAACCCGATGCGGTCAGACCGCGTCTCGCCCATGCCGACGATCCCGCCGCAGCACACATTGATCCCTGCCGTACGCACATTTTCCAGCGTCTCGATCCGATCCTCGAAGGTCCGCGTGGTGATGACGTTGGCGTAATTTTCCGGCGAGGTGTCAATATTATGATTATAATAATCGAGCCCCGCGTCGGCGAGTTGCTTCGCCTGATCGGCCGACAGCATGCCCAGCGTCATGCAGGTTTCCATGCCCATCTGGCGCACGCCCTTCACCATTTCGATGAGCTTGGGCATGTCCCGTTCCTTGGGATTGCGCCACGCAGCGCCCATGCAAAAACGGCCCGAACCATGATCCTTCGCCTGCGCCGCCGCTTGCAGCACGGCCTGCACGTCCATCAGCTTGGTGGCCTTGAGCCCGCTTTCCGCCTCGGTCGACTGGCTGCAATAGCCGCAATCTTCCGGGCATCCGCCGGTCTTGATCGACAGCAGGGTGGAAAGCTGAACCTCATTGCGCGGAAAGTTCGCGCGGTGGATCGACTGCGCTTCAAACATCAGGTCGTTGAAGGGCAGGTCGAACAGCGCGGCAATCTCGTCGCGGGTCCAGTCGGTGCGGGGAGCTGTAGCGGTCATTTTCCACCTCCGTTTGCTTCGGCCGAAGTCGAGAAGCGGAAAGCGCCCATATGTCGTTTCTCGACTACGCTCGAAACGAACGAGGCTTGGGTAGTGAGACTATTCAAGCGGCTTCCTCCAGCCCCGCCGGGGGCATGTTGTGGCCGAGGAGGCGCAGCACGTCGGCCGCGCATTCCACGACATTGGAGCCTGGTCCATAAATGCCCTGCACGCCCGCGTCACGGAGGAAGTCGTAATCCTGCGGCGGGATGACGCCGCCCGCGATCACCTTGATGTCGTTGCGGCCCTTTTCCCGAAGCTGCCTGATGAGTTCGGGGATCAGCGTCTTGTGACCGGCCGCCAGCGACGATGCGCCCACCACGTCCACGCCGCTGTCGAGCGCCAGCACAACCGTTTCCTCCGGCGTCTGGAACAGCGGACCCGACACCACGTCAAAGCCCATGTCTCCGAAGGCGGAGGCGATCACGTTGGCGCCCCGGTCGTGGCCGTCCTGTCCCATCTTGGCGATGAGCAGTTTCGGCTTGCGGCCGAGGCGCCGCTCGACGGCCTGCACACCGTCAAGAACCTGTTTCCAGCGGCTGTCCTGCGCATAAGGTTTGGAATAGACGCCCTTCACCGGCGTCGGCACCGTGCCATACCGGTCAAAGCTGTCCTCCATCGCGGAGGAAATCTCACCCAGCGTAGCGCGGGCGCGGGCGCATTCCACCGCCAGGGCGAGAAGATTATTCTCGATGCTGGAAGGCCGGGCCGCACCGTCGCGCAGCGCCTGCAACGCCGCCTGGCACCTGGCTTCGTCGCGCTCCGCCTTCACCTTGTTGATGCGCGCGATCTGCGCCTCGCGAACCTTGCTGTTGTCGACCTCCAGCGTTTCGAGCAGGTCTTCATTGGCAAGGCGGTATTTGTTGACGCCGACAATGACATCCTCGCCACGGTCGACCCGCGCCTGCCGCGCCGCCGCCGCTTCCTCGATCATCGCCTTGGGCCAGCCTGCCGCCACGGCCTTGGCCATGCCGCCTTCGCTCTCGACGCGGTCGATGATTTCCTGCGCGGCGTCGACCAGTTGCTGGGTCAGCGCTTCGACATAATAGCTGCCGCCAAGGGGATCGACGACCTTGGTCATGCCCGTCTCTTCCTGGATCACGATCTGCGTGTTGCGCGCGATCCGGGCGGAAAAGTCGGTCGGGAGCGCGATCGCTTCGTCAAGCGCATTGGTGTGCAGCGACTGGGTGCCGCCCAGCATCGCCGCCATCGCCTCGATCGTGGTGCGGATGACGTTGTTATAGGGGTCCTGCTCCGTCAGCGACACGCCTGACGTCTGGCAGTGCGTGCGCAGCATCTTGCTGCGCTCATCCTGCGCGCCCAGCTTCGTCATGGCGCGGTGCCACAACACGCGCGCGGCACGCAGCTTGGCCACCTCCATGAAGAAGTTCATGCCGATCGCGAAGAAGAAGCTGAGGCGCCCGGCGAACTTGTCGATGTCGAGGCCCGACGCCACGCCATATTTTACATATTCAATGCCATCGGCGATGGTGAAGGCCAGTTCCTGCACCTGCGTCGCGCCGGCTTCCTGCATATGGTAGCCGGAAATGGAGATGCTGTTGAACTTGGGCATCTCGCGGCTGGTATAGCCGAAAATGTCCGAGATGATCCGCATGCTCGGTTCGGGCGGGTAAATATAGGTGTTGCGGACCATGAATTCCTTCAGAATGTCGTTCTGAATGGTTCCGTCCAGCAGCTTGCGCTCAACCCCCTGCTCCTCGCCCGCGACGATGAAGAAGGCGAGGATCGGGATCACCGCGCCGTTCATCGTCATGGAAACCGACATCTGGTCGAGCGGAATGCCGTCGAACAGGATCTTCATGTCCTCGATCGTGTCGATCGCGACGCCCGCCTTGCCGACGTCGCCCACGACGCGCGGATGGTCGCTGTCATAGCCGCGATGCGTGGCAAGGTCGAAGGCGACGCTGAGGCCCTTCTGACCTGCGGCCAGGTTGCGGCGGTAGAAAGCGTTGGATTCCTCGGCGGTGGAAAAGCCCGCATATTGGCGGATGGTCCACGGACGGCCCGCATACATGGATGCGCGCACGCCGCGCGTGAAGGGTGCGAAGCCGGGCAGGCCGGGGTCGACGGTCACGTCCTGCGCCGTATAGAGCGGCTTGACGGTGATCCCTTCCGGGGTTTCCCAGTTCAGGTCCTTGCCCTTCACCTCCTTGGCGGCGGCGGCGGCCCACTGGTCCAGCGTCGGCTTGTCGGTCACTTCCATTCTCCGTTCGTCTCGATCGAAGTCGAGAGACGTTATGTGCGCCCTGTCCGTGTCTCGACTTCGCTCGACACGAACGGATATTGGTTCAATGCGCCCCTTCTTTCGGCGTTTCCATGATCTCGGTCAGCACCCCGTTCATGTCCTTGGGGTGGACGAAGAAGATCAGCGTCCCGTGCGCCCCGATGCGCGGTTCGCCCAGCACTTTCTTGCCCAGCCCTTCGAACCAGGCCTTGGCCTCGTGAATGTCGGGCACTTCATAGCACATATGATGCTGCCCGCCCGCCGGGTTCTTGGCGATGAAGCCGTGGATCGGGCTGTTCTCACCCAGCGGCTCGATCAGTTCGATCTGCGTGCCCTGGGCGCCATTCTCACCCGGCGTATCCACGAAGCAGACCTTCACCCCCTGCGCGGGCAGGTCGAAGGGTTCGTGCGTCAGCGTCGCGCCCATCACATCGCGATAATAAGCCAGCGATGCCTCCAGAGAGGGCGTCGCCACGCCGATATGGTTCAAGCGGCCGAGTTTCATCTTCTGTCACCCCTTGGCAGGAACCTGCCCTGCCCTAACCCCTCCCGCTTGCGGGAGGCGGACTATCACAGCGGAATATTGTCGTGCTTCTTCCACGGATTCTCCAGCGCCTTGTTGCGCAGCTTGCGCAGGCCAAGGGCGATCCGCTTGCGGGTCGAGTGCGGCTGGATCACCTCGTCGATGAAGCCCTTGCTCGCCGCCACGAACGGGTTGGCGAAGCGGTCCTCATATTCCTTGGTCTTCTCCGCGATCTCTTCCGGCGTTTTGCCGCGGAAGATGATCTCCACCGCGCCCTTCGCGCCCATCACCGCGATTTCGGCGGTGGGCCAGGCATAGTTGAGGTCGCCGCGCAGATGCTTTGACGACATGACGTCATAGGCGCCGCCATAGGCCTTGCGCGTGATGACGGTGATCTTCGGCACGGTCGCTTCGGCATAGGCGAACAGCAGCTTCGCGCCATGCTTGATGATGCCCGAATGTTCCTGAGCGGTGCCCGGCAGGAATCCCGGCACGTCGACGAAGGTCACGATCGGGATTTCGAACGCATCGCAGAAGCGCACGAAGCGGCCCGCCTTCTTCGACGAGTTGATGTCGAGCACGCCCGCCAGCACCATCGGCTGGTTGGCGATGATGCCCACCGTCTTGCCTTCGATCCGGCCGAAACCGCAGATGATGTTGGCGGCATGGGCGGGCTGCACCTCGAAAAAGTCGCCTTCATCCACGACCTTGCGGATCAGCTCATGCATATCATAGGGCTGGTTCGCATTGGCGGGGATCAGCGTATCCAGGCTTTCCTCGATACGGTCCCAAGGATCGGCGCTGGGACGCTCCGGCACAGGCTCCTTGTTGGAGGCGGGCAGGAAGTCCACGAAATCACGGACCGACAGCAGCGCTTCGATATCATTTTCGAACGCCACGTCCGCGACGCCCGACTTGGTCGTGTGCGTCACCGCGCCGCCCAGTTCCTCCTGGGTCACGACCTCGTTCGTAACGGTCTTCACCACGTCCGGGCCGGTCACGAACATGAAGCTCGAATCCTTCACCATGAAGATGAAGTCGGTCATGGCAGGCGAATAGACCGCGCCGCCCGCGCAGGGCCCCATGATGACGCTGATCTGCGGCACCACGCCCGACGCCAGCACGTTGCGCTGGAAGATTTCGGCATAGCCCGCGAGCGAAGCCACGCCTTCCTGAATGCGCGCGCCGCCGGAATCGTTGAGGCCGATGACCGGCGCGCCGACCTTCAGCGCCATGTCCATGATCTTGCAGATCTTCATGGCGTGCCGTTCCGACACAGCACCGCCATAGACCGTGAAATCCTGACTGAAGACATAAACAAGGCGGCCGTTGATCGTGCCCGATCCGGTGACGACGCCGTCGCCGGGGATATGCTGCTCGTCCATGCCGAAGTCGATGCAATTATGCTCGACATACATATCCAGTTCTTCGAAGCTGTCTTCGTCCAGCAGCACTTCCAGGCGCTCCCGCGCGGTCAGCTTGCCCTTGGCATGCTGCGCGTCGATGCGGCGCTGGCCGCCGCCCAGGCGCGCGGCGTCCCTCTTGGCTTCCAGCTGTTCGATGATGGCGAGCTTCGACATATTAGAATATCTCTCCGGTGACGGCGGACGGCTATATCTGCCCCTTCCCGCTTTTTACAATTTTCGCAAATGCAAATTTGCCAATTTGCAAATCACCATTTCGCAAATTATGGGCGAGACATGGCACGAGGCAATCGCATTTTCGCAGGACCGCGGCTGCGCCAGCTCCGTCTGGACCACCGGATGGATCAGGCCACCATGGCGCAGGCGCTGGGCATTTCCGTGTCCTATCTCAGCCAGCTTGAAAACGACGATCGCCCCCTGACCGCCAAGGTGAAGGCCGCCGTCGCCAGCGCCTTTCCCACCGACTGGGCAAGCTTCGACAGCCGGGAGGAGGAGCAGCTTCTCGGCGCCTTTACCTATGCGCTTGCCCACCCCGAACTGCCCGGTCCTTTGATGGAGCCGGAACGGATCGAAAAGCTGCACTTGCAATTCCCGGAATTCGCCGCCCGCTACATCGATCTCTACAACGCTCATATGCGCGCCAATGAGCGGATCAACATGATCGAGGAAGCGATCGCCAACGATCATGAGGTGCAGGCCCGCCTCCCCTGGGAAGCGGCGCGGGACTGGTTTCATGAGGCGGGCAATTATGTCCACGCGCTCGATTGCCTGGCGGAGGACATGGCGTCCAGCTTCACCGCCGGGCAGGTGTTGGACGAAGGCATGCTGGTCGAAGCGCTGGCGCGGCGTCATGGCATCGAAACGCTGATCGCGGACACGCCCGATTCCGCCCTGCGCGCTTATTCCTCGGCGGACCGGCGGCTGTTCGTGAATGCGGCGCTGCCCACCGAAAGCCGCAAGTTCATGCTGTCGCACCAGCTTATGATGCTGGAGGGGCAGGCAGTGATCGCCGATGTGGTGAACCGTGCCGCCCTGCCCGTCGAGGGCGCGGACCGGCTGCTCGCCATCGGCCTTGGCAATTATGCCGCGGGCGCGCTGCTGATGCCCTATGCGCAATTCCGCGCGGCGGCGCGGGAAGTTCGCCACGATATCGACCGGCTGGCCCGCCGTTTCGGTGTGAGCTTCGAACAGGCATGCCATCGGCTTTCGACGCTCCAGCGGCCCGGCCTGCGCGGCATTCCCTTCTTCTTCTGCCGCGTCGACATGGCTGGCAATATCACGAAGCGGCACAGCGCCACCCGCCTGCAATTCGCCCGCTTCGGCGGCGCATGCCCGCTCTGGAACGTGCATGAAGCGGTCGCCATTCCCGACCGCATCAACGTGCAACTGGGTGAAACCCCCGACGGCGTCCGCTATGTTTCCATGGCGAAGGGGCTGGTGAAGCCGTCGGGCAGCTATTCGCGCACGCCGCGCCGCTACGCCGTGGTATTGGGCTGCGAAATCGCGCATGCGGCGAACTTCGTCTATGCCGATGGCCTTCAACTGGAGATGGAGGGCGCGGCGACGCCCATCGGCATCACCTGCCGCCTCTGCTCGCGCCAGGGTTGCGATCAGCGCGCCTTCCCTCCGGCGGACCGTCCGATCCGCGTCGATCCCGACAACCGGCAGATCGTCCCCTACTGGATCGGTTGAAGCAGCGGCCTGCGCAGCCACCCAGCTTGCGGAAACTGGCCCTGTCGCTCGTTTACCCGGCGGCCTAAGAGGGGACCCATGGATAACGCCACCCTTACCGTCCCCGATCTTCGGACCGATCTCACCCGGCATGGTTTCGCGCGCGTCGCGGGGCGTGAGATGCTGGCGATGCTGGACGCCAGGGAACAGGCGTGGCGCGCCTTCGCGCTAAGCTGGGATGATCTTGGCCCGGACCTTTATATGGCGGATGGAGGCCGCTACCGGCGCAGGCGGCATGCCGCCTTCCATTGCGCGCAGGGCCGCTTCACCCGCAAGCCGCATCAGCCGCACTTTCAGAGCCGCGACTATAATCCCCTGAATGGCGATGTGCAGCGCTGGTTCGATCCGGTGCATCAGGCCGTTATCGACAATCCCGTCATGCAGGCGGTCTTCGCCTTTTGCGCGGCGAGTTTCGGCGAAGCGGTCCCCGATGGCTGGCATGTCGAAATGCATCAGTTCCGCATCGAGACTGGCGATGGCGAAATCGGCCGTCCGACGCCGGAAGGGCTGCACCGGGACGGCGTGGACTGGGTGTTCGTGATGCTGATCGAGCGCCGCAATGTCCGCGAAGGCGTGACCCGGATCGGCGCGCCTGATGGCACGCCGCTGGGCGAATTCACGCTGGCCCGGCCGGGCGACGCGGTGCTGATCGACGACCGCCGCATCCTGCACGGCGTCACCGAAATCCATGCGGTGAAGCCCGGCCTTCCCGCCTGGCGCGACGCGCTGGTGGTGACCTTCGTAAGGGAGCGATAACCGCCAGATCCTCCTCTTTAAGGGGGGCGGCGATTATTTCAGCAGCACTAATTCTTCCGCCATGCTGGGGTGCAGCGCCACGGTGTCGTCAAACTGCTCCTTGGTGAGGCCCGCCTTCACCGCGACGGCCGCCGCTTGCAGGATTTCCGGCGCATCCGGCCCGATCATGTGCAGCCCGACGACGCGGTTCGTCGTCGCATCCACCACCATCTTGTACAGCGCCCGCTCGTCCCGGCCCGCCAGCACATTCTTCATCGGGCGGAAGTCGGACGTATAGACCTTGACCGTGCCCAGCTTGTTCTTCGCCTGCGCTTCGGTCAGCCCCACTCCGGCCAGCGGCGGATGGCTGAACACGGCCGATGGCACGCAGTTATAATCGACGGTGCGCGGATTGTCGCCGAACACGGTGTCCGCAAAGGCATGGCCTTCGCGAATGGCGACGGGGGTCAGTTGCAGCCGGTTGGTGACGTCGCCGACCGCATAGATACTCTCGCAACTGGTGCGGCTGTAATCATCGACCTTGATCGCGCCCTTCTCGTCCAGTTCCACGCCCGCGCTTTCCAGGCCCAGCCCATGGACATGCGGCTGCCGCCCGGTCGCGAACAGGACCGTGTCGCAGGGGATCGGATCGCCATTGCTGAAATGCATGCACAGCGTTCCGTCGGCATTCTTCTCGATCCGCTCCATCTCCGCATTGAACCGGAACTGGATGCCCTTGATGGTGGAGATTTGCAGCAGCCGGTCGCGGATCTGCTCGTCATATCCTCGCAGCAGGGCGGATGACCGGTTGACGATCGTCACATGGCTGCCAAGCTGATGGAAAATCCCCGCAAATTCATTGGCGATATAGCCGCCGCCGACGATGACGATCCGTCCCGGCGCATCCTCCAGATGAAAGACTTCGTTGGACGTGATGCCATGTTCCGCGCCCTCGATCTGCGGGATCGCAGGCCACGCGCCGGTCGCAACCAGAATATATTTGGCGCTCACCTCCCGCCCACTCGCCAGCTTGACCGAATGAGGCCCCGTGATCGTGGCGCGCTCCGGGATCAGTTCGGCCTTATGGCTCGACAATGTGTTCTTGTAGAGTCCTTCCAGCCGGTCCACCTCCGCCAGCACATTGTCGCGCAGCACCTTCCATTCGAAACCGCAGTCCGGCACGTTCCAGCCGAAACGCCGCGCATCCTTCAGATCCTCGGCGAAATGCGCGCCGTAGATCAGCAGCTTCTTGGGCACGCATCCGCGAATGACGCAGGTTCCGCCGACGCGATATTCCTCCGCCACGGCGACCTTCGCCCCATGCGCCGCCGCCACCCGCGAAGCGCGAACGCCCCCCGAACCCGCGCCGATGACGAAAAGGTCGAAGTCATAGTCGCTCATGCTGGTCTCCCTGTGGATGTGGCGGGATATGGCGGGAGACGGGCCGAGTTACAATCTTCCTGGCCCTCCCTTGAAAGGAAGGGGTCTGCCTCGCGGCTTACGCCCCCAGCGCCAGGTCGATCAGCGCCATGGTGGAAGGATCAAACCCTTTCGCGCCTTCCGCCTCGATCGACTTGGCGATCTCCTTGCCCAGCTCGACGCCGAACTGGTCGAACGGATTGATCCCCATCAGCACGGCGTTGGCAAAGGTCCGATGCTCGTAAAAGGCGATCAAAGCGCCCAAGGCGTCGGGCGTGACATCGTCCAGCAGGATGGTGGTCGAAGGCCGGTTGCCCGGATAGGCGCGCGCCGGGTCGTCCGCATTGTCCTTCCCCCGCATCAGCGCCGCGCCCTGCGCGAAGCAGTTGACCAGCAGCGCGCGGTGATGCGCCGGGTCCAGCGCATGGCCGGGCTCGATCGAAGCGACGAACTCGACGGGCGTAAGGATCGTGCCCTGGTGCAGCAATTGGAACACCGCATGCTGCGCGTCCGTGCCAACCCCGCCCCAGGTGATGGGCGCGGTAGGGCCATCCACCGGCTGGCCATCGCGCGTCACGCTCTTGCCATTGCTCTCCATCTCCAGCTGCTGGAGATAAGAAGGCAGCAGCCTCAACCGCTCGTCATAGGCGAACAGGGCGCGGGTCTGGCATCCCATGACGCGCGTATAATATTGATCCACAAAGGCGGCGATCAGCGGCGCGTTCTGCGCCGGGGCGGACAGGCGGAAATGCCGGTCCATCGCCGCCGCGCCCTCCAGCAGGCTTTCAAACGCATCCCAGCCCAGCGCCAGCGCCGCGGGAAAGCCGATGGAGGACCAGAGCGAATAACGCCCGCCCACCGTTTCGGAAAAAGGCAATATGCGGGTTTCGTCGATCCCCCATTCGATGGCCTTTTCAGGATTGGCGGTCAGCGCGATCACCTTGCCATAGGGATCGTCCACCCCCGCCTCCACCAGCCAGTTGATCGCGCTCGCTGCGTTCAACATGGTTTCGGTGGTGGTGAAGGTCTTGGAGGCAACGGCGATCAGCGTCGCTTCGGGATCGAAGCGGGAAATCGCCCGCTCCAGCGCCGTGCCGTCGACATTGGACACGATCGCCACGTCATAACGCGCGCCGTCGCCGCCCAGCGCATCGATGATCAGGTCGGGACCAAGCGCCGACCCGCCGATGCCGATGTGCAATATGTGCCGGATCGGGCCCAGCGCTTCCCCCTCGATCGCGTCGATCAGCGCGCGCATGCGGGCGTGCAGCATCTTGGCGCGGGACACGCTTTGCGCATTGCCCTCGCCCCGTTCGGCGGGATGTTCGGCCGCCCGGCCTTCGCTGTTGTTGATCGGCTCGCCCGCGAAAAGGGCGTCGCGCCACTTGGCGAAGTCCATGTCACCGGCCAGCTTGAGGAACCCGTCCAGAATATCGCCGGTCAGATGCGTTTTCGACCAGTCGAAACGGAGAGGCCCCTGCGTCATCGTGAACTTGCTCAGCCGGTTCGGATCCGCCGTGAAGACGGATTTCAATTCAGGCCGCGCAAGGGCTGCAATGGCCTTCAGTGCAGGGCTGGACATGGAAGGGCGTATCCTCTTTTCCGTTGATCGATACCGACGCTGCACTGTCGATTCTCGCCTCTCTTAGCCAAGCGGCACGGCCAATGCACCGCCCCATGCGCTTGACGGCGGGTTTCCAACACAGCAAAAGCCGCAGCGGCCTGTTTTCAGGGCAAATCGAAGGACTAGACGAGCTGGCATGAGCGCAAAATCCGAAACGCGGGACTTCCTCTGGTTTCTCGCAAAGCTGGCGGTGTTCGTCTTCATCCTGCGCAGCTTCATCGTCTCACCGTTCAACATACCATCTGAATCGATGCAGCCGCGCCTGCTGATCGGGGACTATCTGCTCGTCGCCAAATGGCCCTATGGCTATTCGCGCTACTCGCTGCCCTTCAACCTGCCGCTGATCCCCGGCCGCATCTTCGCGTCGACGCCTCAGCGGGGCGATGTGGTGGTGTTCAAGGCGCCGCCAAATCAGAAGAATGACTATATCAAGCGCGTCATCGGCCTGCCGGGCGACATGATCTCGGTGCGCGGGGGAACCGTCTATCTGAACGGCCAGGCCATTCCCAAGCAGCGGGTCGCGGACCTCGTCATCCCGGTGTCACCCAACATGCTCCAGGCCGCAGACAAGGAAGGCAGCCCCTCGCCCTGTTTCCGGCCCAAGTTCGAAGAGAATGCGCCGGGCGGTGGCCGCCAGTGCCGCTATCCCCAATATCGCGAGACTCTGCCGGGCGGGCGCAGCTACAATGTGCTCGATCTGGTGCCCGATGGCGCGGCCGACGATCGCGACACGGTGCTGGTGCCCGAAGGCCATCTCTTCATGATGGGCGACAATCGGGATCGCAGCGCCGACAGCCGTTTCCCGGCGGTGGAAGGCGGCGGCATCGGCCTTGTCCCGCAGGAAAATCTGGTGGGCAAGGCGATGATCTCCGTCTTCTCAACCGATGGCAGCGCCAACTGGCTGCTCCCCTGGACATGGTTCACCGCCGCCCGCTGGAACCGCATCGGGGAAGGTTTTTGAGCAAGCCCGGCACGGCAGGCTGGCTCGCCGGGCTGATCGGGCGAGCGCCCAGGGACGCCGCGCCTTTCCAGCAGGCGCTGACTCATGGCAGCGCCAACGCGGTCAATTATGAGCGGCTGGAGTTTCTGGGCGACCGCATCCTTGGCCTGATCATGGCCGAATGGCTCTATGAACGTTTCGCGGGCGAGCCCGAAGGCAAGCTGTCCCGCCGCTTCAACGCGCTTGTGTCGGGTGAGACATGCGCAGAGGTGGCGCGCGCCGCTGGCGTCCCCGCCCATCTCATCCTGGGCAAGCAGGCGCGCGACGATGGCGCGGCGGACAGCGACAATGTGCTGGGCGACGTCATGGAGGCGCTGATCGGCGCGCTTTATCTGGAGGCGGGGCTGGATGAAGCGCGCGCCCTCGTCCGCCGCCTGTGGGCCGACCGCGTCGACACGCAGGAAAGCGCGCCCAAGCACCCGAAGTCCGCGCTCCAGGAATGGGCCGCCGCCAACCGCCGTAAGCCGCCCGAATATGCCATGACCGACCGGTCGGGCCCGCACCATGCGTTGCGCTTTACAGTAACGGTATCGATCAAGGGCGCAGGCGAGGCGAGCGCGACAGGCGGGTCGAAGCAGGAAGCGGAGACGGCAGCGGCAAAGGCGCTGCTGGACAAGCTGACGGGCTAGACGGCGCCTCGCTGCCATTCCCCACCCCTCCCCTCGCGGACGATCTCCAAACCCGCATCGCACAGCATGAAGCTGGCGCAATTCCCGGACACACGCAAAACCGCCGCCCGATAAAA
The DNA here is from genome assembly GCF_000722555.1 of Sphingobium sp. DC-2. Lineage (NCBI taxonomy): Bacteria > Pseudomonadati > Pseudomonadota > Alphaproteobacteria > Sphingomonadales > Sphingobiaceae > Sphingobium > Sphingobium sp. DC-2. The sequence goes on along the minus strand of NZ_JNAC01000165.1, from coordinate 205,662 downwards.
CTGGTCTGGTCGCAGCAGTTCGGGGCGCGTATGGAGGCGCTTGAAGCAGAGCGCCAAAGCAAAGGCTGGAGGCGGGCGAAAAAGCTGGCTTTGATCCGCGAGGATTGGAAGCTGATCTCCAGCTTAGCCCGCTCGAACAAGGAACAGTGAAGCCCTTCGACAAGCTCAGGGCGAACGGAGATAGTGATTGACGGTTGATACTGAATCTCAACGCTGCGGCGTCGTCGCCATTGTTGGCGCGCCCAACGCGGGCAAGTCCACGCTGGTGAACGCCCTTGTCGGCCAGAAGGTCGCCATCACCAGTCCCAAGGCGCAGACCACCCGCACGCGGGTGATGGGCGTGGCGATCGAAGGGGACGCGCAGATCGTGCTGGTCGATACCCCCGGCATCTTCCAGCCCAAGCGCCGCCTTGATCGCGCCATGGTGCAGGCCGCATGGGGCGGCGCGCAGGGGGCTGACCTGATCGCGCTCATCGTGGATGGCAAGGCGGGTCTGGGCCCCAAGATCGAACCGATAATCGAAGCGCTTTCATCGCGGCCCGAACGCAAATGGCTGATCCTCAACAAGGTCGACATCGCCGCCAAGGACAAGCTGCTCGTCCACACGCATAAGCTGAATGACGCGCTGGGTTTTGAGGAAACCTTCTTCATCAGCGCGGCAACAGGTGATGGCCTTGCCGAACTCAAGACCGCCTTCGCCAATGCCATGCCGGAAGGCCCCTGGCACTTCCCGGAGGATCAGGTTTCCGACGCCACCGACCGTATGCTGGCAGCCGAAATCACGCGCGAGCAGCTCTACCATCAGCTTCATGCCGAACTACCCTATGCCGCAGCCGTGGACACCGAGAAATATAGCGAGCGCGAGGACGGCTCGGTGGAAATCCACCAACAGATCCTCGTCGGACGCTCCAGCCAGCGCGCCATCGTGCTGGGCAAGGGCGGCCAGCGGCTCAAGGAAATCGGATCAAAGGCGCGCGCTGAACTCGCCAGCCTGCTGGGCGTCAAGGTCCACCTTTACCTCCACGTCAAGGTAAAGGAAGATTGGGAGGATGACCGCTTCATCTACCGCGATATCGGGCTGGATTGGGTGGAATAAGACTCACCGCAGTTCAATCTCCGTTCGTTTCGAGCGTAGTCGAGAAACAGCAAGTGCGTCCTATGCGCTTCTCGACTTCGCTCGAAGCGAACGGAATATGTTAGTTACTCAGCCGCAGCCTTCTTCTTGGCAGGCGCCTTCTTCGCAGCAGGCTTCTTCGCCGCCGCCTTTTTCGGGGCAGCCTTCTTCCCCTTCTTCGCAGGTGCCGCAGCAGCCCGCGCATCGATCAGTTGCGCCGCTTCCTCCAGCGTCAAGGCATCCTGCTCAATCGTTTTGGGCAAGGTCGCGTTGGTGGTGCCATCGGTCACATAAGGACCATAGCGCCCAGCCATCAGCTTGATCTCCGCCTCGGTACGCGGATGCTTGCCCAGCAGCTTGAGCGGCTCGCGCGATGCTCCGCCGCGCCCGCCCTTGTTCGCCGCATCCGCCAGCTTCGCGACGGCGCTGTTCATCCCGACTTCGAAAATCTCCGCGGTGGAGGACAGCCGCCCATATTTGCCGTCATGCAGCAGATAAGGCCCGAAACGCCCGATATTCGCCACGATCGGCTTGCCGGTTTCCGGGTGCAGCCCCACTTCGCGCGGCAGGCTGAGCAGCTTCACCGCCCAATCCAGCGTCAATTCGCCATCGGGCAGGTCCTTGGGGATGGAGCCGCGCTTGGCCTCCTTGCCCTCGCCCATTTCGATATAGGGACCGAAACGGCCGGATTTCCGTACGATGTCCTGCCCGGTTTCGGGATGCTGCCCCAGCACCTCCGGCCCCTTGTCTTCCCCGCCGTCGCTGCCGCCCGGCTGGCCGAACTTGCGCGTATATTTGCATTCGGGATAGTTTGAGCAGGCGATGAAGGCCCCGAACCGCCCGCCGCGCAGCGACAATTGTCCGTCGCCGCACATCGGGCAGGCGCGCGGATTGCTGCCGTCCGCCTTGGGCGGGAACAGCATCGGTTCAAGGAACTTGTCCAGTTCCGCCGTGATGTCGGATGGCTTCTGTTCCATGACTTCTGCTGTCTTGGGCTTGAAGTCACGCCAGAAGGCCTCCAGCACCGCCTGCCATTGCGCCCGGCCGCCGGAAATATCGTCCAGCTCGTCCTCCAGCCCCGCTGTGAAATCGTAAGAGACATAGCGTTCGAAGAAGCGCTCAAGGAACGCCGTCACCAGCCGCCCGCTCTCCTCGGCGAAGAAGCGGTTCTTCTCGATCCGCACATAGTCGCGGTCCTTCAGCACCTGGAGCGTGGAGGCATAGGTGGAAGGACGCCCGATCCCCAGTTCCTCCAGCTTCTTGACCAGCGATGCTTCGGAATAGCGCGGCGGCGGCTGGGTGAAATGCTGCTCTGCCGTCACCTTCTTCTTGGCCGGGGCGTCGCCCTCCGCCATGCGCGGCAGCAGTTTGCTGTCGTCATCCTCCCCAGACCCGGCATGTTTGCCGGGGTCGTTCACATTAACGTCGTCGCGGCCCTCTTCGTAGAGCGCGAGGAAGCCGGGAAAGATCACCACCTGACCGGTCGCGCGCAGGCCGTGCTGGCCGGTGCCGTCGACCAGATCGATCGTCGTCCGCTCCAGCCGCGCGGAAGCCATCTGGCTCGCCAGCGCCCGCTTGAAAATCAGGTCGTAGAGCCGCGCATGATCGCCGCTCCCCACCTTGTCGCGCCCGAACTCGGTCGGGCGAATCGCCTCGTGCGCTTCCTGCGCATTCTTGGCCTTGGTCTGATATTGGCGCGGCTTTTCCGGCAGGTATCCGCCGTCATAGCGCTCCGCGATAGCCTTGCGCGCGGCGGAAATGGCGCTGCCGTCCATCTGCACGCCATCGGTACGCATGTAGGTGATCGCGCCGTCTTCATAAAGCTGCTGCGCGATCCGCATCGTGTGGCTGGCGGAGAAGCCCAGCTTGCGCGCCGCCTCCTGCTGCAAGGTCGACGTTGTGAACGGCGGCGGAGGATTGCGCGAAACCGGCTTGGTTTCGACCTTCTCGACGGTGAAGCGCCCAGCCTCCACGTCCGCCTTCGCGGCCATGGCGTCGCCTTCCTTGCCGATGGTCAGCCGGTCGATCTTTTCCCCGCGCCAGCGCACCAGCCGCGCGGTGAAGCCCTGCCCGCCCTGCTCCATCTCCGCCGCGACGGACCAATATTCCTGAGCGACGAAGCTCTCGATCTCGCGCTCACGATCGACCACCAGCCGCAGCGCGACTGATTGCACGCGCCCGGCCGACTTGGCCCCCGGCAGCTTGCGCCACAGCACCGGCGAAAGCGTAAAGCCCACCAGATAGTCGAGCGCCCGCCGCGCCCGGTAGGCGTCGATCAGGTCCTCATCCAAGGCACGCGGCTGCGCCATCGCCTCGGTCACCGCCTGCTTGGTGATCGCGTTGAAGGTGACGCGGTCCACCTTCTGCGGCAGCGCCTTCTTCGCGCGCAGCACTTCCTGCACATGCCAGCTGATCGCCTCCCCTTCGCGGTCAGGGTCAGTGGCAAGGATCAGGCGGTCGGCCTTCTTGGCCTCGTCGGCAATGGCCTTGAGCTGCTTGCCCTTGTCGCCATAATTTTCCCACTGCATGGCAAAGCCATTGTCGGGGTCCACCGACCCGTCCTTGGGCGGCAGGTCGCGGATATGGCCATAGCTGGCGAGGACGTGGAAATCCCCGCCCAGATATTTCTCGATGGTCTTCGCCTTGGCTGGCGATTCAACGATGACAAGCTGCATTCATGCCCCGGTTCTTGAGTGCTCTCACGTACACGCGCGAGTCTGGAAGGCGCTGGCGGCCCGCGTCAAGAGCGTCACGACAGGCTCACCTTTCCGCCCGCATGGCGTTCGAGGCGGCCCGCAAGCTCCAGCTCCAGCAATACCGTCTGCACGATCGCCGGGCTCAGCGCAGACAGGCGGATCACCTCGTCCACCGGCACCGGCGCATGGCCCAGCAGCCCCGACACTAGGTCCCTGTCGCGTCCCTCCACATCCGGCGATACAGGCTCCGCATCGAAGTTCAACCGCCCCTGCCGCACCATCCGCCCATCCAGCCCGCCGATCGCCTCGATCACGTCAGCGCCATTCTGCACCAGCGTTGCACCCTCGCGGATCAACTGGTTGCAGCCCTGCGCCCTGGGATCGGCGGGCGACCCCGGCACCGCCATGACCTCACGCCCCGCCTCCACCGCCAGCCGCGCGGTGATGAGCGATCCCGACTTTGGCGCGGCCTCCACCACCACGGTTCCGGCGGCGAGCCCGGCAATGATACGGTTGCGCGCGGGGAAATGCCTGGCGAGCGGCTGCGTGCCCGGAGGATGCTCCGTCACCAGCAGCCCCTGGCTCGCCAGTTGCTCCTGCAACCCGGCATTTTCCGGCGGAAAGACGATGTCGATGCCGCAGGCGATGACCGCGATCGTCCCGGTCGCGACCGCCCCCTGATGCGCCGCCGTGTCGATGCCGCGCGCCAGCCCCGACACGACCACAGCGCCCTGCTGCCCCAATTCCTGCGCCAGCGTGCGGGCGAAGCGGCAAGCGGCGGCCGAAGCGTTGCGCGCGCCCACCATCGCCACGCACGGCCTTGCCGTCAGGCCCACATCGCCCCGGACGATCAGCGCTGGCGGCGAACCGTCCATCTGCTCCAGCAGGAAAGGATAGTCCTTGTCGCCCATCAGCAGATAACGCGCGCCCAGCGCCTTGCTGCGGGCGATCTCCTTCTCGACCACCGCAGCATCCGCCACGCTCGCCTTGCCGCCGCCGCGCGCCGCAAGTTCGGGCACGGCTCGCAATGCGTCGCCCGCCTTGCCGAAGCGCGCCATCAGATGCCGGAAGGTGACCGGGCCGATGCGGGGCGAACGGATCAGGCGCAGGCGGTCGAACCGCTCCTGCTCGCTCACCCCTTCGACGCTCCGATCCTGGGCTCCGTCCCCTTGGCGAGCCGCGCGATATTGCCCCGGTGCCGCCACAACAGGATCAGCGTCAGCGCCAAGGTCGCCGGCACCAGGTCGATCCGCCCCATGAACCACAAAGCGACCGGCGCGCTGATCCCCGCCGCCATGCCGCCGACGGACGACCATCGCGTGCCGAACAACGCCCCCAGCCAAACAAGTGCGAACACGATCCCGGCAGGCCAATGCAGCGCCGTCACCACGCCCATCATCGTCGCCACGCCCTTGCCGCCCGCAAAGCGCAGCCATACCGGGTAGCAATGCCCGATAAAGGCCATCGCCCCCGCCATCGGCCCGCCGCCATCCACCAGCGCCGCGCCGATCAGCACCGCCGCCACGCCCTTGAGCAAGTCCAGCAGCAAAGTCGCCGCCGCCAGCCCCTTCCGTCCCGTCCGCAGCACATTGGTCGCGCCGATATTGCCCGAGCCGATCTTGCGCAGGTCGCCTGCCCCGGTGAGCCGCGTCAGCAGCAGGCCGAAGGGAATCGATCCCAGAAGATAGGACATCAGCAGGACGGATGCGGGAAGGAGCCAGGGAGGATTCATGATCTCGCCAAGATGATTGCGCGCGGACCATAGCGTTGCCGCCGCAAGGGGCAATGGCGAAGCTGGTCCAGCCGCAACAAATCCTCCCATGCTCGTCATGGGGAGGGGAGCAGCCATAGGCTGGTGGAGGGGAACTGGCGCAACCTCCGCCTCCCGCGCCACCGGCACAGGGCGGATCGGGAAGCCCGATATTGACAGCCCACCCCTCTCCCGCGAGATGTGCCGCATAATGAAAGCCGCCCCGTCCGCCCCCCTGCTGTTCTTCGATTCCGGCGTAGGCGGGCTTTCCATCCTCACCCCGGCCCGCGCCGCGCTGCCGAACGCGCCCATCGTCTACGCGGCGGACAGCGCCGGTTTCCCCTATGGCACCAAGAGCGAGGCGGAAATCGCCGCCCGCGTCCCCGCGCTGCTCGGCCGCCTTGTCGAACGCTACCGCCCGCGCCTCGCCGTCATTGCCTGCAACACCGCCTCGACCATCGCGCTGTCGGCCGTTCGCGCCGCGCTCGACATCCCCGTCGTCGGCACCGTTCCCGCCATCAAGCCAGCGGCGCTCCTTTCGAAAAGCCGCGTGTTCGGCGTCCTTGGCACCGATGCGACCGTGCGCCAGCCTTATGTCGATCGCCTGACCGCAGAGTTCGGCGCTGACTGCACCGTCCTGCGCCATGGCTCCGCCGCGCTGGTGCAGCTTGCCGAAGCCAAGCTGCGCGGCGAACCCCTCGACCCCGGCATCGCGCGGGATGCGCTTGCGGGCCTGCTCGATCAACCCGCTGGCGACCGGATGGATACGGTCGTCCTCGCCTGCACCCATTTCCCGCTGGTGGAGGCCGAACTGGCCGCCGCCGCGCCCCGGCCGCTCACCTTCGTCCATGGCGGCGAAGGCATTGCGCGCCGCATCGCCTATCTGACGCAGGGGCAGGACTGGCCAGCCTCCAACCCATCCGGGAAAGCGGTCTTCACGCGCCTCGACAACAGCGTCGCGGCGCTTGCTCCCGCGCTGGCGGACTATGGCCTGACCCAGATGGAGGCATTGTGACGGGTAGGACCTTTGGTCCACTCTCAACCGCCTCTATCATTGTGATAGGTATTTCTCCCTAACGCTGCGAACGGTTATCGCTGGTAATGAGGCGGCGCAGCGGGTAAACGCCCCCAAAGAGGGGATGCGGGCCACTAAGGGACTAGGGCGGTTACGTGAATTACAAGCATATCTTCGCGCAGGCGATCGACCGGCTCCATAGCGAGGGCCGCTACCGCGTGTTCATCGATATCCTGCGGAACAAGGGCGCATTTCCCAACGCCCGCTGCTTTCACGGCCATAATGGTCCCAAGCCCATCACCGTCTGGTGCTCCAACGACTATCTCGCCATGGGGCAGCATCCCAAGGTCGTCGCCGCGATGGAAGAGGCGCTGCATGATGTCGGCGCGGGATCGGGCGGCACCCGCAATATCGGCGGCAACACCCATTATCATGTCGATCTGGAAGCGGAACTGGCCGGTCTGCATGGCAAGGAAGCCGCGCTGCTGTTCACTTCGGGCTATGTGTCGAACGAAGCAGCGCTGTCCACCCTCGCCAAGCTGCTGCCGGGCTGCATCGTCTTTTCCGACGAACTGAACCACGCCAGCATGATCGCGGGCATCCGCAATTCGGGCTGCGAAAAACGCGTCTTCCGCCACAATGACGTCGATCATCTGCGCGAACTGCTGGCCGCCGAGGATCCCGACGCGCCCAAGCTGATCGCCTTCGAAAGCGTCTATTCCATGGATGGCGACGTCGCGCCGATCGCTGAAATCTGCGATCTGGCTGACGAGTTCAACGCCCTCACCTATCTGGACGAAGTCCATGCTGTCGGCATGTACGGCGCGCATGGCGGCGGCATTTCGGAGCGGGACGATGTTGCGCACCGCCTGACCATCATCGAAGGCACGCTGGGCAAGGCGTTCGGCGTCATGGGCGGCTATATCGCGGCTGACCAGATGATCATCGACGTGATCCGCAGCTATGCGCCGGGCTTCATCTTCACCACCTCCTTGTCGCCGGTGCTGGTCGCGGGCGTGCTGGCGAGCGTCCGGCACCTCAAGCAATCGAACGAGGAACGCGAAGGCCAGCAGGCGGCCGCCGCGACCTTGAAGCGGCTGATGGCGGAAGCCGGCCTTCCGGTCATGCCGTCGGTCACGCATATCGTTCCGCTGATGGTCGGCGATCCCGTGAAGGCCAAGCGGATCAGCGACATATTGCTCGCCGAATATGGCGCCTATGTGCAGCCCATCAACTATCCCACCGTCCCCCGTGGCACGGAACGCCTGCGCTTCACGCCGGGTCCGGCGCACACGGTGGAGATGATGGAGGAACTGGTGCAGGCGCTGGTGGAAATCTGGGACCGGCTGGAACTGGAATTCAAGAAGGCGGCCTGAGCGGCCATTCTCCGGCTCATCACGACCAATGGTTGAATGCCCGCTCCTGCGCAGGAGCAGACTGACTGCACCCGCTCAAACCCGTATCAACCCGCCCCTCACCGCATAGCCGCGATACAGCGTCCGGCTATGCGGAAAGCCTCCCGTTTCCGCCGCCAGCCCTTCAAGCACCTGCCTGATCCCGTCACGCGGCGAAACGTGAAACTTCGCCAGCCATGCGAACAGCGCCCGCTTCCAATATGCCGGCAATCCTTCCTGCTGGCCGAAATCCACCACCTCCAGCTTGCCGCCCGCCGCGACGCAGGACGCCGCATGCCGCAACGCGCCTTCCCATCTCGGAATCATTGACAGCGCGTAACTGATGAACACCCGCTCGAACGCGGCCTGTCCGAACAGCGTCACCGCATCGAAACCGCAGGCATCTCCTCGCGCCAGCACCACGCGGTCCGCCATGCCCGCCTTCGCCACCGCCCTGCGCGCCGTTTCCAGCATGGCTTCTGAAATATCGACGCCATAAAGCCGCGCTTCCGGCCACGCCCTGCCCACCGCGATCAGGTTCCGCCCCGTCCCGCAGCCGATCTCCAGCACGGCCCCGCCGCGTGGAGGGGCCAGATCGGCGATCAGCCCATCGCGTCCCAGCAGATAATATTTGCGCGACAGGTCGTAGATGTGCCGCTGATGCCGGTACACGCTGTCCATCAGCCCGCCATGCCCGCCGCTCATCACGCGTCCTTCAGCACATAGAGGTGGACGCCGCCATAAATGGCCGAACGGTCGCGTGCGGTGAAACCCACCGACTCCTCCGCCCGATAGTCCCAGCGCGACAGCATGGCGTCGTCGACCCGGTCGGGCAGGATGCTCGGCTCCCCCGCCGTGCGGAACAGCACCCGCGCGCCCGGTCGCGCCGTCCGCGTGATCTGCGCCCAAAGCGCGTTGAGCTGCGCATCGTCCATCCAGTCCTGCGCATCCAGCAGCACATAGCGGTCCACCGATCCCGCCTCCTGCGCGGCGAGGAAGTCGATGAAGTTCACATGCCGCACGTCCACCCGCCCGGCACGCTCGACAATCGCCTGATGGTTCCCCGCCTGTAAATAGGGCGGCAACGCCCCCTCGCCGCCCGCATAGCCGCGCCCGAACGCCTGCACCGCGAAATAATTGTCCTTGAGGTCGAAACCGCACGCCAGCTTTTCCAGCCGCGCCTTCAGCACGCTGTCCATCCGTTCGTCGCCCGCCAGCGCCTCATATTGCGCGGGCGGAATGCCCAGGCCGAACAGAGAGGCAGGCTGGCTCGTCAGCCAACGCATGAAGGCGCTGTCGAACACGGGCGCAAGTTCCGCCTCGAATATGGCGCGCTGCTCGTCCAGCGATTTCGCGTCCAGCATCCGCCGCGGATTGACGCCATGCAGCCGCGCCAGCAGATGCGCCGCGCCGATGAAGCGCCCCAGCAGGCCATGCTTGTAGATGCCGCGCGCAAAGCCGCCGATCCGCCGCCGCCCGGTAAAGTCGCGCCCTTCCCAATAGCGCCGCGTCGCATCGTCCAGCACCGGCGCTACGAACTGCCGGTACGCGCTCACATTCTCCCGGCAATCCGCCCTGGCGAAGAAGCGATGGAACGCGTCATGATCGGGCAAGGCGCCCGCCGCCGCCAGCTTCAACCGGTTGAGCGCGATATGGGCGGTATTCAGGTCCACCGCCGTGATCCTGGCCGGATCCGCCGTCAGGTAGCTCAGCACGTTGCAGCCGCCCGAAGCGATGGTGACGACATGGCTGTCGGGCGTGATCGCCAGCGCTTCCATGTCCACGTCCGGGTCCTCCCAGATCTGCGCATAGACAAGGCCGCGAAAGGCGAAGGTGAAGGCCCGCTCCAGCAGCCCCTGTTTCGACAGGTGCCGATGCCGGTGTACGGCGCGGGTGATGTTCCGATGTGCCACAGATGCCATATGCCGCGCCTCCTCGCTGCCGGGTCGTGGCGCTTCCGCTAGGGCAGCGGCATGTCGGCCGCATGTCGATCAGGTTACGGCTTTGTGAAGCCCTTGCGGAACCAACCCCGCCCATCCACCTTCTCCCAGACATGCCGCATTGGATCGAACCGCACCCCACCGGAATTTACGTCCGCCCCGCCAATGCCTGGATCGATCCGTCCCAACCCTGCGAAAGGGCGCTCGTCACCCACGGCCATGCCGATCATGCGCGCGGCGGCCATGGCCATGTGTGGGCGACGGAAGAAACCCTTGCCATCATGGCGCTGCGCTACGGCACCGCCAGCGGCACGGCCGTGGGCTATGGCGAGCAGGTCCGCATGGGCGGCGTGGACATATCCTACATCCCGGCGGGGCATGTGCTGGGCTCCGCGCAGATCCTGCTCGAACATGCTGGGGAGCGGGTGATCGTCACCGGCGATTACAAGCGCCGCCCGGATCCCACCTGCAAGCCGTTCGAGCCTGTCCCCTGCGACATCTTCGTCACGGAAGCGACGTTCGGCCTTCCCGTCTTCCGTCATCCCGAAACCGGCAGCGAGGTCGACCGCCTGCTCGCCGCGCTCCATGCGCATCCCGGCCGCTGCGTCCTTGTGGGCGCCTATGCGCTGGGCAAGGCGCAGCGCCTTATCTGCGAAGTGCGTGCGCGGGGCCACCATGACCCGATCTACATCCACGGCGCGCTGGAACGCATGTGCGCGCTCTACAGGGACTTCGGCATCGATCTTGGGGAACTGCGTCCGGCCACGGGCGTCCCCGCCAGGGAGATGCGCGGCCACATCATCGTCTCGCCCCCATCGGCGCTCAACGACCGCTGGAGCCGCCGCCTGCCCGATCCGATCACCGCCATGGCGTCAGGCTGGATGCGCGTGCGCCAGCGCGCCCGGCAGAAGAATGTCGAACTGCCGCTCGTCATCTCCGACCATGCCGACTGGGACGAACTGACCGCCACCATCCGCGAGGTCGCGCCATCGGAAACCTGGATCACCCACGGCCGGGAAGAAGCGCTGCTCCACTGGTGCATGACCCACCAGATGCGCGCGCGCGCCCTCGAACTGGTCGGGCGAGGAGGGGGGGTGATGATGCCCGGCCCCGCCTCTCCCCCGTTCGTTTCGAGCGAAGTCGAGAAACGATATGTCCGCTCTCCGCATTTCTCGACTTCGCTCGAAACGAACGGAGGCGGAAAATGAGGCAATTCTCCCAACTGCTCGACGGCCTCGTCTACACCCGTTCGCGCAATGGAAAGCTCGACCTCATCGCCAACTATATGGCGTCCGCGCCCGACCCGGATCGCGGCTGGGCGCTTGCCGCGCTCACCGGCAATCTTGATATCAAGGCGGTCAAGGCCTCCGCCATCGGAGAGATGATCCGCGCCCGCACCGATCCCGTCCTCTTCGAAATGAGCCGCGACTATGTCGGCGACCTTGCCGAAACCGTCGCCCTCCTCTGGCCCAAGCGGGAAGACCAGCCGGCCGAGATAGATGACGGATCGCTCACCCTGTCCGCCATCGTCGATCGCCTGCACGGCGTCAGCCGGGCGGCCGCCCCGGCGACGCTCGCCCAGATGATGGACCATCTCGACGCCTCCGGCCGCTTCGCCCTGCTGAAGCTCGCCACCGGCGGCCTGCGCGTGGGCATCTCCGCCCGCCTTGCCAAGACCGGCTTCGCCCAGGCCTTCAACCTGGACGTCGACGATGTGGAAGAATGCTGGCACGCCCTGACGCCGCCCTATGCCGCCCTGTTCGATTGGGCCGAGGGCAGGTCAGGCCGCCCCGATCCGGCTGGCACGCCCTTCTTCCGGCCGTTCATGCTCGCCCATCCGCTGGAGGCGGACAGCGTCGACCTGGCCGACTATGCCGCCGAATGGAAGTGGGACGGCATCCGCGTCCAGATTGTCGGCACCGGCCGCGAAACCCGCCTTTACAGCCGCGCCGGGGACGACATCACCGGCAGCTTCCCGGAGATCGCAGAGGCCTTCACCGCCCACGCGGTCCTTGACGGCGAACTGCTGGTGAAGGGCGAGTTCCAGGGCGGGAAAGCGGCCAGCTTCAACGCGCTTCAGCAGCGGCTGGGACGAAAGGCGGTGACGGCGAAGATGATGAGCGACTATCCCGCCTTCGTCCGCCTGTACGACATTTTGCTCCACGCCGATGAAGACCTGCGCGCCCTGCCATGGGAACAGCGCCGCCCCCGTCTGGAGGCTTTGGTCCCAGCGCTAGACCCCGATCGCTTTGACCTTTCTGCCCTTATCGGAGCGTCCGATTTCGAAACCCTCGCCGACATCCGCGCAGGGGCGCGCGACGCCGCGATCGAAGGCGTGATGCTCAAGCGGCGCGACAGCCCCTATGTCGCCGGGCGCAAGGCCGCGCTCTGGTATAAATGGAAACGTGATCCGCTGACGGCGGACTGCGTCATGATGTATGCCCAGCGCGGCCATGGCAAGCGTTCGTCCTTCTATTCGGACTATACCTTCGGCTGCTGGACGCAGGATGGCGAGTTGCTGCCGGTCGGCAAGGCCTATTCGGGCTTCACCGACGAGGAACTGAAATGGCTCGACCGCTTCGTGCGAACCAATACGGTCAACCGCTTCGGCCCCGTGCGAGAGGTGGAAAAGTCGCTGGTGCTGGAAGTCGCCTTCGACAGCATCCACGACAGCAAGCGGCACAAGTCCGGCCTCGCCATGCGCTTTCCCCGCATCGCGCGCATCCGCCGCGACAAGCCCGCCAGCGAAGCCGACACGGTGGAAGGATTGAAACGGCTCGTCAGTTGATGGGCCAGCCGGGTCAGATCTTCCCCACTTCCTTCCAGCTCAACAGCCGCGCGACGCTCGCCCGCCGGGGGAGCCATGCGCGCGCCTTGCGATCGCCGCCGGACGGCAGGCCCGCCTCCGCCCGTTTCCAGGACCGGCGCGCTGCAAGATATTGCGGGTCGAGCAGCGACAGCATCGTCAGCGGCAGCGCGATCCTGGGCCAGCGTATCTGCATCAGCCGCCGCCAATATTGCAGCCTCGCACGCCTGTCGCGGACAACAGAACCGGGTACTTCCATCTTCAGCAGCCTGTACGCGGTCAGCAGTTGCGTCCGCGCCGCCGCCCGTGCGTAGCCGGTTGCGAACAGCCGCTCCAGCCGCTCCCATTCGGCATCGCCAAACCCCGCCGCCAGCGCCTGCATGTCCAGCAGGTGCCGAAGGTCGATCCGTCCCCTCAGATAATCCCGGCCCTTCAACTGATCGTGCAGCAGCAGGATGGCCATGCTGGCGACCGGCGAGGGTAGGATCACGCCGCCGCGCCCCAAATGCCGGAGCGACCCGTCGGCAGCCACGTCATCATGGCAGAAGCGCAGCGTCGTCGCCCCGCCATATTCGCCGTGCAGGTCGACCGTTCCCGCATCCTCCGGGCGCAGAAGCACAACGGGTATGCCGGGGCGCACCAACTGCGTGTCCAGCCTGTAGCCCGCGCAGGTCAATTGCTCCACCGCGCGGCCGAAATCGCGCGCCGGAACCATCAGGTCCAGGTCGGTAATCAGGCGGTCCGGGCGTTGCGCTGCATCCACGCTCGCCAGCCAGGCAGTTCCCTTGAGCAATGCGGGCTGCACGCCGATCGCATTCAAATGCGCCGCCGCCTCGTCCAGTTGCTCCAAAAGCCGCCGGTTCCTTTCCGCGTTGCGCGACTGGATTTCCCGCAGGAAGCGTTGCAGGTCATCGGGCAGCGCGGAAAAAACCCCGGCCTGCTGCAACCGGCTCGCCACCATCGGCGTGCACAGCGCATGATTGGCGATCTGGATGATGCCCGTCCAGTCGCTGCTTTCCGGCATCTCTCCATTCAGGCAGGCGAGCAGGCCGCGCAGATGATCAAGCCGGTTCATCGTCGCACATCAGCTTCAGCAGCCGCGACGCATCGTCAAGCCGTGTATAATGAAGTTCGCAGCACCGTGCTGCGGCGGCGGCCGCTATCATGACGTCGAGCGACGGACGGGCCATGCCCCGGCTGCGTGACGTCGCTTCGGCCAGAAGATGTTTCAATGCCACCGCTGAAGGCATCTCCTCAAGCCGCGCGGGACCGGAGCGGGAACGGCGCAGCTTCACGATCCAGCCGATCCTGGCAGGCGCGCCGCCAGCCATTTCGCGCGGCGTTGGGAAACGCACGCGCCTGCGGTCGGGGCGGACATGCACCGGCAGGCGCGCCAGATCCTCGTAAACCGGCGCCAGCAGCTTCCACGCCCCTGACTTTACCGATGGCAGGAAGGGCAATCCCGTCACCCTGCCATCGTCACCGGCCACGGTGATGTCGTCGCCGCCATAAACGAAACCCTGCCCCGTCAGCCACGAGGTAAGCGTCGTCTTCCCCGCCCCCGGTTCTCCCAGGATCAGCAGGGCCTTGCCGTTCCGGTGCAGGCAACCGGCATGAAGCGCCAGCAGCCAGACCGGGGATTTCAAGATATCATCGGCGATCCTGGCCTTGATGACGGGCGCGGCCTGCGCCACTTGCATGACGGATGCGGGCTCGCCATCGCGGCTGAGGCAGGCCATGCCGTCATCCTGCCACAGGTCATAGGTGATGGCGGCGGCCTCGCCGCCTGCTTCCAGATGGGTGAAAAGCGGGGCCACGCGCGCGGCGAGGACCCGGTCGTGATGGCGCAGCGCGAAACGCACGCCGCCAATGGCGATGCGCTGCACGGACCAGGGCGGGGACGATGGCGGCGGGTCGCACGCATTCACCAGCCCGCGCAGGGACCAGTTCGCCAGTACCGCGCGCAGCATCGCCCGTGGTTCGGCAAAGCCGCGTTCCAGCACCTCCTGCGCCAGTTGGGCGAAGGGAATGCCTTCCTCCAGCCGGCATCCCACATAGCCAGCAATCTGGTTCATCCCCAGCAGCGACTGGCTGCCGGAGGAAAAGATGAGCGGCTGGCCGTCGATGAAGACGATGGATGTGCCATGGGACAAACGCAGCATCATCCGCACCGGCCGTGGAACCAGGGCGTCATTCAGCGCTCAACCTATTTGCGATTGCCGGGGTTGCCGGGGCTGGTGCCCGGCCCGTCGTTGATCCGGGGGTTGCCGGGCGGCTGCGGGTCAGGGCCGTTGCCCAGGCCGTTATTACCCTTCGGACCGCCCCCGCCGCCACCACCGCCGGACTTGGCGATCGCTTCGGAAGACAGCGACGTCGACAGCAATATGGTGACGGCGGGCGGAAGGGTGACGGCGAAACGCCCGCAGCTCCTCAGGAAATCGCGCCTGTCTTCTGCGCCTGAAATGGGAATGGGTTCCTCTGACAAGGCGGCCTCCTTCGCACTGTGGAAGGCGAAGCTATCATGGCGCGGATCAGGGCCGCACTGCTATCAAGGGGTATATCCTTGGCCATAACCGGCCATTCCGGGGGAGCATAAGCCCTAAGCTGCACCGGCGAAAAAGGAAAAGCCGGACATTTCCCCCTTCTGGTCCCGTGTGGCGCATCATTTCCCTTGATTGCCGCTGGCCCATGGCTCTCTATTCGCGTCCCGATATGAGAGGAGCTTACAAATGTCCTATGCCGGAAGCTGCCATTGCGGCGCAGTCACCTTCACCGTGGCCGGTGACGCGCCGGACGAGGCGATGAGCTGCAACTGCTCGCACTGCCGCCGGAAAGGCTTTCTGCTGACCTTCGTGCCCGCCGATCAGTTCACCCTCGAAAGCGGCGGCAACGGGCTTACCAGCTATCAATTCTACAAGCACAAGATCACGCATCAATTCTGCGCCACCTGCGGCGCTCAGGCCTTTGCTCTGGGAGAATCCCCCGACGGCCCCATGCGCGCCATCAACCTGCGCTGCGTGCCGGACATCGACATCGACGCGCTCAGGATCAACAGGGTGGACGGCGCGAGCTTCTGACCGCTCAGCCATTCTTGTGCTTCACATCGCACCGCACGCCGATTTGATATGATCGAACTGGCGCTGTAGAAAACGGCCGAACGACATGGAGTAGTTGGGCGTCAGCCGATATGCTTCCTCCTGCGCGCTGGTGATATATCGCTGCACGAAGCCGCGCTCGATCATCATTTTCAGCATCGCCCGGCTTGTCTCGATCGACTCGTCGGCAAAGTCGATTACCCGTTCAAGGCCGGTTTCGACGCCATATTCATCATTGATGAACAAGCCGATCGAAATCCAGAACGGGCCGTCCCCGTCCACCAATTCTTCAAGATGATAGCGGCGGGATCGGACAAGCGTCAGCAACAACTCCGCGGCGACAAGCGGCCTGCGATCTGCGCCGGTATCCGCCTTTCCGGGATCAGAATGGATATCTGGCATCTTGCCGCACTCCACAGCTTCAATTCGCCGCTTGTCGAATCGTTCCGGGTTCCTCTGGCGTGCGGATTGATTGATTGATGGCGTTGATTTGCCCGGCGCGGGCGGATGGCCAGCTTCGCCTCATGTCTGACTTTGCGCTGTAACGCTGACTCCCTATATGGGCGCTTTCGCGCATCCGGCGCGGTGCAGCTATGGAGCAGGTAATTGAGCAAGGTTCTGGTCATTGGCGCGGGCGGCGTTGGTTCTGTCGCGGTTCACAAGATGGCGATGAACCCTGATATTTTCAGCCATATCACCCTCGCCAGCCGCCGCATCGTTTCCTGCGAGAAAGTTGCCGAATCGGTGAAGGCCCGCACCGGCGTCACCATCGACGTGGCCCAGGTCGATGCCGACAATGTCGAAGAAACCGTCGCCCTCATAGAAAAGGTCCAGCCCAGGCTGGTCGTGAACCTCGCCCTCCCCTATCAGGACCTGGCGATCATGGACGCCTGCCTTGCGACCGGGACGGACTATCTCGACACCGCCAATTACGAACCGCGCGACACCGCCAAGTTCGAATATAGCTGGCAATGGGCCTATCATGACCGCTTCAAGCAAGCGGGCATCATGGCGCTGCTGGGCTCCGGCTTCGACCCAGGCGTGACGAGCGTCTTCGCGAGCTACATCAAGAAGCATCTGCTCGACCGCATCGACACGCTCGACATTCTCGATTGCAACGGCGGCGACCATGGCCAGCATTTCGCCACCAACTTCAACCCGGAAATCAACATCCGCGAAGTCACCGCGCCTTCGCGCCACTGGGAAGGCGGCAAGTGGGTCGAAGGCCCCGCGCTCAAGCACAGGCAGGTCTTCGATTTCGATCAGGTCGGCGAGAAGAATATGTACCTCATGTATCATGAGGAGCTGGAAAGCCTCGCCAAATTCTACCCTGAAATTAAACGGATACGCTTCTGGATGACCTTCGGCGACGCCTATCTCAAGCATCTGGAAGTTCTCCAGAATGTCGGCATGACCCGCATCGATCCAGTCATATACAACGGTCAGGAGATTATCCCCCTCCAGTTCCTCAAAGCCGTCCTTCCTGAACCGTCGAGCCTGGGTTCCACGACCAAGGGCAAGACCAACATCGGCGACATCGCCACCGGCCAGAAGGACGGGCAGCAGAAGACCGTCTATGTCTACAATGTCTGCGATCATGAGGACGCCTATGCCGAAACCGGCAATCAGGCGGTCAGCTACACCACCGGCGTCCCCGCGATGATCGGCGCTGCGCTGATGCTGACCGGCGCATGGAAGGGCGAAGGCGTGTTCAACATCGAACAGTTCGATCCCGATCCCTTCATGGACATGCTGAACAAGCATGGCCTGCCCTGGCAGGTGAAGGAATTGGACAAGCCGCTCGATTTCTAGCTTGCGCCAAACCCGTTCGCCCTGAGCGAAGTCGAAGGGCCAGCCTGAGCCCCGGCTAAGGCATTTCACTTGCGTTCGATGAAGGGCTCGGCCCGGACGGAGATATTATGGAAACCAAAGCAGGCGATCCCGCCGCATTCGCGCATTTCGACCTGCACCGCGTACCCTCGCCCGCCTTCGTGGTGGACGAGGCCGCGATACGCCGGAACCTCTCCATCCTGGCCGGCATTCGCGACCGTGCGGGCATCAAGGTGCTGGGCGCGCTCAAGGCTTTTTCCATGTGGTCCCTTGGCCCCGTGGTCGCGCAATATCTGGACGGCGTCTGCGCTTCCGGCATCTACGAAGCGCGTCTGGGCCGCGAGGAATATGGCGGGGAGGTCGCGACCTATTGCGCTGCCTACAAACCGGACGACCTCGCCGAAATCCTCAAAATTTCCGACCATGTGATCTTCAACAGCCCCGGCCAGATCGCACGCATGAGCGATGTGATCGAAGCCGCGCGCGCTGCTGGCCATGACTTCGACATCGGCCTGCGCATCAACCCCCTCCATGCCGAGGGCGAGGTCGCGAAATACGACCCCTGCCAGCCGCACAGCCGCCTTGGCTTTCCCATCGACCAGTTGCGGCCCGAACATCTGGAGGGCGTTTCCGGCCTTCACATGCACTCCTTGTGCGAACAGGATTTCCTTCCGCTCGAACGTACCTGGGCCGCGATCGAATCGCGCATCATGCCCCATGTAAGCGGCCTTGAATGGCTGAACTTCGGCGGCGGCCATCATGTCACGCGGGCGGATTACCAGCGCGATGACCTCATCGACTTCCTGAAGCGCGTTAGGGCCCGGACCGGCCTTGCCCTCTATCTCGAACCGGGCGAAGCGATGGCGCTCGACGCTGGCATCCTGGTCGGAGAGATACTCGACGTTATCGACAACGGCATGGCCGTGGCGATCACCGACATTTCGGCGACCTGCCACATGCCTGACGTGATCGAGGCGCCCTACCGCCCGGCCATGCTCCATGAGCAGGCGGACGGCCCCGTCACCCGACTCGGCGGTCCGTCCTGCCTCGCCGGGGATATCATCGGCGACTATCGAGTCCCCGGCGGCGCGACTCCGGGACGGCGGATCGCCTTCCTCGACCAGGCGCATTATTCGATGGTGAAGACCAACACTTTCAACGGCGTACCCCTGCCCGGCATCTGGCTGTGGAATTCGGATACCGACGAACTCAAGGAAATCCGCCGCTTTTCCTACGCGGACTTCAAGTCCCGCCTCTCCTGACGCACGCTTTGTGCCCTTGCGCGCAACAAAATTTACACGCGCGCTTTACAGGGGGGACCCCTACGCATATATCGCCCTTCCGCTGCCCCATGGGACTTCCACCGCAAGGCAGCTTGATTGCCACGACTACACTGGAGGTCCCTTGAGTTGCACAAGCATCATAGCGCGCTGGGGGTAGCGACCGCCCTCAAACCGGCAGCACCGGTAACGCTTATTCGTCCCCAGGCAGCAGCCCGGGCCGCTCGATTCTTCGCTCAGAAGTTTCCGGGCCGCTCGCTCTATGCGGTCAAGGCGAACCCTTCGGCGGATCTTATTCGCACGCTGTGGGATAGCGGAATCACGCATTATGACGTTGCGTCGATCGCAGAGGTTCGCCTCGTCGCGGAAACGCTTCCCGATGCGAAGCTGTGCTTCATGCACCCGGTCAAGGCCGAGGAAGCGATCGCGGAAGCCTATCATGTGCATGGCGTGCGCACCTTTTCGCTCGACACGATGGACGAACTGGAAAAGATCGTACGCGCCACCGGTGGAGCGGCCGACCTGGAACTGTGCGTCCGCCTGCGCGTCTCTTCGGAGCATTCCGAACTCAGCCTGGCGTCGAAGTTCGGCGTTGAACTGGGTGAAACCAGCGAACTGCTGATGGCCACCCGCCAGGCGGCCGACGCGCTGGGCATCTGCTTCCATGTCGGCAGCCAAGCGATGAGCCCGCAAGCCTATAGCGACGCCATCGAACGCGTCCGCGCCGCCATCGTCGATGCAGCGGTGACGGTGGACATCATCGATGTCGGCGGCGGCTTCCCGTCGGTCTATCCCGGAATGGAGCCGCCCGCGCTGGAAGCCTATTTCGACGCAATCCATCGCGGCTTCGAAAGCCTGCCGATCAGCTATTCGGCGGAACTGTGGTGCGAACCCGGCCGCGCGCTGTCGGCGGAATATAGCTCCGTCATCGTGCGGGTCGAACGCCGCCGGGGGACCGAACTCTACATCAACGACGGTGCTTATGGCGCGCTGTTCGACGCGGCGCATATCGGCTGGCGCTTCCCCGTGGCGCTGCTGCGCGAGGAAGAGAGCGAGGCGGAACTGACCGGCTTCTCCTTCTACGGCCCCACCTGCGACGACATGGACCATATGGCCGGCCCGTTCATGCTGCCCGGCGACGTGCAGGCGGGTGACTATATCGAAATCGGGATGCTGGGCGCTTATGGCGCGGCGATGCGGACCGGCTTCAACGGCTTTACATCGGAAGCGATCATCGAAGTGGAGGACGAGCCGATGGCCAGCCTCTATGCCGATCCGGTTCCCGCACGCCGTCGCGCAACTGTCATCAAGCTGGGCTAATCAAGCTCAAGCTCCCCCCATGGAGAGGATGCCTGTCCCTCGCCGTAACAGCGGCGGGGGACAATTTTCATGAGCGCCGGAAAGTGCCCGCCAGTTCGACATGGGTCGACCAGCGGAACTGCCCCACCGGCTTGACGCTCGCCAGCCGATAGCCGCCCGCAATCAGATGCGCGGCGTCCCGTGCGAAGCTGGCCGGATTGCACGAGACATAGGCGATCACCGGCACCGACGAGGCGGCAAGTTGCATCACCTGCTCCCGCGCGCCCGCACGCGGCGGGTCAATCACGATGGCGGCAAAGCGGTTCAGTTCCTGCGGCGTGAGCGGGCGGCGGAACAGGTCGCGATGATCCACGGCCATCCGCCGCTGCGCCCGATTCGCGGCGCTCTTGAGCGACAGCACCAGATCGCGCGCCGCTTCGGCCGCATAGACGGGCCGCGCCTCTCCCAAAGCAAGGGCGAAGGTGCCAAGCCCGCAGAACAGATCCGCTATCGCGCCCTGGGGCGGTAGGGCCTGCCGCACTACCTCCACCAGAGCCGCTTCGCCATCGGGCGTGGCTTGCAGAAAGGCGAATGGCGGGAAAGCAACAGGAACGCCGCCGAAGCTGACCGTCACCGGCTCCGGCTCCCAGCGCGCTTGTTGCCCATCGCCCTCATCGATCGTCAACCGCGCGAGCTTATGCGCGGCGGCGAACTCCAGCAGCGCCTCGTCAGCGGCAAGGCCCTCCACCCGAACGCCTTCCAGCAGCAGGTCGACGCCCTGATCGGTCAGCGACATGCGGACATGGGCCGCACGCCTGTCCGGCAGGATCAGGTTGAGCAGCGTCCGCAGCGGGGCAACCAGCGCGAACAGCCGGGGGTCCAGAACTTCGCACATGGCAAGGTCGATCAGCACATGGCTGCCCGATTCGGCAAAACCGATGGTGACTTTCCGTCCCTGCCGCGCCGCACGCAGCGATGCGCGCCTTCTGGTGCGGGGTGGAGACAGATGCGGCGGCAGCAGTTCGGCGGCCTCCACGCCCTGACCCGCAAGCGCCCCGGCGACGCGCGCGCTGACGAAATCGGCCAGGCTAGCCTCATCGACATGCTGTAGCTCGCACCCGCCACAGGCCGGGAAGTGGACGCACGGAGGTTCCGCATGATGCGGCCCATGGAGCAGCGCGCCATCAGCCGTCAGCCGGTCGCCCGGAGCGGCCAGGGCGACATGCCGTCCATCGGCGGTCACGCCATCGCCCTTCGCGGCGATGCGGACGATCAGGTCATTGTCGGCGGACGTCACAAGCGGCAGGCGATAGCGGCTGGCAGTCGCGCGATCAAATCGTCCGCGATGAAGGCGGGACCTGCCCGGCGCGCGGCTTCGCCATGCAGCCATAGCGCCTCGCACGCCGCCCGGAACGGATCGCCCGTCACGGCCAGCCGCCCCGCCACGAGGCCCGCCAGCACGTCTCCGGTCCCCGCGGTGGAGAGCCAGGAGGACGCCCCGGATGCGATCGCAACCCGGCCATCAGGCGCGGCAATGACGCTATCGGCGCCCTTGTAGATGACGACAGCGCCACAGCGCCGCGCCGCTTCGGCCGCCCTGTCGATCTTGCTGCCGGGCAGATCGCCGAACAACCGGACGAACTCCCCTTCATGCGGCGTCAGAACCGAACCCGCAGGCACGGCAGGATCGCCCCCATCGCCCAGCAGCGTCAGCGCATCGGCATCCAGCACAAGCGGGCGGCCGCAGGCCAGCACCGTGTCCAGCCTTGCCCGTGCCCGGTCGTCCCTGCCCAGTCCCGGCCCCGCAAGCACAGCCGCCAGACGCCGGTCACGCAGCAGTGCGGCCAGTTGATCAGGCGCTTCGCCCTTCAATTCCACAAGCGCATCGGGACCGCGTCCGGGCTGCCCCAGGCCGATATGACGCACCATGCCAGCGCCCGACCGCGCCGCTGCATGGCTGGCAAGGCTGCTCGCCCCCGCCATGTCTCCGCCGGCCACCGCCACCAGCCCCCGGCTATATTTATGCGCGGACGGCACCGGGCTGCTCAGAACAGGAGCCGCAAGCCGCTGCACCTTATCGGGCGCGTCCACGCCGATATCGGCACAGACCAGCCGGTCGAAACAGGATGCGGCGGGATAGAGGAGATGCGCGGGCTTCAGCGCGCCCAATGCGATGCAAATGCCAAATCGGGGCACCTGCGAAAGCAGCGCCCCACTATCCGTTTCCACCCCGCTCGGCAGGTCGATCGCATAGCTGAAACTCGCCTGCCCGGTCAGCGCGGCCAGTCTGTCGGCAACATCCTTGTCCAATCCGCGTGTCAGGCCCGTGCCGAACAGGGCATCGACAATCTGCGTGGCGGGGGCAGCCGTTGCGAGCGGTTCGACAGGACCATCCCACGCCGCGCGCGCCGTGCGGCTGCATTCGGTGCGGCTCTCACCCAGCGCCGCCACACGCACCGGAACGCCGCGCGCGCGCAGCAGCCGCGCGGCGACGAAGCCGTCCCCGCCATTATTGCCCGGTCCGCACAGGACCAGCAGATCACGCTTGCCGCCCGCACGCCAGACGATCTCCGCTGCCGCAGCCCCCGCCCGTTCCATCAGCCTGTATTCGTCCACGCCAGCGGCGATCGCGGCCTGTTCGGCCCGGCGCATCTGCGCCGCCGTCACCACCGGGCAGGGTGTCACGGCTTGGCCGCTGCGGCGATCGTCGCGGGCAAACGATAGCGATCTTCGCCGATGCTGAGTTCGATCTGGTCCTTGCCCAGCACGGTGACCGCCGCCTGCTCCGACCCATCGGCCGCCACCAGCCCGCGCCCGTCCGTCACGACATGAAAACGGCGAAAGCCGCCGCCGGGATGGCGCAATGTCAGCAGATCGCCGGATCGCTCGACCGCACAGCTACGGCTCCACGCCGCCCTTGGCCCAATGGCGCAATCGGCCATGCCACCCGTGCCGTCCGATACCGCCGCCGTCTCGGGAAGAGCGGATGCGGGGTCCCTGCCACTGTCGCAGGCTGCAAGGGCGAGGCACAGAAGCCCCGCCACCGCCAAGGTCTCAGATATCCGCATAGACATGGGTTTCGGCCTTTGCTCCGGGATGCGTTACCGCTCCCTTGTAGGCCGGTCCCACATTCTGCGCATAGCGCCAAAGCGCGCCGGACTGATAATCATTCTGGCGCGGCCTCCAGTTCTTCTGCCGTTCCGCCAGCACCGATTCGGAGACCTTCAGGTCGATCGTGCCCGCTTCCGCGTCGATCGCGATGATGTCGCCATTCTCCACCAGCGCGATCGGCCCACCCTCGGCCGCTTCGGGGCCGACATGGCCGATGCAGAAGCCGCGCGTCGCGCCGGAGAAGCGGCCGTCAGTGATCAACGCCACCTTCTCGCCCATGCCCTGCCCGTAAAGCGCCGCCGTGGTCGCCAGCATCTCCCGCATGCCGGGGCCGCCCTTTGGCCCTTCATAGCGGATGACGATCACGCAGCCTTCGGCGATATCCCGCGCCTCGACCGCCGCAAAAGCATCTTCCTCGCATTCGAAGACCCGCGCTGGCCCTTCGAACTGGAGCCGGTGCATGCCCGCGACCTTCACGATCGCGCCATTGGGCGCGAGCGTGCCTTTAAGGCCGACGACGCCGCCGGTCGGGGTGATCGGCGACTTGACGTCGTAAATGACCTTCTGGTCGGGATTCCAGGTCACTTCCTCAATATTCTCGGCAATGGTCTTGCCCGTCACCGTCATGCAGTCGCCATGCAGCAGGCCGTTGTCGAACAGTGTCTTCATCAGCATGTAGACGCCGCCTGCGTCATGCATGTCCTTGGCGACATATTTGCCACCGGGCTTGAGGTCGGCGATATAGGGCGTCGACTTGAAGATCTCGGCCACGTCGAACAGGTCGAAATCGATGCCGCACTCGTTCGCCATGGCGGGCAGGTGCAGCGCGCCATTGGTTGAACCGCCCGTCGCTGCAACGATGCGCGCGGCATTTTCGAAAGCCTCACGCGTGCAGATGTCGCGCGGACGGATGTTCTTCGCCAGCAATTCCATCACCTGGCGCCCCGCGGCAACAGCGACTTCTTCCCGGCTCTTGTACGGCGCGGGCGCCATGTTGCTGTTGGGCAGCGACAGGCCGATCGCCTCACCGACGCAGGCCATGGTATTGGCGGTGTACTGGCCGCCGCATGCGCCATGTCCGGGGCAGGCGACCTTTTCCAGCGCGATGACGTCCTTGAGCGGACAGGCCCCCGCCGCATATTTGCCCACCACTTCGAACACGTCGACAACGGTCACGTCGCGATTTTCGAACCGGCCCGGCAGGATCGACCCGCCATAGACGAAGATCGACGGCACATTGAGCCGCAGCATCGCCATCATCATGCCCGGCAGCGACTTGTCGCACCCGGCAAAGGTGACCAGCGCGTCATAGCAATGGCCCCGCACCGACAGCTCGACCGAATCCGCGATCACTTCGCGGCTGGCGAGCGAGCTTTTCATGCCCTGGTGGCCCATGGCGATGCCGTCCGTCACCGTGATGGTGTTGAACCGGCGCGGCATGCCGCCCGCCTCGTTCACGCCCTGGCGGCACCAGTCGGCCTGCATGTCCAGCGTCGTGTTGCACGGCGCGCTGTCATTGCCTGCGGACGCAATGCCTACGAAGGGGCGGCCGATCTCTTCCTCGGTAAGGCCCATCGCATAATAATAGCTGCGATGCGGAGCCCGCTCTGGACCGACCGAGACATGACGGCTCGGCAGCTTCGACTTGTCGAACGTGTGAGACATAAACCTACCCTTCTTGCGCGGGCCTCTTTTTCAAAAAGGCGCGAGTCACGCAAGGCTATTGCGGCATTCCAGCACCACGGGACCCAATATGTCCGCAAAGCGGCGCTGCCCAGCCTCGTCGGCGACCAGGTCCTGCCGCATCTCGATGCCCAGATAAGGGATGCCGTTCGCTTCGGCATGGCGGTTCATCGTCGCGTTGAGCAGCTTGCCGGAATAAGGCTGCTGGTCGCCGACGATCAGCCCGGCCTGCTCCAGCAACGGGATCGCGATGCACGCGGCACGGTCATCCTGATTGTAGAGGATGCCGATGTCCCATGGCCGATGCTGCTGCGGATCGCTGGCGAGCCGCGGGGTGAAGCTGTGCACGGACAGGATGAAGGCGTTCCCCATCCCCTCCAGAACGCGTTCGATATGATGATGATAGGGGTGATGGAAACGCATCATGCGATCGGCAAGGTCAGCATGGCGGTTGCCGGGGATGGCATGACCATCGCTCATCACCGGCAGCAGGCCCGGCGCGTCATCCTCCCGGTTGAGGTCGATCACCAGCCGCGACACCCCGCCCAGGATGGTGGTGCATCCCAGCTGCCCGGCAAGCAGGCGGCTGACCCCGGCCACGCCGATGTCCACGGCGATATGATCCTTGAGCAGCGCCGGATCGATGCCAAGGTCGATATCCTCTGGAACATGCGCCGATGCATGGTCCGCGATGATCAGCAGGTTGAGATCGCCGCCGTCAATCTGAGTAAAAGCCTCGCTCACGCCGCCCTGATCCTTGTTTCCATGACCCACCAGCCATCGCGCCGCCGCTTCAGGGCGGCCGCGGCGGCCTGCGCCTCCGCCTGCGTGCCAAAAAGGGCAAAGCATGTCGCGCCCGATCCCGACATGCGGGCAAGGCGGACGCCCGCGCATTGCCTCAGGTCCGCCAGCACATCCGCGATCACAGGCGCAATCCCCACGGCCGCCGGTTCCAGATCGTTGCGGCCGTCAGCAATCACGCCGTCCAGACTGCTGGCGTTCAACACGCCCCGATCCACCTGATCCCAATCGGCGAAGACCTGCGCCGTCGAAACCCCAACACCCGGATTGACGAGCAGCATGGGCGTGCCCGGCAGCCCCGCCAGATCTGCGCGCTCCAGCACCTCGCCGCGTCCGCGCACCATCTGCGCCGTGCTGGCGAGGCAGGCGGGCACGTCCGATCCGAGCGACAAGGCAATCCGCTCAAGCTCCGGCTGTGGGACACGCGCATCCCACAACCGGTCCAGCAGGCGCAAGGCGGCGGCGGCATCGGCCGATCCTCCGCCGATGCCGGACGCCACCGGCAGATTCTTGACCAGCCTCAACGTCGCGCCGCGTCCCTGCCCCACCTGGTCCAGCATGGCGCGCGCAGCCTTCATGACCAGATTGCCTTCCCCCGCCTCCAGCCCCGCCGCAAAAGGGCCTTCGATGGTCAGGCTGAGCCCGTCGGCGATGCGCCCGGTCAGCACATCGCCATCCTGCGCGAACACGAACAGGCTTTCCAGCGCATGATAGCCATCTGCCCGCCGCTCCCGCACATGGAGCGCGAGGTTGACCTTCGCATAAGCGGTCTCGGTCAATTCTCCCACGCCGGGCGCGACGCCGGGCGGCATGTCCGCATCAAGGGGCGGCATATTCCGGTTTCAATCCTTCCCGTGTCTTGGCCTTGAGCCGCGCCGCCGCCTCGCCCTCCGCAAAAACGGCCGCCGCCTTCCAGGCATATCGCGCCTCGAACCGGCGGCCCGCCGTCCAGAGCGCATCGCCCAGATGCTCATTGATCGTCGCATCGCTTGGAGCGCCCGCCGCCGCACGCTCCAGCACGGGCACGGCTTCCGTCACATTGCCGGTCACGAACTGCGCCCACCCAAGCGAATCCATGATCGACGCATCTTCGGGCTTGAGCGCGCTCGCCTGTTTCAGCAGCGCCAGCGCCTCCTCCACATTCTGCCGCCGCTCGATCTGCGCATAGCCCAGATAGTTGAGCACCACCGCCTCGCCCGGCGCGGCCTTGGCGGCCCGCTCCAACACGGCCCGCGCCTCATCCCAGCGCCCCGCCTGTTCCAGCGCGCTGCCTTCGAACAGCAGGAGCGCCCAGGGCACGGCGCCGGGCGCATAGGCCGCCTGCGCCGCGCGAAACGCCTCGGCGGCCCCGCTGAAATCCCCGGCATTGGCCAGCAGGCGGCCCAGCCGGACATGGCGCTCCGCACTTGCGCCCGGCGCGGCGGCCAGGCTGCGCGCCAGGCGGATGGCCGCTTCCTTGTCGCCCGCCTGCGCCAGCGCATCGGCGAGGGCGGCCTGCCCCAGCACGCCGAACCAGCCATCGGCCGGAACCTTCCGCGCCTCCTCAATGGCGTAGCGGGAATATCCCGCCTCGCTCAGCAACTGCGCAAGGACGATGCGGCCGTCCACGCCGGACGGATTGGCGAAGCTGCCGATCCGGGCAAGGCGGATGCCCAGAATGCGCGTCGCGTCATCCGTGCTCACATCCGTCGCAAGGCGCGTCAGAAGCCGCCCAAATCCCTGTGCCGGCGTGAGCGGCTTTCCGGCGTCACTCCGCCCTTTCCGGGCATTCAGATCATCGCGCGCCCTGGCATAGTTCGCCTCGCCAGCGGGAAGAAGGGCAAGCGCCTGTTCCTTTGCCCCGCGCGCCGCCAGTTGCGCGGCGAAAAACAGGCGCAATTCGGTGAGGTCGGCCGTGCGCAGCGCCAGCGCGCGATTGACGGCTGGCCCGGCTTCCTTGACGTCGCCCCGCGCCAGCGCCTGCAACGCCGCATGCTCATCGGCATAGCGCTGCACCAGTGATGCGAACCGATCCGTCCCTTCCACTTCGGAAGCAGCGACCCTGCCCTCTCCCAGCGCGATCCAGCTACGCAGGATAGGCGCGAGAAAGGCGAAATTGCCCTCCGAAACGAGGCGGTCGGTCCACTGGCGCGCGGCCTGCCAGTCCTTGCGGCTGAGCGCGCCGGAAAGGAACAGCAGGGCGCCGTCCCTCGGCAAGACGCCCTGTTGATCCAGCAAGGCGGCGGACCGCATCGCCAGCGCCATGTCCCCGCTGATCAGGGCATGGAAATAGGATCGCCGCGCGATATCCATCTGATCCGGGTCAGCGGCCAGCGCCTGGCGGTAATTTTCCAGCGCGATCGCCGCCGCCCCATTGCTGTCGGCCAGACGGCCCCGCGCATAGGCGTGGAGCGCGCTGGTCCGGTCGACCGATGCGCGGGCAATGCCCGGCAGCATCAGCAACGGAACGGAAGAAAGGAGGATCCGCCTACATATTGGGATAGTTCGGCCCTCCGCCGCCTTCCGGCACGACCCAGTTGATATTCTGGGTCGGGTCCTTGATGTCGCACGTCTTGCAATGGACGCAATTCTGGGCGTTGATCTGGAAGCGCGGCGCGCCTTCGTCCAATCCCACCACTTCATAGACGCCCGCCGGACAATAACGTTGCGCCGGTTCGTCATAAAGGGGCAGGTTGTAGCTGATCGGGATCGACGGGTCCTTCAATTGCAGGTGGACCGGCTGATCCTCCTCATGATTGGTGTTCGACAGGAACACGGAGGACAGGCGGTCGAAGCTGATGACGCCATCGGGCTTGGGATAGTCGATCTTCGCGCACTGGTCCTTGCGCCAGATCTTCTCATTGTCGGGCTTGTGCTTCATCGTGAAGGGCAGGCCGATCTTGAGCGTGCGCATCCACATATCGATGCCCGCCAGCAGCGTGCCGATGGTGCCGCCAAACTTGGCCAGCAGCGGCTCGGCATTCTTCACGAGCTGCAATTCCCTGGCGACCCAGCTCGTCCGCAGATTATCCTCATAATCCTGCAACACGTCGCCGCCGCGCTCCGCCTTGATCGCCGCGAACGCCGCTTCGGCCGCCAGCATGCCGGACTTCATGGCCGTGTGCGTGCCCTTGATACGCGGCACGTTGACGAAGCCGGCCGAGCAGCCGATCAGCGCGCCGCCGGGGAACGCCAGCTTCGGAATGGACTGCCACCCGCCCTCGTTGATCGCGCGCGCGCCGTAGGACACGCGACGGCCGCCCTCCAGATATTTGCGGATTTCCGGGTGCTGCTTCCACCGCTGGAATTCCTCGAACGGGTAGAGATAGGGATTGCGGTAGCCAAGGCCCACGACGAAGCCCAGCGCGACCTGGCCATTGGACTGGTGATAGAGGAAACCGCCGCCATAGGCGTCCGTCAGCGGCCAGCCCTGGGTATGGATGACCAGGCCCGGCTTGTGCATGGCGGGATCGATGTCCCACAATTCCTTCATGCCGATGCCGTAGACCTGCGGCTCGCTATCGGCATCCAGATCGAATTGCCGTTTCAATATCTTGGTCAGATGCCCGCGCGCGCCTTCGGCGAAGAAGGTATATTTGGCGTGCAGTTCAAGCCCCGGCTGATAATCGGGCTTGCGATTGCCCTCGCGGTCGATGCCCATGTCGCCGGTCGCGACGCCCTTTACCGAACCATCCTCATTGTAGAGGATTTCAGCGGCGGCGAAGCCGGGGAAGATTTCGACCCCCAGCCCCTCGGCCTGCTCGGCCAGCCAGCGGCACAAATTGCCAAGCGATCCGGTATAGGTGCCCTTGTTGTGCATCCAGCGGGGCAGAGCGATGTGCGGCATGGAAAATTTGCCGCGCTTCGTCAGGAACCAGTGCTGATTGTCCGTCACCCATGTTTCGGCAAGCGAACAGCCCATGTCCCGCCAGTCCGGCAGCAATTCGTCAAGCGCCTTGGGATCGATGACAGCGCCGGACAGGATATGGGCGCCGATTTCCGACCCCTTTTCCAGCACGCATACCGCCAGTTCCTGCCCCGCGTCGTTCGCCAGTTGCTTCAGCCGGATCGCCGCTGACAGTCCCGCCGGGCCTCCGCCGACAATGACGATGTCATAAGGCATCGATTCCCGTTCGCTCATATGTCCTCCATCAGGCGTCCGGTGGTTCCCTCATCCTCAGTCCGGTCGCCGTATTACGTAAACGTTTTGCCATCCGTGCCGATGAAGATTCTTGACCACGGCGTCAACCTCTGGCCCTAGAAGATCGATGCGGGGAATATTGCAGGCAGATGCGGCGGCCGCCGCCAGCGCCTATCTGGCGTGGTGGGACCTTGCCGGCGTCGATTGCGCGACGGCGGAGGAGCCGGTGGACTGGCTGCGGCCAGCGGCTCCGGCGCAACCGGCCGCGCCCGCCATTCAAGCGCCGCAACAGGAAAAACCCGCAAGTCTGGAAGGGTTCCACGACTGGCTGGCGAATGATCCTCACCAGCCGGAACGGCGCTGGCCCGGCGCGCCCATCCTCCCGCAGGGCAAGGCGCAGGCGTCGCTGATGGTCGTCACCGACATGCCGGACCCTGCCGACATGACGGCCGGGACCCTGCTCGCCGACCGGGCGGGGCAGCTTTTCGACGCGATGCTCGCCGCGATCGGCCTTGTCCGGGCCGACATCTATCTGGCGTCGCTCTTTCTGTCGCGTCCGCCGGGCGGGATGGTCGAGGCTGCGGACCTGGGCGCCGCCGCTGGCCGCATGCGCACGCAGGTCGCTCTGGCGGCGCCCCGGCGGCTGCTGATATTGGGCGACCGCACGGTGCGGACCTTGCTCCCTCCCCCGAATAGCATGACGGGCGAAGGGGCGCGCATGATAGAAGATTTACAGTTTTTTAACCATGATGGCGGCAATGTGCCAGCCTTCGCCACTTTCCATCCGCGCCTGCTGCTGGGGCAGCCCGCGGCAAAAGCGGAATGCTGGCGGACCTTGCAGCGCCTGATCGAGGAAGAATAACGGTGATTCGCGTCCTGACCCGCTCGTCTTGCCTGGCTCTGGCCGCCATGGGGGCGCTCGCGGCCCTGCCTGCTTCGGCTGACACGACTTCGGCGGCGGCCATCCCGGCCAGCCTGTCCCGCTCCATCCTTGATGTCAGCGATGGAGACAAGGCGCGCTACGCCGCGATCTTTGCAGCGCTGTTGGATCAGAAATGGGCCGATGCCAAGGCGATGATCCTGGCGCTTGGCCCGGACGATCCGGTTCGCCCCGTGGCGCTGGCGCAACTCTATCTGGCGAAGGATTCGCCGCGCGTCGAACTGTTCGACCTTCTGGACCTCATCAACAAGGCAGCCTGGCTGCCCGACGCCGATCAGCTATCGCGCCTCGCCCAGAAGCGCGGCGCGACGATCCTGCCCGTCCTTCCGCAGGTGCAGAAGATGGTCTGGCTGGGCTCCGCTCCCCGCCGGGAATATGTGCCCACGGTCAAGACCGACCTGCTCGCGCAGGCGCTGGTGGCGCAGATTACCCCCTATATCAAGAATGACGATCCGGCGGGCGCGGAAGCGCTGCTCTCCAGCAGGGAAGCAGGCTTGTCGCCGGAGGGGCTGACGGAGGCGCGGCAACGCATCGCCTGGTCCTATTATATCGAAAATGACGACAGCAGCGCCCGGCGCATGGCTGCGCGCGCGCTGGACGTGCGCGCCGGTGGCGACTGGGCGGTGCAGGCGCATTGGACGACCGGCCTTGCATCATGGCGTCAGAATGATTGTACGACGGCGGCGCCCGCCTTCGCCAACGTGGCTGCGCTGGCGGGCAATGCCGACATGCGTGCGGCGGGCGCTTATTGGTCCGCGCGTGCCTATATGGTCTGCGGCCAGGCCGAAAAGGTCGAAAATCTGCTCAAGACTGCCGCGCGCAACGAAGACAGCTTTTATGGCCTGCTCGCCCGCGAAACGCTGGGCATGCCGCTCGGCGGCGCGCGCGTGGCCCCTCATTTCGGCGCGTCCGAATGGCGGCAGATCAAGGACAGCCCCAACATCCGCGCGGCCGTCGCCCTTGTAGCGATCGGCCAGAGCGGACGGGCCGAGGAGCTTATCCGGCATCAGGCGAAGCTTGGCGGCGCGGCCGAATATGATGCGCTGCTGAACCTCGCCGGAGCGCTCAACCTGCCCGCGACGCAGCTTTGGCTCGCCCATAACGGCCCTGCCGGAAAGAAGCCGGGCAGCTTCGCCCGCTTCCCCACGCCCGACTGGCGGCCCGATGGGGGCTGGCGCGTGGATCCCTCGCTCATCTTCGCCCATACCCTCCAGGAATCGGGCTTTCGCAGCGATGTCGTGAGCAGCGCGGGGGCGCGCGGCCTGATGCAGGTGCTGCCCGGAACAGGCGGCGACATGGGCCTTTCCTCCCCGGCCCAGCTATTCGTGCCGTCGACCAACATGGAATATGGCCAGCGCTATCTGGAAAGCCTGCGGGACATGAGCGCGACCGGCGGGCTGCTGCCCAAGGTGATGGCCGCCTATAATGCGGGTCCCGTGCCGGTCGAACGCTGGAACAGCGAGGTCAAGGACAATGGCGACCCGCTGCTTTTCATCGAGTCCCTGCCTTATTATGAAACCCGCGCTTATGTGAACACGGTCATGCGCAACTATTGGATGTACCAGATCCAGGCCAAGGGCGAGGCGGAGTGCCTGACCGGCATGGCGCAGGGCATGTGGCCCGCCTTCCCCACGGCCAAGGGCGTTCGGATGGTCCGCCTGACGCAAAAGGGCCAGATCAACGCCCCGGTGATCGCGGGCGGCTCCGACTGATGCCCATTGATGAAAGCCGCCCTTTCCAGCCGGTGCGGATCGCCCTTCTGACCGTATCCGACAGCCGGGGCCTCACGGAGGACAGGTCCGGCGACGCCTTGGCGGACAGGATAGAGGCCGCCGGGCACATATTGGCCGATCGCCGCATCGAAAAGGATGATCGTTCCGCGATCGTGGCGCGTCTTCATGCCTGGATCGACGATCCGCAGGTCGACTGCGTGATCACCACCGGCGGCACCGGAGTCACTGGCCGCGACGTGACGCCCGAAGCCCTGGCGCAGGTGCAGGACAAGGAAATACCCGGCTTCGGCGAACTGTTCCGGTGGCTCAGCTATCAAAGCATCGGCACCTCCACCATCCAGTCCCGCGCCACCGCCTGCGTTGCGCGCGGCACCTATATCTTCGCCCTTCCCGGCTCGACCGGCGCGGTGAAGGATGCTTGGGACGGCATATTGGCAAGCCAGCTCGACAGCCGCTTTCGTCCCTGCAACTTCGTGGAACTGATGCCCCGGCTGCTGGAGCGCTGATCAACGGGATTGCAAATTTGTTCTTCTTATGTTCTAAGCAGCCATGGCTGTGGAGAAGGGCAGAGGCGCAACGTTGAACGGCGAAAGCCGCCGCTTCAACCTGTCCGAACATATTGCCGACGGCGACTGGCTCGACGCCCTTGAACAGGTGGACGGCCCCTCCCCGAAGTTGCGCACGCAGGTGACGGTGGAACATCCCCGCACCATCATCGCGCGCAACAGGTCGCCCGACATCGGCTTCACCCAATCAATCAACGCCTATCGCGGCTGTGAGCATGGCTGCATCTATTGTTTCGCTCGGCCGACACATGCCTATCACGATCTGTCGCCGGGGCTGGACTTCGAAACCCGCCTGTTCGCCAAGCCCGATGCCGCCAGGCTGCTGCGCGAGGAATTGTCGCGCAAGTCCTACCGGGTGGCCCCGATCGCCATGGGCACCAACACCGATCCTTATCAGCCGATCGAACGCGACTGGAGGATCACGCGTGAATGTATCGAGCTGCTGGCGGAATGCCGCCACCCCCTGTTCATCACAACCAAGTCGGACCGGGTGCTGCGGGATCTGGACCTGTTGACCGGCATGGCGAAGGATCAGCTGGTGGCGGTCATGATCTCCGTCACCACGCTGGACCCCAAGGTCGCGCGCACGCTTGAGCCGCGCGCCGCTCATCCGCTCCGGCGCATCGAGGCGATCCGGCGGCTGACGCAGGCAGGCGTGCCGGTCACCGCCAGCCTGTCGCCCATCATCCCCGCCATCACGGATCATGAGATTGAGGTGATCATCGCTCGCGTCGCCGCGGCCGGGGCGCGTGACGCGGCTTTCATCCCGGTCCGCCTGCCGCACGAAGTCGCGCCCCTGTTCCGCGCCTGGCTAAAGGAACATTATCCCGACCGGGCCGGAAAGGTGATGGCGATCATCCGCGACATGCGCGGCGGGCGCGACAATGATCCGGGCTTCGGCACCAGGATGCGCGGGCAAGGCGTGTGGGCCGAGCTGATCCGCACGCGTTTCCTGAAAGCCCGCAAGCGCGCCGGTCTTTCAAGCGAGCGGCTGACGCTGCGGACCGACCTGTTCCGTCCGCCGGGGCAGCAGGGACAGCTGCGGCTGCTGTGAGGAAAAGGCAGGCGGGTCAGCCCGCCCCCCTGTTCCGGTCGGCTCAGCGCGAAGCGAGTTGCTGCCGCTTCGCCGTCAAGGCCCAGCGCTGGGCCGTGGCATCGGGCGCATTTTCGCGCACGAAGCACTGGCCGCGTTGCGCGCGGATGCTGCGGCACAGCGCCACTGCTTCGGCCCGGTCGCCAAAGCCGCTCACCGCCAGGCGGGAGAAGGTCGCGCCATTGACCTTGATCTGGCTGGTCAGGGCAGGACGCGCGGCGATCGCAGTGTTGCGGCGCGCCAGGGCGAACCATTTTTCCTTGGCGATGGCCGCATTGTCATAGGCGCCGAGCTGGACGACCCAATTGCTTACCGGGCCAGCCTGACGGACGGGCCGGGTCGCCGCAGCCGCACGAGCCTTAGGCGCGGGCGCAAGCGCGGCGCTGCGGACAACAGGCTTGGGCGCGGCAAAGGCCGGAGCAGGGACCGGGGTGGCGGCCGCCACATCAGGCAAAGTCTCGTCGACCGCAGGCGCATCGGTGGTATCGGCGCTGGCCACGGCGATCTCAGGAGAAGGCGCTGCGGCATCGCTCGCGGCCACGTCCACGGCATCCTGCCGGGGCGCAAGAGCAAGCGCGACCGGCTGTCCGGCATCTGCGCCGTCGATGCTCACGCCCATGAACAGGGCGATGCGCTGCGCGGTATAGACGGGGGCGGCGCTTTGCGCCCATTGCGAGATGCGCTGATTCGCGGCCAGCGGTTCAAGGTCGAACCCGGCCATCATGCGCGCGTCCTTCCACCGGCCTGCCAGAGCATAGGCATAGGCCAGGTTCTGCCGCGTCTGCGCGGTGGCTGACGGATCGTGGATCGCTTCGGACAGGATGCGCACGCCTTCCTCTGCGTCGCCCGCCATCGCCATGGCCAGCCCATAATCACCAGCGGGCACGACATCGGCATTGGCGCTCAGCAATTCGCGCGCGGCCTCATTCTTGCCCAGAGCGGCTTTCACCAGCGCAAGGCTGACGATGGTGCGCGCATCGCGATTGCCCAGCGTCATGGCGTCGGTCAGCGCCGTCTCCGCCGAAGCGAAACGCCCGCTCGCCACATAGGCGCGGCCCAGCAACTGACGATAGGCCGCGTTGCGCGGATCGGCGCTTACCGCCGCTTCCGCCGCCTTCACTGCCTTTGCGCCATCGCGGCTGGCCAGAGCCTTTTCCGTGGCGGCGGCGAGCGAATCGCGATCCTGCCGGTGCTGCGGTGCAGCGGCCGAAGGGCGGAAAGCCGATCCGGCGCAGCCCACCATGGTCGTTGCCAAGATCAGCGACGAAACCGCCGCCTTGGCGAAAGCCGTGCGTTTCATGCCGTGGTCCTTCTTCTTCAATGCGTGTCGCGTTCGCCCGGCACCTGCTGCGCCAGACGGTCGATTTCCGGTAGCGTGGCCAACAGCGCGTCCAGCGCATCGGTCACGATCTGCTGAGCCGATCGGCCGCTGACCGCGCAGGCGAGCCGCAGCCGCAGATGCCGTTCGGAATCCAGCCGCAGCGTGAAAGCCGCCTTGCGTCCTTTCGGCACGGTACGGGTAACGGGCGCGGCGGCTGCGACGGCGTCCTTCACGCGCTCCGCCAGTTCCACGCGCTCCACCACCACCGGGGGCACGGGCGCGGCGGTCACCGGCGTCGTCATGGGCGTCAGGCCCACCACCGAACGGGGTTCGGCCGGAGCAGGTTCGGGCTCCGTCACGTCAAAACCCATGTCGTTCCAGCCAAGGTCATCCTGCAACATCGCCGCGGCGGCCTGGCCGCCAAAGCCCATGACGGGGCGGCGCATCGCGGGCTGGGCCGCTCCCTTGCGGGCAAGAAGGCCTGAGGTCAGGGAGGCGAGCGGTTTGGGTTCGGCCATGTCTCTTCCCTCCCTCACTGGCCCACGACGCGGCGGCCAAAGCCGCCCGACGCGGGACGAAGCGCGCCCGATGTGCTGCCGCTGTGGGGCACCGAAAATACCGTGCGCCGGAAATTCTTTTCCAGGCGGTCGGAAACATAGCTCCAAAGCTGTTCGACCTCCCCGGCGGAGCGTCCCTTGGGATCGACCTCCATCACCGTGCGGCCGTCGATCATGGATGCGGCGAAATCGGTGCGGTGGTGCAGCGTGACCGGCGCGACCGTGCCATGCTGGGAGAGCGCGACGGCGGCTTCCGACGTGATGCGCGCCTTGGGGGTGGCGGCGTTCACGACGAAGATCAGCGGCTTGCCCGCCCGTTCGCAAAGGTCCACGGTCGCGCCAACGGCGCGCAGGTCGTGCGGGCTGGGACGGGTGGGAACGACGATCAGTTCCGCCACGGAAATGACGCTCTGGATCGCCATGGTGATGGCGGGCGGCGTATCGATGACGGCCAGCTTGAACCCTTGCTGGCGCAATATCTCCAGATCGGCGGCAAGGCGCGCCACCGTCGTCTGGGCAAAGGCGGGGAACTCCGCTTCCCGCTCGTTCCACCAGTCGGCAAGCGACCCCTGCGGATCGATGTCGATCAGGACGACAGGCCCCGCCCCGGCCATTTGCG
Organism: Sphingobium sp. DC-2; assembly: GCF_000722555.1. Taxonomy (NCBI): domain Bacteria; kingdom Pseudomonadati; phylum Pseudomonadota; class Alphaproteobacteria; order Sphingomonadales; family Sphingobiaceae; genus Sphingobium; species Sphingobium sp. DC-2. The sequence continues at coordinate 168,899 of NZ_JNAC01000165.1, read as the reverse complement.
CCTGCACGGCCAGATGCCCGGACAATGTGGTCTTTCCAGAACCACCCTTTTGCGATGCCAAAGCAAGTATGCGCACGCAATTTCCCCCAGATTTTCAATCGTCCGGGAAATTGCCACGCAGGCGCCTAAAATTTGGTTAATGCGGCGCATGGGCCTTCCGGCGGCTGGAATGGGGGGGCATCGGCGGGCCTATAGTTAATGTTGCTAAGTTGCTCTTAACCTTGTTCGATCATAGGCTGCTGCAAAGCGATACGCTGGGAGCATGTCAGATGAAGCAGATGTGGGCCGCGCTGGCCGCGGGAATGATGGCCGCCCTTGCGCAACCGGCGGCGGCGGACGTCAAGACTGGCGTCGATGCATGGCAGCAGGGCGATTATGCCAAGGCCGTTGCGGAATGGCAGCCGCTGGCCCAGGCGGGCGATCCCGACGCGCAGTTCAACATGGGTCAGGCCTACAAGCTGGGCCGCGGCGTTTCCGCCAATATGGCCACGGCGATCCAATGGTATCGCAAGGCCGCCGAACAGGGTCATGTGCGGGCGGAGGATAATCTGGGCCTGCTGATGTTCCAGCAGGGCGACCGGGCGAGCGCCCTGCCCTATCTGGAACGCGCCGCCAACCGGGGGGAGCCGCGCGCGCAATATATCGTCGGCACCGCGCTGTTCAACGGCGACCTGACGCCCAAGGATTGGGTGCGCGCCTATGCTCTGATGACCCGCGCGTCGGCCGCCGGGCTGGCGCAGGCGACCGCCAGCCTCAAGCAGATGGACAAATATATCCCCGCCGCGCAGCGTCAGCAGGGCGCCGCCATGGCGAATGAGGCAGGCCGCAAGGATCTCGCCGCGCTCGATCAGGACGACCGCCGCGACAAGAAGGGGGCCTCCGTGCCAGCCACTGCCCCAACTCCGGCGAGGAAGGAGGCATCGCCCCCGGCGGAAAGCAAGCGGACCGCCGCGCCCCTGCCCCCCGCCGCTGCTCCCAAGCCGGTGGAGAAGGCCGCTCCCGCCAAAGCCGCTCCGCCCGCAAAACCGGCCAGCGGCCCATGGCGGGTGCAGTTGGGCGCTTTCAGTGAAGAGGGCCGCGCCCGCGCGCTCTGGAACAAGCTGAAAGGTCAGGTCGGCGGACTGTCCGCCTATCAACTCTTCCTGGTCAAGGGCGGGGCCGTGACAAAGCTCCAGGCCGGGCCACTGTCCAGCAGCGCGGAAGCCGCCCGCCTCTGCGGCGCGATCAAGGCTGCGGGCGCTGAGTGCATGCCCCGGAAGATGTGAGGAAAAGCCGGGCTGCTGACGGGCGTCAGGCTTGGCTTTTCTCCGGCAAGAGGCGATAAACCGTGCTCAACCGGAGCGCGCCATGAGCAATGGAAATATCCCCGCCCTCATCCGATCGTCTTTAGGCGAGCAGGCCGCTGACGAGGCATTGGCCTCGCTCGCCATCGATCCGCAACTGCTGGGGGAGCAAGGTCCCGCCATTTCACGCGCCGCCTTCGCCATGGCGATGAACGTCCTCTTGTTCCACGGGCTGCTGCAAAGGGTCCCTGACGGAGCGGCCTATGTCGCCAATGTGCGTGCGCGGGGAAAAAGGATCGTCTTCGACCATGGCGCGCTGCGCACCGTGCGCCTGCCCCACGGTCCGACCGGCGCCTTGCCAGCGGGCGAGGACGCCTTCACCCGCATATTCCTGCCGCTGGGCTATGAGATGGCCGCCGTCTATCCGCTCGACCGGTTGAAGATGACCGGCCGCGCCTACCGGCACAAGGACGCGCCGGAAAACATACCCCAATTCTTCCTGTCGGAACTGCATGTCGACCGTTTCGACGCTGAATTTCTGGAAGCGGCCAGCCGCCTGTTCGGAACGTCGCGTGATCCTCTCGACGCCGATTGCCGGGACCTGCTCGCCCGCTACTCCGCCGGAGAGCCGGTAACGTTCGATCAGGCAGCGGCGGTTCTCCCTGTCATCGTCACCGCGTTCGACAGGCAGCATGACCCCGTCACGCTTTCGGACTACGAACTGCTCTTGTCCCGATCCCATGAGGCGGCGTGGATCGCGACGGAGGGCAATGCCTTCAACCATGCGACCGATCGCGTGGCCGATGTGGAAGCGCTGGCGGCGCGGCTGCGGCAGGAAGGCTGGCCCATCAAGGACAGGATAGAGATTTCCCGGACGGGCCGCGTGCGCCAGACCGCCTTCCGCGCCGACACGGTCGAACGGCTGTTCGCCGACAAGGAAGTGCGCCGCGTTCCGGGCTCCTTCTATGAATTCATCAGCCGCGATATCGACCCGGCGACAGGACGCCTGGACCTCAGCTTCGATACGGGCAACGCCACCGGCATTTTCGCGATGACCAGCGCTCAGCCGTCACCGCAGCCTTAACGGCTTGATCATGCCGGCCGTATAAGGCAACCGCTATCGCAATATTGGCGGAGGGGTTTCTTGAACAATCCGGCTGTTCCTTCCTGGATACTGACGCTCGTCTGCGCGGACCGCGTCGGCATCGTCGCCGCCGTCAGCCAGTTCCTGGCCGAAAGAGGCGGCTTCATCACTGACAGCCAGCAATATGCCGACCGGGAAGCCGGGCGCTTCTTCATGCGGGTCGCGTTCGAAGCGACCGATGATCGCATGGCCGATACGGACCGGCTTTGCGCCGAGTTCGCTGGCATTGGCGCTCAATTCAGCATGGATTGGAGCCTGACGCCGTCGAACCACCGCCCGCGCATGCTGATCGCCGTATCAAAAGGATCGCATTGCCTGGCGGACCTGCTCCATCGCTGGCAGACCGGCATGCTCGCCATCGACATCATGGGCGTGGTGTCCAACCATCCCGACATGCGCCGGATCACCGAATGGCACGGCATCCCTTATCATGAGCTGCCGCCCAATGGCGACAAAGCCGTGCAAGAGACTAGTTTACTCGATATTTTCGACCGGACACGCTCCGATTATCTCATCCTCGCACGCTACATGCAGGTGCTGTCGGATGCGCTGGTCACGCGTATCGCGGGCCGGTGCATCAACATCCATCACAGCTTCCTGCCCAGCTTCAAGGGCGCGCGTCCCTATCACCGCGCGCATGATCGCGGCGTGAAACTGATCGGCGCGACCGCTCATTTCGTGACGGCTGACCTCGATGAAGGACCAATCATCGAACAGGCCGTGGAGCGTGTCGATCACCGCGCCACGGCGGAGGATATGATCCGTATCGGCCGCGACATCGAAGCGCAGGTGCTGGCACGGGCGGTCGGCTGGATCGCGGACCGCCGCGTGCTGCTGAACGGCGGAAAGACCGTCGTCTTCCGCTGATCAGATACCCAGCCTCGCCCAGAAATCATCCGGCGCGATCAATGCCGCAGCCGTTGGCCGCTGCACGCGCGACCAGCTTGAATGGGGGATATGAATCGCGGCCTGCCGCTGTGAATGCCGGGGCCGGGCGCGTCTGCTGGTTCTGCTGGTCATCGTCTTCTCCTTGCTCGGAGGAACACGATACCTTGCGTCGTCGCGTCAGTGCCGTGCGCTTTAGCCGTTGTTGACGCGGAGCAAGCTGTCATCCTTCAAAAGCCGCGGAGCCTAGGCTCAGGGCTTCTCTACTCTGCGCGTGGAGAAAGGAAAGATAGCTTTGCTTTAAGGCTGCGGATGATCTTTTGTCCCGACCCGCAAAAGTCTCCAGCAACTCCTATAGCGCTGGCACTCAATTCGCCCCGACCCGCTGCTCGAACGCGCCACCTGCCCCGTTCGAATATGGAAGCAGCAGTCGATGCCCTTCGGTGTGGAGAAAATAAAGCCGCCGGCACCACGCCTGCCGCTGCACAAGCTCCGGATGGATGAAGGTTAGATAATGCAGATGAGATGCACGATAGCGCGCGACAGCCTGGGACCGATATGGCCAATCAACTATGGACAACGGCTCGCATGATCGCAGCCGGTATGAAAAGAAGCTCGCGTCAACGCCTCGTCGAAATTAGAGGCCCAGGACGTTCAGAATGCAACGTTGTAGATGAACCACCCCATGATCAGCAGGCTGGTGGCTACACATAAACGATCGCCAAAAATATCGATCCGCGACATTGTTGAGCATCCTTCCTTAAGGCGATCTTTGTCGCCTGATAGAAAGTATAAACGACCGACGCGGAAAAAGGAACCGTCAAAGCAGGGGAAACTGCCCACATAATGGCATTTTTTAACGATAAACGTCCACCAAGCGCCTAAAAGCCTGCCTCACGGCAGTTCAAGCCGCGCCTTCACGCCGCCGCAGGATGGATTGCGTCGCTTCCACCGGCCCGCGATAGGCCTCCTGAAACTCCGCACTCCAATATTTCAAGTCATCCAGGTCGATTCGCTCACCGGATACGGCGCAAAGCACGAACTGCCCCGGCCGCACGACATCGAAATGCGGCGTGTGATAGCTCAGCACGGCAAGACCTTGAATATCGGCCATCAGTCGCCCGTCAGAATGCGATCGACCAACTGTTTGACGGTGGGCACGAACCCATTGGAATAGAATGGGTCTTGCTTGAACTTGTAGGCGCCATGCCCCGCGAACAGCAGATTCTTGTCCAGATCACCGCCATGGACCGCTTCCTGCAATGATTTTTGAATGCAGAAGCTGCGCGGATCTGCAAGACGGCCGGTCGAATTGGTCTCGCTGTCCATCCAACTGGAAAAGGCGCACTGGCTGAGGCAGCCCATGCAGTCGGTCTGGTCCTTGCGGATTTCCGCCTTCTCCTCTTCCGTAACGAAGACAAGCGTGTTGTCCGGCGTCTTGAGTGCGGAGGTGAAGCCTTGCCCCACCCACTCGCGCGCGCGCAGCAGGTCGCCGCGCGTCACCCAGAAATTCTTGCCTTTGACGCCCGCGTCGAGCTGATGCGTATGATCGCCCGCCTGCTCGGTGCTGAACGGAATCTGGCGCTCCGACCGCGCTTCCAACTGGCGCAGGAAGGGGTTGCGCACTGCTGAACTGTAAAAGCCGGTCGGCGAAAAGCGGTGCAGCAGGATGTCGCCGGGCTCAAGCTGCGTCAGCCGCTGCTTCCATTCCTGCGGGATAGGGCTTTCCTGCGTCAGCAAGGGCCGCGTGCCGAACTGAAATGCGATCGTGCCGAGTTCGGGATTGTCGATCCAGTCGTTCCAATCCTTTAGGTGCCATACGCCGCCCGCCATCACGATAGGCACCTCGTCCGAAATGCCGCCTTCGCGCATGGTGTCGCGCAGCGCCTTGACGCGGGGATAGGGATCCTGCGGCTCGCGGGGGTCCTCCGCATTGGACAGTCCGTTATGCCCGCCCGCAAGCCAGGGATCTTCATAGACCACCGCCGCCAGCCATTCCGACGCTTTCGAATAAGCGCGCTTCCACAGTGCCCGGAATGCGCGGCCGGAACTGACGATCGGCAGATAATTGACGCCATAGGAAGCGGCGATTTCGCTCAACTTGTAGGGCATGCCAGCGCCGCAGGTGACACCCGCCACCATGCCGCGCGTCTTTTCCAGCACGCCATGCAGCACGCGCTGCGCGCCGCCCATTTCCCACAGGATGTTGATGTTGATCGCACCCTTGCCGCCCGCAATCTCGAACGCGCGTTTCACCTGCTCGACCGCACCGTCGATTGCATAGGCGACCAGTTCTTCATGACGGTCGCGGCGGGTGCGGCCATGGTAGATTTGCGGGATGATATTCCCCATGCTGTCATAGCTGTCGGCATTGACGGCGGACACGGTGCCGATGCCGCCTGCCGCAGCCCATGCGCCGGAACTGGCATGGTTGGAAACGGCCACGCCCTTGCCGCCTTCGACCAGCGGCCACACTTCACGGCCACCGTAAATGATGGGCTTCAAACCCTTGAACAACGCTATCTCCCGCGCAAATCAGCCGCGTCTGCGGGCAATTTCAAACCTGCCCTATAGCAGCTTTGGCCCGCATGACGAAAGTTACGCGCGCGCCCTACCGCAAAATATCCGGGCTGGATAGTGCCCGTCCGTATAGCGCCGCATAAGCGTCCACCATGGCTGTCTCGTCAAAATCGCGCCGGGCACGCAGCCGGTTGGCTTCCCCCAGCCGCGCGCGCAACCCCGCATCGGACGCGAGGACAGCGAGCGCATCGGCCAGAGCATGCTCATCCTTGACCACGAAGCCGCGATTTTCAGGCGCCACCATCTGCATGACGTCGCCCACGTCCATGGACGCGACCGGCAGGCCTGCCGCCATTGCCTCCACCAGCGAAATCGGGAATTGCTCGCTGTCGGAAGACAGGGCGAAAATGTCCAGCAGCCCGATATAGCGCCATGGATCGGGCAGGAAGCCCGCCAGATGCAGATCGCTGATACCCTGTCGCCCTGCTTCGGCAAGGATGGCGTCCTTCTCCGGGCCCTCTCCCACGACGACCAGCTGCAACCGCTCTTTGTGCGGAGCAATCGCCCGGACCAGCCGGGGAATGTTCTTGACCGGGCGCAAACCGGCGAGCGTGCCAGCCAGCAGCTTGCCCGGCGAGCGAACAAGGCCGGGAATTGCCTCTGGAGCGGGTGGAACCGCATAACGCGCCACATCGATGCCGTTGCGGATGAGCCGTACCTTCCGGTCAGGCTGCCGCCACACACTCTGGGCAATGCCCTCCAGCTTCGTCGAAGGGACGACGATGGCGCAGCTGCCCTGAAAGGCAATGCGGCGGTACAGGTTCCGCTCCGGCTTGAGGCCAGCCGCCTCATCCACATTGAAGCCATCCTCATGATGGATGAGCGGCGGCAGGCGCATGAACGGCGCGCAGATGCGATGCGCCATGACCGCGTCCATCGCCCCCCAATTATAGGTGAGGATCAGGTCGAAACCCGTTAGGAAGCGGGCGATGCTCCGAAAGCGGGCCAAACCGGGCCACCCCTTCAATTGCGGCGGCGAAGGATAGTCCACCCGGATGGCAGGATCGATCGCCGCGCGCGCGTCCATGGCATCAGGATCGGCGCTGACGATGCTATGATGCGCGCGATCGCCCCACAGGTTCATGAGGCGGACGGCGCGTGCCTCCTTGCCGCCCAGGCTGAAACTGCCATGGATGTGGAGCAGCCGCGGCCGTCGCCCGGTGAAGTCAGCCATGGAGGACGCGCGCCAGCAACTGGTCGATGGCGCGCGCCGCTTCGGGCTCATCCAGCACCGGCGCATGGCCGACATTCTTCACGGTGACCAGTTCAGCCCCGCCGCCCATGTCCCGCACCATCCGTTCGGCCGTTTCGACGCTCAGAATATCCGAACGCTCGCCGCGCAATATCAATGCCGGAATGCCGCGAAAAGCCGCCATGGCGGGCCACATATCGACCCCGCCTTCCGCTCCGGCCACCCGCAAGGGTTCGGCGATGCGCATGTCGTAGTCGAGCACGATCCGCCCTCCGCTGTTCAGGCGATAGAGGCGCTTCGCCATCGCCAGCCATTGCTCCAGCCCATAGGCCGGGTAGATGTCGCGGTTCGCTTCTTCCAATGCCCGCGCCGCATGAACCCAGCTTGGATGCGACTGCCCCGTGCCGACCTGCGCCCTGATCCGCGCAAGGCCCGCCTGCTCAAGCGTGGGACCGATATCGTTCAGCAAGGCCCCGGCCAGCCATTCGCGATGGGTCGCGGCGATCAGCATGGTGATGAAGCCGCCCAGCGACGTGCCGACTGCCACGAAACGGGTGATCGCAAGGTCGCCGAGCAACCGGCTTATATCCTGTAGATAGTTGAAGGGGACATAGGTCATCGGGTCCTTGGCCTGCGCGCTTTCTCCGCGCCCGCGCATTTCCGGGCAGATCAGCCGCCACTCCCCGGCAAGCCTTTGCGCAAGCGGTTCGAAATCCCTTGCATTGCGGGTCAGCCCCGGCAGGCAAAGCAGTGGCGGCCGCCCATCCGATCCGCCATCATAATCGCGATAGTGAAGGCGGAGGCCGTCAGGGGACCACCAATATCCGTCCGTGAAGTTGCTCAACGGCCCTCTATCCTCAGCATGATCAAGCGCCCCATCTCCGGCTTGCCCGATGGCTCATATCGCTCCACGGGCAGCAGCCGCAAGTCAAAGAGATGAAGCGCCGCCGCTCGACGGACAGGAGCGCATCAAACGCATCTCGCTCCCTTCCCTAAAGCGCCGTTATCCTCCATATCGGCGCTATGTCCGCATCCCTGACTTCGATCGAACCGGCTACCGGCGCCCTCCTGTGGCAAGGCGCCGCAAGCAACGTGGAGGCCGAGGTCGCGCACGTGCGTGCCGGATGGCCGCGCTGGGCCGCGCAACCTGTCGCCTACCGCATCGAAACGCTGCGCCGCTTCGTCAATGTCGTCCGCGCCAATGAAGATGCTCTGGCCGATCTGATCGCACGCGAAACCGGCAAGCCTCTGTGGGACGCACGCACGGAGGTCGCCGCCGTGATGAACAAGGTCGACATTTCCGTCGCCGCTTATTCAGAACGCACCGGCCAGCGCCGTCTGGAAGCCGCGATGGGCGCCCGCCAGTCCGTCCGGCACAAGCCCCATGGCGTCATGGCGGTGCTTGGCCCTTATAATTTCCCGGCGCATCTGCCTAACGGGCATATTGTCCCGGCGCTGCTCGCGGGCAATGGCGTGGTTTTCAAACCGTCCGAACAGACTCCGGCGGTAGGCGAAATGCTGGTCCGCCTCTTCCATGAGGCAGGGGTGCCGCAGGACAGCCTGCGCCTCGTTCTGGGCGGGCCGGGTGAGGGGAAGGCGCTGACCGCGCACCCGGACGTGAACGGCATCCTCTTCACCGGCTCCGCGCAAACCGGCATCGCCATAAACCGGCAGTTCGCGGCCAATCCCGGCAAGATACTGGCGCTGGAGATGGGCGGCAACAATCCCATCATCGTATGGGACACACCGGACATTGCCAGCGCCGCCGTGCTCGTCGTCCAGTCCGCTTTCCTGTCGAGCGGGCAGCGCTGCACCGCGGCCAGCCGCCTGATCGTCAAGCAGGAACTGGCCGACATGCTGATTGCCGAGGTCAAGAAGATCGCCGACCGCCTGATCGTCGATCATCCCCATGCCGACCCCGCGCCTTTCATGGGGCCGGTCATCGACAACCGGGCGGCGGACCAGTTGACCGAAAGCTTCCTCTACCTGATGAGTCATGGCGGCCGCCCCATCAAACATATGGTGCGCCCCGTGCAGGATCGCCCATTCCTCAGCCCCGCGATCATCGATGTGACCGCCATGGAAGAACGGCCCGACATCGAACTGTTCGGGCCGCTGCTCCAGGTCATCCGCGTGCCGGATTTCGCCGCGGCCATCGCGGAAGCCAACAACAGCCGCTACGGGTTGTCGGCCTCGCTGGTCGGGGGATCGCCGGAACAATATAACCAGTTCTGGGCCAATGTCCGCGCGGGCATCGTCAACTGGAACCGCCCGACCAACGGCGCATCATCCTCCGCTCCGTTCGGCGGCCTCGGCATTTCGGGCAACCATCGCCCCAGCGCTTATTACGCGGCGGATTATTGCGCCTATCCCGTCGCATCGGCGGAGATCGAGCAGCCCCGCGCGTCCATTGGCGTTGGCCTCAAAGAAATCGATACCAGCGCCATGGGGGACTGATCCTTGGCCCCCCGCGCTCCCCGAAGGCAGGAGCCGGTTCCGCGCTCTGTCACCCCCGCGCAAAATTTTCCTACGCGGCTGGCAAAGCATTCTGAATTGAAAGGCGAATGCGCTTCCGCCATCTGGCCATCATGGCTGACATTGCACCTTCCACCGTTTACCTCGTCGGCGCGGGTCCTGGCGACCCGGAGCTGCTGACGCTGCGCGCCGCCCGGCTGATCGGCGCGGCGCAGGTGATCGTGCATGATGGACTGGTGTCGGGCGAGATACTGGCGCTGGCCTCGCCACAGGCGGAACTGATCTCCGTCGCGAAGCAGCGCAGCCGCCATTCCATGCCGCAGGACCGGATCAACGCCCTGCTGGTCGAACTGGCGCTGGCCGGCCGCTGCGTGGTGCGGCTGAAAGGCGGCGATCCCTTCGTCTTCGGGCGGGGCGGCGAGGAAATGGAGGCATGCCGGGCCGCTGGCGTGCCGGTGGAAATTGTGCCCGGCATCAGCGCGGCGATCGGCTGCGCGGCGCAGGCGCAGCTTCCGCTCACCCATCGCGATGCGGCGAGCGCAGTCACCTTCGTCGCTGGCCAGTGCAAGGGGTTGACGGATCAGGACTGGTCCGGCCTTGCGGGTCATGGGCGCACGCTCGTTATCTACATGGGCGTGGCAACGGCGGCCGACATTGCCGACAAGCTGATCACTGACGGCGTTTCGCCCGCCATTCCGGTGGCGGTGCTGGAAAATGGCACGCGTGCGGACATGCGGACCTTGCGCACCTTGCTTGCCGACCTCGGCGACATGGTTGCGCGGGAGAAGGTGAGAAGCCCGGCGCTGATTGTCGTGGGCGACGTGGCGGCCTATGCGCTGGCGCAGGACGTGCTGCCCGGCTGGGCCGCGCAGATGAATAATGGGGCGGAGATGCATTCGTGAAGATTTTGACAGGCAATGACCTGGGCACCGGAGACGTCATCTGGTGGGCAGGCGACGGCTGGTCGCGGCATGTGGGCGATTCGGTCGACGTCGCGGACAAGGGCGAGGAACTGGCGCGGGCCGAAGAAGCCGCGCTGCGCGTGGTCGCCCCCTACGTGATCGACGCCACCGTGACGGACGAAGGCGTGCGGCCCGCGCATATCAAGGACCGCATACGCGCTCTCGGCCCCACCGTGCGCCCAGACCTGACACTGAAACCGAATGACGCCGACACCGGCAATTGGGTGATCTGAAATGTACCGTTACGACAGCTATGACCAGTCCATCGTCGATGCCCGCGTCGAGGAGTTTCGCGATCAGGTGCAGCGCCGCCTTGCAGGCCAGCTGACCGAGGATCAGTTCAAGCCGCTGCGGCTGATGAACGGCCTCTATCTCCAGCTGCACGCCTATATGCTGCGGGTCGCCATCCCTTATGGCACGCTCAATGCGCGGCAGATGCGCAAGCTGGGCGAAATCGCGCGCAAATATGACAAGGGCTACGGCCATTTCACCACGCGCACCAACCTGCAATATAACTGGATCAAGCTGGCTGACGCGCCCGACATTCTGGCGGAGCTGGCGACCGTCGAGATGCATGCCATCCAGACGAGCGGCAATTGCATCCGCAACATTTCGTCTGACCAATATGCAGGCGTCGCGGCCGATGAAGTGGCGGACCCCCGCCCGTGGGCGGAACTGCTGCGCCAGTGGTCGACCTTCCACCCGGAATTCACCTATCTGCCGCGCAAGTTCAAGATTTGCGTGATTGCGAGCGAGGAAGACCGTGCGGCGATGCGCCTGCACGACATCGGCCTCAAGCTGGTGCAGCGCGACGGACGGATCGGCGCGGAAGTCTATGCCGGTGGCGGCATGGGCCGGACCCCCATGGTCGGGCCGCTTATCAAGGACTTCGTGCCCGAAGATGAGATTGTGTCTTATCTGGAGGCCTGCCTGCGTGTCTACAACCGCTATGGCCGCCGCGACAACAAGTTCAAGGCGCGGATCAAGATCCTGGTCCATGAACTCGGCGTCGAGGAATATAAGCGCCAGGTGGAGGAGGAGTTCGCCCATATGCGAACGCTCGGCCTCAACCCGCCCACGGAAGAACTTGACCGAATCCGGCCCTACTTCGCCAATCCGGCCTATGAGCAAGGGTTGAGCGACGAGATCGACCGCAGTGATCCGGCCTTCGCCCTATGGGTGGACCGGCAAGTCGCGGCGCACAAGCAGCCCGGTTACGCCATCGTCAACATCAGCCTGAAACCCCGCGGCGGCATTCCGGGCGATGCTTCGGCCGAACAGATCGAGTTGGTGGCCGACCTTGCGGAGCGATATTCGATCGACGAACTGCGCGTCACCCATGCGCAGAACCTCGTCCTGCCGCATGTGAAGAAGGCGGATCTTTACGCCATCTGGCAGAAGCTGGATGAAGCCGGACTGGCGGAGGCTAATCTGGACCTGATCGGCGACATCATCGCTTGCCCCGGTCTAGACTATTGCAGCCTTGCCAATGCGCGGTCGATCCCGCTGGCGCAGAAGCTGTCGGATCGGTTCGGATCGCCGGAGCGGCAGAAGGAACTGGGCGAATTGAAGCTCAAAATCTCCGGCTGCATCAACGCCTGCGGCCACCACCATGCCGGGCATATCGGCATTTTGGGCGTGGACCGGAAGGGTGTGGAGAATTTCCAGCTGCTGCTGGGCGGATCGGGCGCGCAGGATGCCTCGCTGGGGCAGATCACCGGGCCGGGCTTTTCGGAGGACGGCGTGGTCGACGCCATTGAAAAGGTGACCAACGTCTATCTCGCTGAGCGGCAGAGCGGTGAACGCTTTCTCGACACCTATCGCCGTCTCGGCATGAAGCCCTTCAAGGAGGCGATCTATGGTTGAGTTCCTGACCTTCCGCGAAGGCGAAGCCGCGCAGGAACCGGCGGTGACGGTCGAATCCTTCACCGGCCAGTCCAATTCGACCGCCGTGCGGATCGAAGCGGGCGAGGATGCGCGCGAACTTCTGCCCTATCTCGACCGGCTGTCGCTGGTCGAAGTGAACTTCCCCGCCTTTGGCGACGGCCGCGGCTATTCGGCGGCGCGTATCCTGCGTGAAGCAGGATATCAGGGCGAATTGCGCGCGGTCGGCGACGTGCTCGTCGACCAGTTGGTCGCCATGCGGCGCTGCGGCTTTGACAGCTTCCGGCCCGACAAGGCGCTGGACGATGCCGCCGTGGAACGCGCCCTCAATCGTTATGCCGACGTCTATCAAAAGACTGTCGATGGCCGCAGCCCGGTCTGGGCAAAGCGGCACCCGGAGAATGTGAATGGCTGAACCTGCCCGCCAGCTTGACGTGATCGACGCGCGGCCCGCCTTTTCCCAGGCGGACGCGGACGCCCTCAATACGCGTTTCGAAGGCGTCGATACGCTGACGATGTTGAAGACCGTCTTTTCCGAAGGGCTGGCCGGGAATGTCGCGGTCGTTTCGTCCTTCGGTACGGAAAGCGCCGTGCTGCTCGACCTTGTGGCCAAGGCGGACAGGAATGTGCCCGTGATCTTCGTCGATACGCTCAAGATGTTCGGCGAGACCCTGGCCTATCGTGACACGCTGATCGACAGCTTCGGCTTTACCGACAGCCGCACGGTCACGCCGCTGGCCGATGTGCTTGCCAAGAAGGACGAGACGGGCCTGCGCTGGTCCTATGACCCCGATGGCTGCTGCGAAATCCGCAAGGTGGAGCCGATGCATCGCGCCAAGGAAGGGCTCGACGCTTGGATTTCGGGGCGCAAGGCCTTCCAGTCCGTGACGCGGCAGAACCTGCCCCGCTTCGAAATCGAGGACGGCCGGTTAAAGATCAACCCGCTCGGCGACTGGACCAAGTCGGACCTGGAAGCCTATTTCGAGGAGCATCAACTACCCCGCCATCCGCTCGAAGCACAGGGTTACCTGTCGATCGGATGCGAACCCTGCACGTCCAAGGTTCTGCCCGGCGAGGACCCGCGCGCAGGCCGCTGGCGCGGCTGGGACAAGGTGGAATGCGGCATCCACTCGCCCGTGACGCCAATTCCTGCGCCTGTGGCCGATCCCGAAGACCCGGCCAACCAGCCTGTCTTCTAAGCTCAGGCAGTTTGGAATAAGCGCAACGTGATCCTGCAAAGGCAGGAGCCCAGTTCAGCGGCGGGAACTGGGCTCCTGTCCGCGCATGAGCACGTCCGGGTCGACCAAAGGCTTTGGCAGTCGCCCTCCCCAAAGCCGGACTTGCCCCCTGGCTCCATAGCCGGTTACGACATGCCTCCCAAGCATGATGACGCAAGGCCCAGCCGGACCTAAGGCTGACATCTGCTTTTCGAACAGAGGAATGCCATGGCTGTCGAACTCACGATCCTTGCCTGGAGCTGCGTGCTTCTGCTGGTCCATATCTTCGCCGCAGCGCACATCAAGACGAAGCAATATGGGACAAAGTGGAATATGGGCGCACGGGACGAAACGCTGCCGCCGCTCGATCCGGTGGGCGGACGGCTCGTGCGCGCGCAGGCCAATTTCCTGGAAACATACCCCATCGCCATCATCTGCCTTTTGGGCGTGGTGATCGCCGGCAAGACGAGCGGCCCTACGGCTGTTGGCGGCTGGCTGTGGCTCGGTGCGCGCGCTGTCTATCTGCCGCTATATGGCATGGGCGTGCCGGTCGTCCGCACCCTGGTCTATGGCATCAGCATGGTCGGTCTGGCGCTGGTCTTTCAGGCGTTCGTTTCGGGCTGAGCCACGCGGCGGGGCTGCCCCCTACTCGTAATCCGCCATATATCCGCCTTCGGCCAGATCGGAGAAGCGCGTGATCTTGGCATCGAACTTCATTCGGATGCGCCCGGTGGAGCCGTGACGCTGCTTGGCGACGATCAGTTCGGCCAGGCCGTAGATGCGCTCCATCTCCTGCGCCCATTCCAGATGCTCGGAACCTTCCTTGTTCCCCGGCTCCTTGGCGGCGACATAATAATCTTCACGGAACACGAACCAGACCATGTCCGCGTCCTGCTCGATCGATCCCGATTCGCGCAGGTCCGACAGTTGCGGGCGCTTGTCCTCGCGCTGCTCGACCGCGCGGCTTAGCTGCGACAGCGCCAGAACCGGAACGTTAAGTTCCTTCGCCAAGGTCTTCAAACCACGGGAAATTTCCGAAATTTCCTGAACGCGATTGTCGCCGCCCTTGCCCGTGCCTTGCAGCAGCTGGAGATAATCGACGATGACCAGACCAATGTCATGGCGGCGCTTCAAACGGCGCGCGCGCGTGCGCAATGCCGCGATCGTCAGGCCGGGCGTGTCATCGATGAACAGCGGCAGTTCCTGAAGCTCACGCGCGGCGCGGGACAGGTTCTGGAAATCCGCGCGGCTGATCTTGCCCATGCGCAGCGCTTCGCCGCTGATGCCTGATTGTTCCGCGAGCACGCGGGTCGCCAACTGGTCGGCCGACATTTCCAGACTGAAAAAGGCGGTCTTCGCGCCCATATTCTTTTCCGGCGGAATACCATCGGCATGATCACGCATCCAGCGGGAAGCGGCATTATAGGCGATGTTGGTCGCCAGCGACGTCTTTCCCATGCCCGGCCGCCCGGCCAGGATCATGAGGTCCGAATTGTGAAGGCCGCCGATCTTTTCATTGAGGCTGTTAAGCCCGGTGGTGATCCCCGACACGTGGCCGCCGCTGTTGAGCGCGCGTTCGGCCACCTGCACCGCCATGGTCGTCGCCGTGGCGAAGCTCTTGACCGAGCCGACTTCGCCTTCCCCTTCGGACACCTTGTAAAGCGCGACTTCCGCCTGCTCGATCTGCTCGCGCGGGTTGACGTCCTCGCTTGTATCTAAAGCATTTTCAACCAGTTCCCGCCCGACATTCACAAGCTGGCGCAGCAGAGCAAGATCGTAAATCTGGCTCGCGAAATCACGCGCGCCCAGCAGGGCCGCGCCATTGCCCGTCAGCTGCGCCAGATAACCGACGCCGCCCAATTCCTTGAGCGCCGGGTCCTGCTCCAGCAACGGTTTCAGAGTCACCGGGTTCGCGACCATGTCGCGCTCCACCAGCTTCATCACCGCTTCGTAGATGCGGCCGTGCAGCGGCTCGAAAAAATGTTCCGGCTTCAGCTTGAGCTGCACATCCTCAGCAATGCGGTTGTCGATCATCAGCGCGCCCAGCAGCGCGGCTTCCGCCTCGACATTGCGGGGGAGTTCAGTGACGCCAGTTTCCACGGCGGGGTTAATCTGCACCAGTTCGACCATGCGCTCCTCATCGCGCCAGCAGCCCGCCAGCGCAAGCGGGAAGCTGTGCCGCCACGGGCAAAGCTGTGGAGAACTCCCCTTGCTTTTCGCCGCCGCCCGCCGCACTGACCATAGGCTTAATGGCCGACCCGCGCATCATCGATATCACGCTGGACGAGCGGACGATCCTGTGGCGCAGCGCCGATGTCGAACAGGAGCGCCGCATCGCCATATTCGACCTGCTGGAGGAGAATTTCTTCGCTCCCCAGCGCGTCCATGCCGACGGCTATGCGGGCCCCTATCGCGTGCTGCTGCGCGTCGAGGAGGGGCGGCTGGTGATCGAGATCAAGCGGGAGGATGGCGAACCGCTGGAGGCGATCATCCTCAGCCTCGGCCGGTTCCGCAGGCCCATTCGCGATTATTTCGCCATCTGCGACAGCTATTATCAGGCGATCAACAACGCATCGCCGCAGCAGATCGAAACGGTGGACATGGCCCGCCGCGCCATCCACAATGACGCTGCGGAAATGCTGATCGAACGGCTGGACGGCAAGATAAAGGTCGATTTCGATACGGCCAGGCGCCTGTTCACGCTCATCTGCGTGCTGCATATCAAGGGGTAAGGGGGCTCATCATCCGTCAGCTTTCAACAGGCCAGTATCTGGCCCGCTTTCTGGCGGGCGCGGCCGTCCTCGCCCTGCTGGCGATGGCGCTGTGGCTCTATGCGCGCGGGTGGGCGCCCGACCGCAGCGTCTATCCGGTGCAGGGCGTGACGATCAGCGCCGATAACGGCGCTATCGACTGGGGGACGCTCGCCGCCAACGGCGTGGATTTCGCCTATATCCGCGCGGCGAAGGGGGCTGATGGGCGCGATCCCGCCTTTGCCCGCAACTGGTCGGCCGCGCGGTCGGCGGGTCTGCGCTACGGCGCTTCGCTTGATTTCAGCCTGTGCAAGCGCGCGGCCGAACAGGCGACGCGCTTCGTGACGACAGTGCCGCGCGACAATGCCGCCCTGCCCCCGGTCATCCGGCTTTCTTTCGACCCGTCATGCAGCGCCCGGCCGGAGCGGGATGCCGTGCTGTCGGAACTCAATACGCTGGTCAATCTGGTCGAAAGCAATGCGCGCAAGCCAGCGCTGCTCAACATCTCGCCCGATTTCGAGGAGCGCTACGACATAGCATCGGGCATCAATCGCACGCTGTGGCTGGACGGCAATTTCTTCCCGCCTGACTATGCGACACGTAAATGGGTGATGTGGACAGCCAATGACATGCGGCATATCGACGGTGTCGAAGGACCCGTCAGATGGGGTGTCGTCGCGCCATGAGTCGAGCAGAAGGCCCGATCAGCCAGTTGATCGAAGCGGCGCGCATGGCCCGGAACAATGGCTATGCGCCCTATAGCCGCTTCACCGTTGGCGCTGCCGTCCGCCTGACGGATGGCGAGATCATCGCTGGCGCCAATTTCGAAAATGCCAGCCTTGGCCTGTCGCTCTGCGCCGAAACCGTGGCGCTGGCCGCGGCAAACGCCCAGGGCCGCCTGGCCGATGTCGAAGCGATCGCGGTGACAGGCGGACCCGCCGATGCCCCGGATGGTCCGGTCATCACGCCCTGCGGCCGGTGCAGGCAGATATTGAACGAAGCCGAACAGGTGGCGGGCCGCTCCATTTCCATTTATTGCGCTGATGGAAAAGGCAGCGCGGTGGTCGAACATAGCGTCGCCGCATTGCTGCCCTTTGCTTTCAACCCCAATGACTTGGGAACCACTTCTCACAGGAAAAGCTAGATAGTCATGTCGATTTTGTCGGATAAGTGGATTCGCGAACAGGCCCTGTCCAGCGGGATGATCGAACCCTTTGTGGAAAGCCAGAGGCGCGATGGCTGCATCAGCTACGGCCTGTCCTCCTACGGCTATGACGCGCGCGTGGCCGACGAGTTCAAGATCTTCACCAATGTCGACAGCGCCGTGGTCGATCCGAAGGATTTCGCGTCCAACAGCTTTGTCGATCGCAAGACGGACTGCTGCATCATCCCGCCCAACAGCTTCGCCCTGGCCCGCACGGTCGAATATTTCCGCGTGCCCCGCGACGTGCTGGTGATCTGCCTTGGCAAGTCCACCTATGCCCGTTGCGGCATCATCGTGAACGTGACGCCGCTCGAACCGGGCTGGGAAGGCCATGTGACGCTGGAATTTTCCAACACCACCCCCCTCCCCGCGAAAATCTACGCCAATGAAGGCGCATGCCAGTTCCTGTTCCTGCAAGGCAATGAGCCGTGCGAGGTCAGCTATGCGGATCGCGCGGGCAAATATATGGGACAGCAGGGGGTGACATTGCCTCGGCTGTAAAGCCGTGCGACATTGGGCCATGAAGCTCATGCGGTCGCCGCCATGTTGAACTTTCTGCGCCGCCCAAAGCCGCGAACCACGCCGTCCAGCATCGGAGAGGATGTGCGGGTCTATGCCATTGGCGACATCCACGGGCGGCTCGACCTGTTCGACCAATTGATGGATATGATCGCACAGGACGAGGCAGCGCGCCCGCCCCTTCCCCGCCTGCTGATCCTGCTGGGCGACCTGATCGATCGCGGCCCGCATTCCGCTCAGATGATCGACCGCGCCATCGCTCTCGCTCGCTCCAGCGCTAATGTCCGCTTCCTCAAGGGCAATCATGAGGAAGTCTTCGTCGCAGCGGCGCGTGGCAGCGCCCCGAATGCGGCCGCTTTCCGGCGGATAGGCGGCGCGGAAACGCTGAAAAGCTACGGACTGCCGACGCAGGAGTGCGCGGCGATGGACGAAGACGAACTCGCCCAATGGATGCTGTCTCACGTGCCGCGCGGCCATGTCGATTTTGCCGATGATTTCGAAGACATGGCCATCGTTGGCGATTATCTGTTCGTCCATGCCGGAATTCGCCCGCGTGTCCGGCTGGAAGCGCAGGCTTCTGCCGACCTGCACTGGATCAGGGGCGATTTCCTTAAATATGGCGGCGATCATGGCCGCATGGTCATCCACGGTCACAGCATCACCGATGATGTGGACGAACGGTCCAACCGCATCGGCATCGACACCGGCGCATGGCGAAGCGGCAAGCTGACCGCCATCGGCCTGCAAGGCACGGAACGCTGGTTCCTCCAGACCCGAACGCCTTTAATAAGGAAAAAGGCCAGCCATCCGATGGACAGCCGACCTTTTCAAAAGCCCTGAAAGCTGATGGATCAGGCGACCTTGGTCGCCACCTCCATCGCTTCGTCTGGATCGCGCAGCACATAGCCGCGGCCCCAGACGGTCTCGATATAATTGTCGCCGCCGCACGCCAGCGCCAGCTTCTTGCGCAGCTTGCAGATGAACACGTCGATGATCTTGAGTTCGGGTTCGTCCATGCCGCCATACAGGTGGTTCAGGAACATTTCCTTCGTCAGCGTCGTGCCCTTGCGGAGCGAAAGAAGCTCCAGCATCGCATATTCCTTGCCGGTCAGGTGGACGCGATTGCCATCGACCTCCACCGTCTTGGCGTCAAGATTGACCGCCAGCTTGCCGGTGCGGATGACCGATTGCGAATGACCCTTCGACCGGCGGACCACCGCATGGATGCGGGCGATGAGTTCTTCGCGGTGGAACGGCTTGGTCACATAATCGTCCGCGCCAAAGCCGAAGGAACGGACCTTGCTGTCCATTTCCGCAATGCCCGAAAGGATCAGGACCGGCGTCTGCACCTTTGCCGCGCGCAGCTTCTTGAGCACGTCATAACCGTGCATGTCCGGCAGGTTCAGGTCCAGGCAGATGATGTCATAATCATACAGCTTGCCCAGATCGAGCCCCTCTTCGCCCAGATCCGTGGTGTAGACGTTGAAGCCTTCGGTCGTGAGCATCAGCTCGATCGCCTTGGCGGTAGTCGGTTCGTCTTCGATTAGCAGAACGCGCATATGAAGCCCCTGTCCTTGCAGATCCCGTCAACCCCTCAGAACGGCGTCTGCTCCAATTCATTAACCAAAAAACTTCTGAAGGACAAAGGTTAATTTTTCGCTAACCCGCAGAAATCCACGAGTCGCGGCGTTTTGAATCTATTTACAATAACTTGACGCGAAAGAGATTCAGACGGCGCAAGCGCTAAATTGATCCCGATCGGCCTCAGCAGCCATGGTTCGCCGCGATGAAATCGAGCAGCGCCTCGACGCGCGCCGGGCGCAATCTGGACGGCGGCGTCACCAGGTGGAGGCCAAGCGGCGGAGCCCGCCAGTCGACCAATATCTCCTCCAGATCGCCCGCCGCCATGGCGTCACCGATGATGAAATCGGGCAGCCGGGCGATCCCCACCCCCGCAAGCAAGGCGGGCAGCATCGCGTCCCCGCTGTTCACGGTCATCCGCGCGCGCACCTGCACCGCCACATTCTGCTCCCCCGGCCCCGAAAAGCGCCACACGTCCGGCGTGGTGACGTTCGAATAGCACAGACAGTCATGATCGCTGAGGTCCACGGGATGAACCGGACGGCCGCGCTCCTCCAGATAGGCCGGAGACGCGACCAGATGCACCCTGACATCCCCCAGCCGCCGCGCCCGCAGCGAACTGTCCGGCATGTCGGCAATGCGAATGGTGGCATCCAGGCCCATTTCGATCATGTCGATCAGGGCATCGGACAGGTGCAGAAAGACATTCACGCCCGGATGCTGCTTGGTGAATTGTGCGATCAGCGGCGCGACCCGCAACAGCCCGAACGTCATCGGCGCGCCCAGCCGCACCGTGCCGGACAATTCCTCCGTATCCTGCCGGGCCGCTTCCTCCGCCGCCTGCCCTTCGGCCAGGATGCGGGCGGCATGCTCCGCCAGCCGCTTGCCGCTTTCCGTCAACGCCAGGCGGCGGCTGGTGCGGCTGAACAGGCTGGTCTCCAGATGCTGTTCCAGCCGGGTCACCGCCTTCGACACTGTGGCTTTCGACACGCTGAGCGCCTTGGCTGCGTCGGTGAAGCTGCGATGCTCCACCACGGCGGCGAAGATGGCCCAGGCTTCCAGATCAGGGAGACGCATGAAGGAAACAATCCGTTTCGATGCTGCTTATTTCAGAAACGACCCTGATGCCTAAATTGGCGGAAAGCAAGCCGGAAGCTCCGGCAACGCATTGAAAGGCACAGAAGATGAGCAACATCGTGCAGACGCATGTAGAGCGCCGTCCGTTCAACTCCCTGGGCCATGCAAATCATGGCTGGCTGAACGCCCGGCATCATTTCTCCTTCGCGGACTATCATGATCCCGATCGCTTGGGCTGGGGCGCGATCCGCGTATGGAATGACGATGAGATCGCCGCCCAGTCCGGCTTCCCGCCGCACCCGCACCGCGACATGGAAATCATCACCTATGTCCGCACCGGCGCGATCACGCATCAGGACAGCCTGGGAAACAAGGGCCGCACGGAAGCAGGCGACGTTCAGGTGATGAGCGCCGGAACCGGCATTCGTCACGCCGAATATAATCTGGAAGACGAAACGACGACGCTGTTCCAGATCTGGGTCATCCCAACGGTCGCGGGCGGATCGCCAAGCTGGGGCGCCAAGCCCTTTCCCAAGGGCGACCGGTCGGGAAAGCTGGTCGTTCTGGCCAGCGGTCATGACGAGGACAAGGAAGCGCTGCGCATCCGCGCCGACGCCCGCCTGCTGGGCGGCACCGTCAAGGCGGGCGAAAGCGTGACCTATGAAAGCGCGGAGGGACGTCACATCTATCTGGTGCCCGCGACCGGCCGGATCGAAATTGACGGCCAGCTTTTCGAAGCGCGCGATGGCGCGGCGATCATCGGTGGCAAGCCCATTACGATCACGGCGCTGGAGGATGCGGAGATCGTCCTGGTCGACAGCCAATAAGGCCCGCTGCTCCCTGAGCGGGCCGGCCGCTCGCCTCTTCTCCCCCTCCCTCCTTGGGGCGAGCGGCCACCTTTTTCAGAAACCATCCTTGGATCAAGGCATTACAGTGAATGGAGATCGCGATATGACGAAGGTGCTGGTTCTCTACTACTCGTCCTATGGGCACATAGAGACAATGGCGAAGGCCGTTGCGGAAGGCGCTGCCTCGACCGGGGCGCAGGTCGACATCAAGCGCGTGCCTGAAACCGCGCCGCTGGACGTCGCGAAAAATGCCGGGTTCAAGCTGGATCAGGAAGCGCCGGTCGCGACAATCGCCGAACTTGCCGGCTATGACGCGATCATCATCGGCACCGGCACCCGTTTCGGCCGCATGTCCAGCCAGATGGCGGCGTTCCTCGATCAGGCAGGCGGCCTGTGGGCGCGCGGCGCCCTGAACGGCAAGGTGGGCGGCGCGTTCACCTCCACCGCCAGCCAACATGGCGGGCAGGAAACGACGCTATTCTCGATCATCACCAACCTTCTGCATTTCGGCATGGTGATCGTCGGCCTCGATTATGGCCACAGCGGCCAGACCGGCGTCGACAAGGTGCGTGGCGGCGCGCCCTATGGCGCGACCACCCTTGCGGACAGCGACGGCAGCCGCCAGCCCGACGAAGACGAACTGGAAGGCGCCCGCTACCAGGGACGCCGGATCGCGGAAACGGCGATCAAGCTGCACGGATAAGCATAGCTGCGCCACGTGAAGGACGCAGCCGTCGAGCCTTGGGTCGCAAGGCGTTGGCGAGGGGCTGGCACATCGCAAGGATGGCCGGCCCCTTTCCTGTTGTGACTAAAGGAAGATCCGGCGCGCGCCGGGAATGCGCAGCAAAAGCTGATAGACGCCGATAGGCAGCAGCAGCGCAAGCACCAGCACGCCGGGCTTTCCCAGCAGCGGCGCAAGATAATGGATCACCGCCACATGCAGATACATGATGACGAGTGATGCGCGCCCGACCGCCGCCAGCCATCCGGCAACCGGCGCAACCCTGACCGAGAAACGGAAAAGCAGCAGCGACGTCGCCACCGCCGACGCGATCGACAGCAATGGCGCGCCATAATCCCCCGCCTTCAGGTTCAGCGTCGGCAGCAGCCCCGACAGCCCGCCCAGCGACAGCGCGGCGAGCGGCCACCACATCCATGGCCGCCAGGCCACTTTCTGCCAGGCCGCGCCGATCCACAGCAGGATCAACGCCATCGGCACGCTCAGCATCCCCAGGACGGAAGCATCCATCCACCAGCCAAGCGCATAAGCCGCTGGCAACAGGACAAGCATCATCAAGGCCCAGCGCCGGTCCAGCGGATCGGGCCAGCGCTTCAGCAGCATGTTGAACAGGATGCGCCCGGTCATCAGGCAGGGCACGAACCAGAATATGGTATAAGGCCCGCGCAGCCATGACCCGCCCAGCAGCACCGGCAGCATATCTTGCGGCCAGTCGTCGAAGATCGGGCGATGGCCCTTCAACGGCTCGATGATCTGGTCGACGGCGATCAGCAGCAGCAGAAAGGCGGCATAGGGCCGCATCTGCGATTTGAGCTGGCGAAGCGCGAATGTGGCGGGCGGCTGCACGCGGGAAAGCAGGCCCGACAAGAGGAAGAACAGCGGCATGTGAAAGCTGTAGACCGCGTCCCGCACCGGCCCGCGCGTCCACACATGGCCGATGACGACGGCGATGATACCGGCGCCGCGCGCGACATCGATCCATTCCAGACGCCCGCCGCCCAGCGCCCGCTCCGGCGGCGCTGCGCTGGCGTCAGCCATGTGCCCCCTATTGTCCATGGGTGTGACGCCCTATAGGAAGCCGCTGGCGCGTCAATCACCCTTGCCTTGCGATCGGACCATCTTCCTTGACCCTGCTCCACGACCGAGTGCTGTTTATCGATGGCGAGGCCATCATTCTGGACAAGCCTGCGGGCCTGCCGGTCGATGCGCCGCGCGACGGGTCGCTGAGCCTGGAAAATCACCTCTCCTCCCTCACTTTCGGGTTCCAGCGCTGGCCCCTGCCCGTCCATCGGCTGGACCGGGACACCAGCGGCTGCCTCGCCCTCGCCCGCAATCCGAAGGCGCACAAGCGCTACGCCGCCGCGTTCGAGGCTGGCACGGTCGTCAAGCGCTATGTCGCGGTGGTGGAGGGTGTTCCCGATCAGGCCAGCGGCACGATCGACCTGCCGCTGAAAAAAGTCAGCAGCGCCGCGCAAGGCTGGCGCATGATCGCGGCGAAGGACGGCAAGGCGGCGCTGACCCAATGGCGCAAGCTGGCGGAAAAGGATGGACGCGCGCTCATACTGTTCACGCCGCAGACCGGGCGCACCCATCAAATCCGCGCCCACGCCCTGCACGGGTTGGGCTTCGGCATAGCGGGCGATCCCGTCTATGGCAGCGGCACAGGCCCGATGCTGCTCCACAGCCGTTTCCTGAGCATACCGCGCGGCGCGAAACCTTCAGCCGAGGCTACGCCCCCCCTGCCGCCCAGCTTCGCCGCCGCCGGATTTGGCCCGGAATATCTGGAAGAAGCGGAGCTTTAGCGCCCCTTGCCGCTCATTACCGTCACCCGGACGATCTCCATCGACACGGACGAGCTGTCCGAAAGCTTCGTCCGCTCCACCGGCGCGGGCGGCCAGCATGTCAACACGACCGACAGCGCGGTGCAGTTGCGCTTCGACGTCGCCAACAGCCCTTCGCTGCCCGAAGCGGTGAAGCACCGGCTGGCGCGCATCGCTGGCCGCCGCATGACCGCTGACGGCGTGCTGATCCTGCGGTCGGAAGGGTCCCGGTCGCAACTGATGAACCGGCAGGAGGTGCTGGCGCGCCTCATCGACCTCATCCGCGAGGCGACGATCGTGCCAAAGGCGCGTAAGGCGACCAAGCCCGGGAAGGCGGCAAAGGCCCGCCGGGTCGATGCCAAGAAAGCGCGCAGTTCCGTCAAACAGGGCCGGGGCAAGGTGAAATTCGATTAGGGCGATCATGCCTTAATCAGGCTCACCCAACCCGTTCGGGCCTGTCGAACCCTCCCTTCTTCCGGGAAGCTTCTTCCATCTTCTCCACGCTGGCGGCCGCCCCGCTCCATCCCTATATCCGCCGCATGTTCGATTTCGCTGCCCCGCAACATGCCGATAAGGCAGCCATATATGCCGACCTGCTCTCGGCCGCCGAAGCCATTACCCGCGGCGAGCCGGACCCGGTCGCCAACATGGCCAATGTGGCCGCGCTGATCTGGCAATTTCTGCCTGATCTCAATTGGGCGGGCTTCTACCGCATGGTTGAAGGAGGGCTGGTCCTCGGCCCCTTCCAGGGCAAGCCGGCCTGCATCCGCATCCCCTTGGGCCGGGGCGTCTGCGGCACGGCGGCGGCATCGGGCCAGACCCAACTGGTGGAGGATGTCCATGCCTTCCCCGGCCATATCGCCTGCGACGCCGCCAGCGCTTCGGAAATCGTCGTGCCGGTGATGCGCGATGGCGTAGTTCTGGCCGTCCTCGACCTGGACAGCCCCCGCCCCGCCCGCTTCGACGCCGCCGATCAGGCCGGGCTGGAAGCGCTGGTTGCCAGCATCGCCGCTCGCCTCGCCTGAACAGCGCTGACCCGTTTCGGGACAGGGTAGCCGCCACGGCCGCGTGGATCACAGCGGATCACCATGCTAAACAATCTCTTAACTGCGCGCGCTCCGACGCGCGTCCGATCGAACGGGGAGTTGAGCATGCGGAACTGGAGCATCTTGCTGGCGGGCGCGGCCATGACGCTGGGCCTTGGCGCTCCCGCGCTGGCGGGCGGCGGAGCTTCCACCGGCGCGTCGCGGCCGGTGATGGGCAAAGGTTTTTCGGGCAGGAGCTTCCATCATTGGGGGCCGCGCGTTCAGGGCCGCTGGCATGCCGGATGGCGCGCGCCGGGCGGCTGGGCGGGCTATCGCCGCCCGGTCATCGGCTATGTCCTGCCCTCCTACTGGATCAGCCCGTCCTATCGCGTCGGCAATTATGCCGCCTATGGATTGCCGGCGCCGGTGGCGGGCTATGGCTGGTCACGCTATTATGACGATGCCGTGATGATCGACCGGGATGGCCGCGTCAGGGATCATCGCAGCGGCGTCGCGTGGGACAGGGATGACCGGCGCGCCCCCTTCTATGGCACGGACTATGATGACGATGTCACCATGCCGGACGCGCCGCCTCCCCATGAATATGAAGGGCGGTGGACCGGCACCTGGCGCGATGAAAAGGGCCGCACCTACAGCGGCGAATATGAAGGCCGGTTCGAAGGAGAAGCGCGCAGCAACTATGGCGTCGATTATGACGCGCCGCCCTACGCCTATGCGCCGCCGGTGACGCATCATGGCGGGCCGGGCGAACCATCGGTCACGACCACCCACGCGCCGGGCTATTATGCCAACGGCTATTATTATCCGGGCGCGACCACCACGACCATCGTCGTTCAGCCTGCGATGACGACCACCCGCACTTATGTGACGACCTCCGCGCCGCGCGCCAAAGCGCCCCGGAAGATCCGCCGGACGTGCAACTGCAAATAGGCGCATCGGTTTAGCCTGTCGCAGGCGGAACGCTCCCGCAGCTTCCGTCCTGCCATCAGGCAGGAGAAACCGCATGATCCATCATGTTTCGGTCGGAACCAACGATGTGGAGCGGGCGCGCGCCTTCTATGACCCGCTGATGGCGCTGCTCGGCTATCGCAGCCTGCGCGATCATCCCCATTCGCTCGATTATGGCGTCACGGACGTCATGTTCAGCGTCGAAACCCCGGTCGACGGAGAGCGCGCCACGGCAGGCAACGGCACCCACGTCTGTTTCGAGGCGGCGGACCGCAACGCCGTGCAGGAATTCCATCGCCTTGCACTGGAACTCGGCGGCACCGACGAAGGCGCGCCCGGCGTCCGGCCGAATTACGACGCGCATTATTACGGCGCCTTCGTTCGCGATCCCGATGGCAACAAGGTCGAGGCGGTGACCTTCTCGGCCAAATAGGGCGTGGATTTTGATATCGTGCCTAAAGCCGGAAATGCCGCCGTTCGCCTGACGGGATCAGACCGAAGACCGGCGCCACACGAGCGCAGTTCCTTTCAGGGAAGCGAAGAGGCTTCCACATTCACACAGGGCGAGGAGGTCCAGCGCGGCGGCATGACCCTTCAAGCACCCGACACAGGCCTGAACCGCGCCCTCGCGAGCAACTCGTCCCGTTCAAATGCCTGCGCAGGAGCACATTGTCCCGCGATCTGCCGAAGCAGTTCTACTTTCTGAAAATGCCCGCCAGTTCGATCGGCAGCGGCGGTTCGTCGCGCGACACGACGCCGCGGATCGCCTGCGCCTGCTCCTGCGGATCGAAGCGCACCCATCCGCTGCGGCTCAGCTTTTCGAGCGGATGATAGCGGACCTTATATTGCATCCGCTGCGATCCTTCGACCCAATAGCCGAGATAGACGTAAGGCAGCCCCGCCTTCGCCGATCGCAATATATGGTCCATGATGATGTAATTGCCGAGGCCCTTGCGATGCTCCAGCTCCGTATCGAAGAAGCTGTAGATCATCGACAGTCCGTCGCCCTGCCGGTCGGTCAGGCAAGCGCCGACCAGCTTTCCGGGGCGGCCATTCTCGCCCGGTTCGCGATATTCCACGACATGGCTTTCGACCGGAGTCTGCTCGACCATGTCGGCAAAGTCCATCTCGTCCATCTCGGTCATGCCCCCGCCCGGATGGCGCGCGCGCAAGTAGCGCTGGAGCAGTTCGAACTGCTCCTCCGTCGACCATGGCTTGCAAGCGGTGACGATCAGGTCGCTGTTCCGCCGGATGAGCTTGCGCTGGGTCGCGTTGGGCTGAAACTCGTTCGCCACCACGCGCACCGAAACGCAGGCGGAACAATCCGCGCAGCTTGGGCGGTAGGCGACATTCTGGCTGCGGCGAAAGCCGATGCGGCCCAGCGCGTCGTTCAGTTCCGGCGCATTGTCGCCGCTCAGTTCGGTAAAGACCTTCCGCTCGCTGCGCCCCGGCAGATAAGGGCACGGGCTGGGATTCGTCACGAAGAAGCGCGGAAAGCGAAATGGAGCGGTCACGCCACTATCTCCGTCCCAACGCTGCGTGAAGCCTGATTCATAAGGCAACTATGCCGCCCGCCGCCGTCCGTGAAAAGATCATTTACCACGAAAAAGGATAGTGCCCGCCCTCACGCCGTCACGCCACCTCGATCGGCGCCACTTCATACCCCGCCTCGCGCAGCGCCGCGAGCAGCCGGTCCAGATGCGCACCGTCCCGCGTCTCGCACTCGACGTCCAGGCTCAGCCCCTTCGCCGGAAGGTTGGTGAAGATGCGTTGGTGCGACAATTCCAGGATGTTGACCGCTTCCTGATCGAAGATGCGCGCGACATGGAACAGCGCGCCCGGCCGGTCTTGCAGGATGATGCGCAGCCGCGCCAGCCGCCCGGACCGGGCAAGGTCGCGCAGCAGCACATTGGCAAGCAGCCGCGTATCGATATTCCCTCCCGTCAGCACCAGCCCGACATTGCGCCCCGCGAATAGTTCCCTGTGGGTCAGCAGCGCGGCAAGGCCCGCCGCCCCCGCGCCTTCCACCACCGTCTTTTCGATTTGCAGCAGCAGGCTGACCGCTTCTTCCAGACGGCGTTCATTGACCAGCAGCACGTCATCGGCAAAGCGTTCGACGATCCGCCGCGTAAGCTCGCCCGGCTGCTTGACCGCGATGCCTTCGGCCAGCGTGTCGCCGTCGCACGCCATGTCCTCGCCCTTGATGTGGCTGTACATGGACGGATAGAGATCCGCCTGCACCCCATAAACGCGGATGTCGGGCTTCATCGCCTTCGCCGCCGTCGCCATGCCGGAAAACAGGCCGCCTCCGCCGATCGGGATGACCAGCGTGTCGATTTCCGGCGCATCCTCCAGCATTTCCAGCGCGACGGTGCCCTGTCCGGCGATGATGTCGGGCTCGTCAAAGGGATGGACGAAGGTCAGGCCCTGCTCCTTCGCCAGTTGACGCGCATAGGCGCTGGCGTCGTCGAACTTCTCGCCATGCAGCACGACCGTCGCGCCATGCCCCTGGGTCTGCGTGACCTTCACCGTCGGCGTGGTCGTGGGCATGACGATGGTGACCGGCACGCCCAGGCGGCGGCCGTGATAGGCCAGGCCCTGCGCATGATTGCCCGCCGACGCCGCGATCACGCCCGTCCGCTTCGCATCCTCGCCCAGCTGGAGCAGCCGGTTGAGCGCGCCGCGTTCCTTGTAAGCCGCGGTGAACTGAAGATTTTCGAACTTCAGATACACCTTGCAGCCCAGCATGTCCGAAAGCGTCTGGCTGATGAGCGTGGGCGTGTGCACGATCGCGCCCGAAATCCGCACGCGCGCCGCCAATATGTCATCCACGCTGACGGGCAGCGGCAATGCGCCTTCGATCTTGCTCAAGGTATTCATGCGTCGCCCCCTAGCGGAAATTTACGGCGGAAGGAACTGGCACTCGCGGAAAACTGGCCCTATGGCGGCAAGGGCACGCGCTTAACTGTACGAGGCATATGGCTAACATCGCGTTTATAGGCCTGGGCGTCATGGGCGGCCCGATCGCCGGGCACCTGGCGCAGGCGGGACACAGCCTGACCGTCTACAACCGCTCCATCGGCAAGGCGAAGCGTTGGGCCGAAATCTATGGCGGTCAGGTCGCAGTCAGCCCGGCCAAGGCCGCCGAGGACGCCGAAATCGTCGTCAGCTGCGTCGGCAACGACGATGACCTGTCGCAAGTGACCATGGGCCGCGAGGGCGCGTTCCGCACCATGAAGC
Source organism: Sphingobium sp. DC-2 (assembly GCF_000722555.1). Taxonomy (NCBI): domain Bacteria; kingdom Pseudomonadati; phylum Pseudomonadota; class Alphaproteobacteria; order Sphingomonadales; family Sphingobiaceae; genus Sphingobium; species Sphingobium sp. DC-2. The sequence continues at coordinate 139,505 of NZ_JNAC01000165.1, read as the reverse complement.
CCGGCGGCCTGTTCATCGATCACACCACGGTATCGGCGCGGATCGCGCGGCAGTTGTTCGTGGAAGGGGAAAGCCTTGGCCTCCACTGCGTCGACGCTCCCGTTTCGGGCGGACAGGCGGGCGCTGAAAATGGCAAGCTCTCCATCATGTGCGGCGGAACGGAACCCGCCGTGGAAGCGGCGAAGATCGTGATGCAGGCCTATGCCGCCCGCATCGTCCATGTCGGCGCGGCAGGGGCTGGCCAAACCACCAAGATGGTGAACCAGATCTGCATCGCGGGCGTTGTGCAGGGTCTGTCGGAGGCGCTGCGTTTCGCCCAGGCCGCGGAACTCGACCTCGACAAGGTGTTCGACGCCATATCCGGTGGCGCGGCGCAAAGCTGGCAAATGGACAACCGCTGGAAGACGATGGCACAGGACAGTTTCGATTTCGGCTTCGCCATCGACTGGATGAGGAAGGATCTGGGGCTGGCGCTGGAGGAAGCGCGCGCCAACGGCTCGACCCTGCCCGTCACCGCGCTGGTCGACCAATTCTACGCCGATGTGCAGGCCATGGGCGGCAACCGCCAGGATACGAGCGCTCTGGTCCGGCGGATCACCCGCGCATGAGGGCAAGGCTGCTGGCGGCGATCGCCGCGTTCGTCCTGCCCGCGCCCGTTCTGGCGTCCGGCGTCATCGACAATGTGAACGGCATCGCTCTCGACGCGACGGGCAAGGCCGTGCGCTTCGGCGCGATGCTGATCGATGATGAGGGCAAGGTCGAAAAGCTGCTGCCCGGCCGCTATCAGGAACCGCCGCGCAAGAAGAAGCTGAAAAAGGGTGAAACCTGGCCCAAGGGCCCTGACTTCAAGCTGGATGGCGGCGGCAGGACTCTGATCCCCGGCCTGATCGACGCCCATGGCCACGTCATGGGCCTTGGCCTCTCGTTCATCACGCTCGACCTGTCCGGCACGCGCTCGCTGTCGGAGGCGCAGGCGAAGATCCGCGCCTATGCGGCCGCCAACCCCGCGCGCAAATGGATCATCGGCACCGGCTGGAACCAGGAAGCCTGGGGCCTTGGCCGCTTCCCGACAGCGGCGGAACTGGACGCAGCGGTCAGTGACGTGCCGGTCTGGCTTGAACGGGTCGACGGTCATGCGGGCTGGGCGAACAGCCTCGCCATGCGCGCCGCCAATGTCACCGCCGCGACCAAGTCGCCTGCGGGCGGACGCATGGAGATGGCGGGCGGCAAGCCATCGGGCATATTCATCGACAAGGCGATGGACCTGATCCAGAAAGCCGCCCCGCCGCCCGCGCCCAAGGACCGCGACATCGCGCTGGAAAAGGCGCAGCAGGCGCTACTCGCGAACGGCGTCACCGGCATCGCCGACATGGGCACCAGCATCGAGGATTGGCAGGCCTTCCGCCGGGCGGCTGACCGTGGCGCGCTGCGCGTGCGTATCATCTCCTACGCGCTCGGCCTCGACAATATGGTGATGATCGCCGGGCCGGAACCGACGCCATGGCTCTATGACGATCATCTGCGCATGGGCGGCCTCAAGCTGGTGCTGGACGGCGCACTGGGATCGCGCGGCGCATGGCTGAAGGCGGACTATGCCGATGCGCCGGGCCAGCGCGGCCTTGAACTCATTCCCTCCACCCAGATGCGCAACATGATGAGCCGCGCGGCGATGGACAATTTCCAGATCGCCCTTCACGCCATTGGCGACGCCGCGAACAGCGAAGCGCTCGATGCGATCACCGAACTCGTCCAGACCTATAAGGGCGACCGGCGCTGGCGCATCGAACATGCGCAGATCGTCGATCCTGCCGACCTGCCGCGCTTCGGGCAAAATGGCATTGTCGCATCGATGCAGCCCGCCCATGAAGCGTCCGACTGGCGCATGGCCGCCGCGCGGCTTGGCGAAGCCCGGCTGAAAGGCGCCTATGCCTGGAAGGCGATGCTCGACAATCGCGTGCCGCTCGCCTTCGGGTCGGACGTGCCGGTGGAAACGCCCAATCCCTTCATCGGCATGGCGACAGCGATGAGCCGCGAGGATGGCGAGGGTCAGCCCGCAGGCGGCTGGATGCCGCAACAGCGCATCAGCTTCGAAGCGGCGCTCGACGGCTATACCCGGCAGGCGGCCTATGCCGGTTTCGCGGAAAAAAGGTTCGGCAGCCTGATACCGGGCCAGCGCGCCGACTTCGTCATCATCGACCGCGACATCTCGATCGCGCGCCCGTCCGACATCCGCTCCACGCAGGTTCTGGAAACATGGATCGGCGGCAAACGCGTCTATATGAAGGGCGTGAAGCCTTAGAAGCCGTCCGGTCTAGGCCCACCCATGCTCCTGCGCAGGCGGGAATCCGGTTCCGGCGTCCGCTTACAACACATCGCCCGAAGCGTTGAACGCATCCTCGATCGTCTCCGGCAGCGGCGGCAGTACCGGCTTGTCGCAGCCTTCCTCCTTCATATGCGCCCGCAGCGCATCCATCCGGCTGAGGTTCCAGCGCGCCAGCGGTATGCCCAGCGGCCGGAACTCGGCGCGGTCGAACAGCTCCACCACATATTTTTCGCAAAGCTGGTCCACCTGTTCCAGCGACAGCATGGCAAGGTTCATGACCATGGGCCGCCCCGGCACGCCGTCCCTGCCCCGCACCAGATCGGTCACGTACAGGCCGCCGCGCGGGTCCACCAGCACCACATCGGCCTGCGACGCGTCGATCATCCGGTGGCTCGCGGCATAGGGCGCGACGAAAAGGTGGGTGCGCCACACCAGGAAAGCGCTGCTGATCAGGGTGATCGCCACCCCCAGGAATACGGGCCGCATCGCCGCCGGGCGGAACCGCGCCCATCCCAGCCCCGCCAGCAGGCAGAAGGGACCGATGAACCCATGGGCATAGCGAAAGCCCCAGCCATAGCCCTGCGCCAGCGCCAGCGCGCATCCGGCAAAGCAGCCCAGCGCCAGCGGCAGCGCGATCTCCTGCCCCCTGACCGCGCGCCGCCACTGCATCGCGAACACGCCCAGCGTGGCGAGCGGCACCATCAATATATTGTTCCAGGCCGCAAACCGGCTGAGATTGACCAGCGGCTGCCAGCGGTCGCCCAGCCGTTCGAACAGGCTCCCCACCTTGTCCGCCACTCCCGCCGCCGGCCGGACATCCGACGGCGGCCCCAGCACCTGCACCAGAAATCCCGGCCACAGCTTGGCCCACACGATGACGATCGCCGCCAGCACGACGATGTGGAACGCCGCCGCCGTCCACCGCCGCGCCAGCAGCATCCACAGGATGAAGGGGGCGATGAAGATCGGCGGAAAATGCCATTGATGCAGCCCCGCCGCCACCAGCGCCACGGCCCCCGCGCCCGCATGCCCCAGCACGCCGCCGCGCAGGACCAGCGCCAGCCAGACCATGTTCAGCGCGAAATGACCCGTCATCGCATAGGGGGTCATGGCCGTGACCCACAGCTGCGCGGAAGACAGGCCAAGCAGCATCGTCACCCACACCGCGTCCGGCCGGTCCGGGAACAGGTGCAGCGCCACCCTCCACAAGGCGAACAGGCCAGCGATCAACAGCGCCGGACCCGCCAGGTTCGGATCGCCCAACTGCCAGAACAGCGCCTGGATCGCGCTGTTCACCGGCAGATAGGCCGCCGTCCAATAATCCGCAGCGCCGAAGGGAGAGAAGAATTCCGGCATGATCGCCCGGCGATAGGGCTCCCACTCCGCCGGAATGGGCCGCGCGAACAGCCCTTCGCGCATATAGGCGGCGGCAAAGCGAGCGACCTCCTCATCGCGTGAAATCGCGTAATTCTGGAACAGCCAATAATGCCCCGCCCAGGCGACGAGGCCGAACAGGACGATCAGCGGCACGATGATCCGCGCGCGCGGCGCTGGCAGGCGCCAGCCCATCCCTTCGGCGAAGGGCGCGGCCAGCGTCAGCAGCAGCAGGCCGCCCAGCAAGGCCGGAAAATCCTGATCCAGAAACAGGACCACCGCCAGGCTGATCCCCTGCCGGTAGGTGACATGCCACAGGAATGTCGCGCCCAGCCACAGCGTCAGTCCGATCGCGCCTGCCAGAAACAGGCGCCGCGCATCGACGAAGCGGGCCACCGTCCCCATCAGGCGGCCTGCGGCAGCAGCGCCTGATTGACGAAGATGCCGTCCATCTCGACCAGCAGCGGGAAATGCCCCTTGTTATTCGCGAAGAAAGCCGAGGGCAGGAACGACCGCTCCGCCAGCCAGTCGATCATCGCGCGGTAATTCGTGCCGCCTTCATAGATCGGCCGCACGCCAAGCTCCGTCTGCACCCCTGCCATCCGCGCCAGCAGATCGCCCGCGCCGCCGCAGACGGACAGGTCATGCCCCTGCGTATCCATCTTGAGGAACGGCCGGTCAAAGCCATGCGCCGCCTGAAGTTCGGGCAGCAGGCTGTCGATCCGGCGGCACTGCATTTCCACCGTCCGGCTCACGCGATTGCGATCGGCGAAGATCGCGTCCTGCCCCTCGGATGGCTTTTCCAGCGAGCTGAACTGGTCGGCCGCCATGATGTTGAAGCTCGCCGCCCCGTCAAAATCCGACAGCGCCATGTTGAAGACATGCCACTTCGCATCCCCCGACGCGCGGCGGGACAATATGGCGAAGATGTCGGGATTGGGTTCAAAGGACAGGATCGTGCCCTTGAACCCGGCATCCTTGCGCAGCATCGCCGCATATTGGCCGCGATTGGCGCCCACATCGATCACGCAATCGACATCGAAGGCCGACAGGAACCGGCGCAGCGCCTGAATTTCGGGATATTGGTGAATGCGCCCGGCAAAGGCGAGACGCAGCGCCAGCGCACGGTCGGTCAGCTCGCGACGGTAACGGCTCATGCCTTCGACGCCGCCACGGAGCGGTAGATGCCGATCGTCGTCAAGGCCATGTCCTTCCAGCTGCCCATCGTCTCGCCATAGGCGCGCGCGCCCGCGCCCGCCGCCTGCCTGATGGCGGGGCTTTCGATGAGCCGCAAGAGGGCTTGCGCAAGGGCAGGCGCATTTCCCGCAGGCGCGCGCACCGCCGCGCTCGCAGGCAGCGCCGCGAACATGCCCGCATCGGACGTGACCATCGCCTTGCCATGATGCAGCGCCGACAGGAAAGCGCCGCTGGAATCAATGTGGCGATAGGGAAAGACGATCATGTCCGCCTTGGCCATATGCGCATCCAGCCGCGCTTCGGTCAGGAAGCCGAAATCCGTCACCAGCCGATCGCCGAACCCGGCCTCCCGCACGGCATCGGCCAGTGGCGCAACATCCATGAACGGCTTGCCCGCCAGCACCAGTTCGAAACCCACGCCCGACCGCCACAGCGACAGGCACGCCTCGATCAGCACATCGACGCCCTTGTAAGGCCGGATCGTCCCGAAAAACAGGAGACGCGGCACGGAGGGATCGCTGATGGCGGCCAACTCCTCCACGCCCGCTTTGGCAAGGCGCATGGGCGGATGCGGCGTCACATGGATGCGCTCGCGCCGCACTCCCTGTGCCTCCAGCGCTCGCCGGGTCGTGTCCCCATGCACGACCAGCGCATCGAACAGGTCGAGCAACCCGCGATAGCCCCGCCCCTGCACGCCCGCATCGCTATGATAGGCCTGCGCATTATGCACCGTATGGACAAGCGCCGTCCGCCCCTGCAACCGGCGCAGCAATATCCGGTCGGCAGGGGCAAGCGGCAGCCACTGGAAATGCACCACATCCGCCCGCTCCAGCGCATCCAGCTTCCCGAACGCGGCCGCTGCCCCATATTCCGCCGCCTTGACCAGCCGGAACGCCCGCCCTTCGCCAATCCTCCCGCGCAACGCCTCGCTATGCCGGAAAAATCGAGGCGCATAGGCATAACCCTCCGGAACGATCGCGTCGGTTGCCCGCATCGGCCGGGCGAACAGCGTCACCTCCTGCCCCGCCGCCGCCAGTTCCGCGCACAGGCTGTCGTCATAGCGCCCGGTAAACAGCGAGGGATCGACCATCGCGACCTTCATCACCGGCCCTTCATCAAGCGCCGCAGCGACAGGCCATGCAGCATCGCCGCCAGCAGCAGCGCCGCCGTATAGAAGCACAGGAAAGCGATATCGAACCGGTCCCGCAGCAACAGCGCGAGCGGCACGCTGAGGAGCGATCCCGCGAGGAAAGGCAGCGACCGCCCAAGCAGATGGCTGAACCGCCCCAACGCCGCCTGAACATAGACAGACACGCAAATGACCGTCAGCGCGATCAGCGCCACATCGACCAGCAGCAACTCGACGGCGGAGATGGCCGCCCGTCCGTCGAACAGCTTCGCGAAAATCCACTGCCCCGCGACCGCCAGCGCCGCCGACGCGCCCAGCGCAAACACGAACCCCACGCCCAGCGCCCGCGTCAAAAGCTGCCTCAGCCGCGCACGGTCATCCGCATGAAAAGCGCGCGTGATGCGCGGCAGCGCCGCTTCCACCGCCGCCCGGACGAACATCGACAGCGCCCGCGACATCTTGAAGAAAAAATCGAACAGCAGCATCGGCCGCGCGTCCTGCGTCGCCGCCGCGATCGTGAAATAGGGCGCGTTATAGGCCACTATTTCCGAAATGGTGAACATCGCCGACGCGCCGATATCGCGCAGATAATGGGCGCGCACATGCCCGCCGCCCACGCGAAACGCCATCCAGTGGCGCAGCGTCATGCCCAGCCGCGCATGCACCAGCATGATCGCCCATCCGATCACGCACAGGCTGACCCCCAGTTGCAGCGCCACCGACACGCGCGGGTCAAGGCCTTGCAGGATGAACAGCAGCAGCGTGATCGTCACCACCCGCCGCATGCAATCGAGCGCTTCCCACAGGAAATTCCCGTCCACCGCCGCCAGCGCCCGCTTCGCCAGCAACGCCGGAAGGTTGACGCAGGCGGACAGGAAGAAAAGGATGAACAGCATCGGCATCGTCGTGCCGATCCCGCCCGAAACCAGCGCGATGATCAATATGGCGAGCCCGCCCGCGATCAGCAGGCCCAGAAACAGGAACAGGACACCCATTTCCTCCAGCCGGAACTGCCCTGACCCGTCATCCTGAACGCCCAGCCAGTGCCGCCGCAGCCGGGCGTAGATGATGCTGGTCAAGCCGAACTCCGCCGAAATGGTGAAGTTGCCGAACGCGACCAGCAGCAGGAAGGCCTGAAACTCCCGCAGCGGCAAAGCGCGCACGAACACATAGGTGACGGCAAAGCCCCAGATCAGCGTCAAGCCGACATTGACCAGCTTGATAAGGGCAAGCATCCGGGCCGACCCTTCCCACCGGGCCGCCGCCGTGCCGGAAGGCTGGTTCACGGCTATGCGGTTCCGCCCGGCTTGCGGGCGCGAAACAGCCGGTCGTCCAGCGCGAAGAGGTGCCGCACGTCCGCGTCGATGCCGCTCGCGTCGATCTCCTCCAGGTCAAATCCGGCCGCGCGGATGCGGTCCGCGAAATCGGGGCCATATTGGCGCACATGGTCCCACTGGCCGAACCGCCGCTCCCGTTCGCGCGGGGGGATGTCGAAGCTGCCATCCTCGGTCGGCTTGTCCCACAGGGGCACGATCAGCCAGGCTTCCCCGCCCGGCTTCAACGCCCGCCAGATATTGCGCAGCACATGATGATCGTCCGGCACATGCTCCATCACATGGCTGGCGTAGAACAGGTCGTAGCGATCCGCCTCCGCCAGCGCCATCAGGTCCACCTGCCGCATCCCCGGAACGCTGTAGCGGCCGGGGTCCAGATCGGCGGGCACATAGTCGGACGCAGCGGAAAAGCGGCGGACCAGGCTTCCCTCGTTCGGCGCCATGTGCAGGATCGCGCCCTCCACCGGCACCCGCAGCACATTGGTTGCAATCAGATGGTTCATCAGCCGTTCGCGCGGCGACGCGCCGCAATCGGGGCAGCCCCATTCGGCATTGCCGCCATAGCGGAAGAAGCCCACCACGGCCTTCCCACACGCCGGGCAGGCCCGATTGGCGCGCGCGCCCATGGCCTTGCGGGCCGCCAGCATGGCGCGGGTCAGATGCTTGCCGGCGGCCTTCGCCACCCGCTGAAAAGTAATCACGCCTCGGCTCCGATGCACAAACAGGGACGGCCTATACAATATGCCGCCGCTTTGGCGAGGGGGGATCAGCGCGACTTGGCCGGATTCCAGACGGTGACCGTCCGCCCGCTCATGGCTTTGACCACGCCCTGCAATGTCGCCGCATAGGCGATCAATATATCCACGATCGCCGCCAGAGGACCGCCCTTCGCCCGCCAGCCCAGGATCAGCAAAACCACCGCCAGCAACACGCCCCCCAATGCCAGCCAGGGCGATATCCGCATGGCGAGCAGCAGCGCCGCGACAGCCCCGGCCATAAGGAACAGCCCGCCAAACCAGCGGACGATCTTGCGGGAAGCATATTTGAACCGGTCGACCGCCGCCATCCGCCTCAACTGCGGCCGCAGATAGGCATGGGTATGCCATGCGCGCGCGGCGATGCGCACCTTGCGCCGATATTCGTCGCCCCGGCCCGTCACCAGCCGCTCGCGCGCGATCACGTCCCTCGCCTTCACCAGACGCTTGCCCGCAAAGACCACTGCCATCGACACGGTAAGGTCATCCAGCACGCTGTCAGGGAACTGCGGATAAAGCGCCCGCCGGATGGAAAAGATCGACCCGTCCGCCCCCAGGACATTGCCGGTGCGCGACTCCTCGTCCTTCAACCGCTCCTCGATCCGCCAGTAGAGCGAGCCCACTGACGCCGTCGCGCTTTCCCCCTCGCCCACATAATGAAGCGATCCCAGCACCCCGCCCACATCCGGGTCCCCATAGCGCGCCAGCAGGTTGCCGACAGCCTCCGGGTCCAGCATCACATTGGCGTCGGTGAAGATCAGCACATCCCCGCGCGCAATCGCCGCGAGCCGCTTCATCCCATGCGCCTTGCCGCTGCGCCCCGGCCCGCGCACCAGCGTCACCAGATCGCCCCGCGCCTCGATCAGCGCGGCGGTGTCGTCCGACGATCCATCGTCAAAGGCCAATATCTCCAGTTCCGGGTGGCGCTCTTTCAGCATCGCCAGATTGGCCAGTTTCTCCGGCATCGCCGCCGCCTCATTATAGGCGCAGAACAGCAGCGAAGCCGAAGGAGGCGCACCCCCTCCCGGCGCTTCGGGACGGCTGGGCAACAGGCGCAGGATCAGCGGGTAGAAGAGGAACGGCCACAACAGGCCGGCCACGCACAACAGCAGGATCGCGCCAAGCAAAAGGTCCGGCGCTTCCATCAATAGGCCTTGTGATGGACCAGCACGCCGATGGTCGCGACGATGATGCGCAGATCGCGCCAGATCGACCATTGCGTCACATATTCAAGGTCGGATTGCAGCCGGTCGATCAGGTCCTGATGATGGTCCGTCGATCCGCGATGCCCACGCACCTGCGCCAGCCCCGTCATGCCGGGCTTGATGCAATGGCGTTCCCAATAGCGCTGGTCGACTTCCCAATAAAGGCTGTCGCCCGCCTTCGCCGCCGCCGCATGGGGGCGCGGCCCGACAATGCTCATGTCGCCCCGCAACACATTGAAAAGCTGCGGCAGTTCATCGATGCTGGTCCGCCGCAGGAAGCGCCCGACAGGAGTCACCCGGTCATCGTCGCGCGTTGTCAGCCGGTCGGCCGTGCGGTCGCTCGCTTCGGTCCGCATCGACCGGAATTTGTAGATGTTGAACGGCCGGGCATCACGCCCGATGCGCGGCTGGCGGAACAATATGGGGCCAGGGCTGGTCAGCTTCACCGCGAGAGCGGCAAGAATCAGCACCGGCGACAGGGCGATGGTCGCCGCCGTCGCCAGCACGATGTCGAAGATGCGCTTGATGATGCGGTCGCGGAACTGGAACGGCCCGCCCGCGACGATGATGGTCGGCTGTCCGTCAAACTCGTCCACCCGCGCCGGGGCGAAGCGCAGCAGTTCGGGCACCACGATCTCGCCTCGCGCCGACAGCGACTTGAGCGCCACCGACCATTCGCCCATTCGCTCCATGGGGCAGGCGACGATCACCCGCTCCGCCATGCCGACGGCAGCGGCCAGACGCGCGGCCATGGCGGCGTCATGCCGTTCAGGGTGCAGATTGGCGGCATCCGCGTCGATCACCTCCATCTGCGGGCGCGTCTCGATCTCCACCCCATCCATGATGACGGCGGTCAGATGCGGCACTTCACCCAGCAACCGCGCGCCCAGACGGCTGATCGCGATCCGCACCAGCGCCACGCTGACCGCCGACAGCGCCAGTCCCGCAATGAAGGTAAGGCGCGACAACTGCTCGGCGATCTTGCCGAGATAGACGATCAGCAGCATCAGCAGCGCCGCCTGCGCCAGCGCCAGCAGCCCCCGGAAAATGCCGCGCCTGATATTGGCCAGCATGTGGATGCCATAGGCCCCGCCCTGCACCGCCAGCAGGATGTAAAGCGGCGCGACCATGGCGAACATGACCAGCCCATGCGGCTTTCCCGGCTCGCCCATGAACGCGCCCAGCACCAGCCTGTTGGCAAGCAGGAAGGACAGGAACAGCCCCGCCAGATCCCCAAGGAGACACAGCAGGTAAAGGCGCGCCCGCACGATTTCCTTGGAAACTGTCACCTGCGTCCCTGAAAGCCCATTGCCGAACGCTCCGTGGCACCGGGGCGCGCGGCTTGCAAGTGCCGGGTGGCTATATCCCGAACAGCCGCCCCAGCGCCTTGTCCAGCATCAGCAACTGCCACAGCAGCCGCCCATGGTCGGAAACGCCCGACTTGTGATCCGCCGCTACCTTCGCCAGCATCTTCGTGTCGAACCAGCCGGTCTTCGCCAGCGCCGACCCGCCCGCGATCGCGCTCGCTTCGCCTGCCAGCCCGCCCCGGAACCAGCTGCTGATCGGCGTCACGAACCCCATTTTCGGGCGGTATAATATGTCCTGCGGCAGATAGGGTTCCATCGCCTTCTTCATGATATATTTGCCGCTATTCCCCCGGATGCGCTGGGCGACCGGCAACCGCGCGGCGAATTCCACCAGCCTGTGGTCGAGCAGCGGCTCGCGCGCCTCCAGGCTGACGGCCATGCTCATCCGGTCCGTCTTGGTCAGAATGTCGCCGGGCAGCCATATGCGGATATCGGCATATTGGGCGCGGTCCAGCGCGTCGCGCGCGGGCGCTTCCGCCATGGCGCGGACATAGCGGTCCTCCGCCCGGTGCCCGCCCAGCCGCGACCGCATCTCCTGGCTGAACAGCCGCTGGCGCAGCGCATGAGGCGTGATTCCGACCGAAGCGGCATAGGCTTCCCCGCCCTCTCCCGCCAGTTCCAGAAAGGTCGACTTGGCCCGCAAGGCGCGCGGCGCCCAGTCCGCCTTGGGATACCAGCGCCCCAGCGCGCCGAACAGAGGCTGGCGCACCGATGGCGGGATCAACGCCCTCACCCGCTCCCCCTGCATCTGGAAGCGGTGACGGCGGTATCCGGCAAAGGCTTCGTCCGCGCCATCGCCCGACAGGGCGACCGTCACCTTCTCCCGCGCAAGCTCGCACACCCGGAATGTCGGCAGCGCGGATGCGTCGGCAAAAGGCTCGTCGAAATGAAAGGCCAGCCTGTCGATCAGCCCATAATCGTCCGGCGACACGATGCGCACGCTATGATCGGTGGCAAAGCGCCGCGCGATCCGGTCGGCATAGGCGGTCTCGTCCAGCGACGCGACATCGAAGCCGATGGTGCAGGTCTTCACCGCCTGCGCCGACGCCTCCGCCATCAGGGCGACGACGCTGCTGCTGTCGACCCCGCCCGACAGGAAAGCGCCCAGCGGCACGTCCGCCACCATGCGCGATCGCACCGCCTGCCGCATCAGCGCGACAAGCTCCTCCTCCAGCGCTTCGGGCTTCGCCCTGCTCCGTTCGGCAAAGCTGACGTCCCAATAACGCTGCGGCAGTGGCAAGGGACGGCCGCGCACCAGCCGCAGCGTCTGCCCGGCCCCGAGCTTGCGCACCCCGGCGACCAGGCAGGCATCGTCGGGCACATAGCCATAGGCCATATAATCCTCGACCGCCGACAGGTCGGGCGACCGGCGCAGCAGCGGATGGACGAGCAGGCTCTTGAGTTCCGATCCGAAGATCAGGCTGCCGTCCGACAGCAGCGCATAATGAAGCGGCTTCACCCCCAGCCGGTCGCGCACCAGCCACAGCGCCTGCGCCCGCGCGTCGAACAGGGCGAAGGCGAACATGCCGTTGAACCGCTCGACACAGGCCTCGCCCCATTGGCGATAGCCGTGCAATATGACTTCGGTATCGCTGTCCGTGCGGAAGACGTGCCCCTTCGCCTCCAGTTCCGCGCGGACTTCGGTGAAATTGTATATCTCGCCATTGAAGGTGACGGCCAGACTCTCATCCTCCGTCAGCATCGGCTGCGCGCCGCCGCCAAGGTCGATGATGGACAGCCTGACATGCCCCAGCCCGACGCCGGGCGCTGTCCAGATGCCGCTGCCGTCCGGCCCGCGATGCGGCATCGCGTCCAGCATCGCGCGCACCCGCGCCGGATCGACCGGCTTGGCCGTTTCAAGGTGAAAGATGCCCGCTATCCCGCACATGCGAAACGGCTTTAGCGAATGCCAAGGCTGCGGTCAGCCAAATCCTTCACATCGCCCAGATCAGCGAGGAAAGCGGCGACGGCGGCATCGGCGGGCATGCCCTGCCGCTCCTCCGCCGACACCAGAATGGCCGCCGCCCGCTGGTCCTGCCCCAGCAGCCGCGCCTTCATGGTGGCGATCTTGACGCGCGGCGCGCTGCCGGTCAGCGGCCCCTGCCCCACCCGGTAGAAGCTCACCACATGCCGGACCACGGGACCGGGCGCAGTAATCTGCTCCCCCCGCGCGCTGCCCGGCGCCCTGGCGGGCGAGGACCAGGTCCAATGCTGCTCCGCATCGGCGGCGCCCTGCGCGAAGCCCACAAGCTCGCGCCCTTCCTCCTGCCGCGCGAAGCTGGCGATCGCGAGGTCGACGGCCTGCCCCTCATGGTTGCGATACCGCGCCGTCACCAGATGATCGGCTCCATCGAATCGCGGCCTCCACGGATAGCGCGGAGCCTCGCTCGTCAGCGTCCAGCCCTTCACCACCGGCACAGCGGGCGCGCCGGGCAGCGGCTCGCTGGCGGCGGCGCTCACCGCCAGCCACGCCGGGGCTGCGCAGACAAGCGCCAGCGCGCCCAGCATCGCGGCAGCAGGCGGCGCGAAGCCGGAAGCAGGCCCCTTCAACCGCTCAGGATCGAACCAGGGGTCCCCCGGCCTGCGATCGAAAAAGGGCCAAGCCGCCGCCATCACAGCGGCCATCACGATCGCGAAGAAGATCCAGCCGTACAGCACATGGTCGAATCCCACCGCCGCATCGATATTGGTCAGATGCGCGACCAATATCGTCGCATAGGCCCGCACCCCGTTCGCCAGCACCGACAGCGTCAGCGCGCCCGTCATGAACAGGATGCGGCGGGTCCAGCTCGCAAAGCAGACATTGCAGACCAGCGCGCCATAGGCCGTCATGGCGATGACGAACTTCGCCCCGGAACAGGCCTCCGCCACTTCGAAATAGCCCGTGGGCGTGGTGATGAAGATGCCGTCCATATGGGCGGGCACGCCCGACAGGCCCAGGAACATCATGCACAGGCGCGCCGTCACGATCTGAAGCGGCGCGACGATCTCCTCGCCAAATGGCACCATGAAAAAGGCGTAGAAAAGCGGGAACAGCAGCGCGCGGGACACGGCGGGGCCCAGCAGCGCCAGCACCGCGCCCTGCATCATGATGATCAGCGCGGCGTGGCGGAACAGCGCCACGCCCGCCGCCGCGCCCAGCAGCCAGGCAAAGGCTCCGGCCGCCACCCAAAGCAGGCCGGGCCACCAGGCGGCGGGCTGCATCCGGCGAAGGTCCGGCAAGCGCTGCTGCACCAGCCATGCGATCAGGAAGGGGATGAACAGGCAATGTTCGAACGTCGATGATGTCCACCAGATGGACGCCATGCCGATGGCGTCCTTGTGGAACAGCGCCACGATCGCCAGCCAGACGAGGCCCATCGCCGCCAGATGCCCGCGCCAGCCGGACAGCGCCGCCCCGCCGGAACCGTGCAGGAAAAGCGCGCGCGCAATCATGCCGCGCGCACGCGGGCAGGCGTTTCGTCCAGCAGCATGGCGGGCAGATCGCGCAGCGTCGCTGACCAGCGGTAACGCTGCTCCATCCGCGCGCGCGCCGCCTGCCCCAGCGCTGTCGCCGCCATCGGGTCGGCAATCAGCCCCATGACCTTCGCCGCCTGCTTCGCCGCATTGTCGGCGATCAGCAGGTGCGCGCCGTCCCTGGCGTCGATGCCTTCCGCCGCGCAGGAGGAAGCGACCACCGGCCGCGCCATGGCCATCGCCTCCAGCACCTTGTTCTGGATGCCGCGCGCGATCGTCAGCGGCGCGGCCACCACGTCCGCCGCCGCCAGCCAGCCGCGCACGTCCGGCACCGCGCCCGTGACGATGACGCCCGGCAGCTTGCCCAGCGCCTGCACCTGCGCCGCCGGTTTCCGTCCGACGATGGCGAACCGCGCCTGCGGATAACGCGCCCGCACGATCGGCAAGGCGTTCCGGGCGAAGCCTTCCACCGCCTCGACATTGGGGCGGTAATCCATCTGCCCCGTAAAGACGATCAACGGCCCTTCGCCACCTTCAACGGCAGGAAAGCGCGCGGCCGGATCGAAATAGTCCAGCGCCACGCCATTCTCCACCGCGCGCACCTTGTCCGCGTCCAGCCCGCTGGCGGCGCGGAACAGCGACGCTTCGGCCTCGCTCACAAAGGCGCTGATGTCCGCCCGCTCGGCCGTCGCGCGTTCGAAATCCAGCAGCAACCGTCCTTCGCGCCGGTTGATCCAGGCCATCGGTCCGGCGCCCTGTGCGCCATAGGCGGCATATTTGGCCGAATCGAAATCGACGAAATCCATCAGGAACCGGATGTCCGGCCCAAGCACCGGCACGAAATGCGCCATCTGCGCCGAATAGGCGAAGACGGCGCGGATCGGCCGCTCGCGCAGCACCTCGCCCACCCAGCGGTGCAGCTCCGGATGATCGAACAGCGACACGAGCAGCGGCTGCCTGCGCGCGATTCCGCCAAGCCCGGCGGCGACCCGCGATCGATTCCGCCGCAACACGCACTGGCTCGCCGTCAGCCGCGCCATCTCCGCCGCGAACCCCATGTCGCGGTCGTCATCGGCAAAGCAGCCCACATGGACCGGCGCTACCTCCGCGATCCGCTGGAGCATATGATAGGATCTGATCTTGTCCCCGCGATCGGGCGGATAGGGAATGCGGTGACACAGGAACAGGACGTCGCCGCTCATCCCAGGCCCCGCGCGATCCACGGGCCGATCAGGTTCGCGACCGGCAGCGGCAGCTTCTTCCATAGCTCCACCCGCCGCTGATAGGCGGGGCTGTTGGGGTTGATGTCCCGCCGCTCGCCGCTCGCCGACCAGCTATGATAGGCCAGCGGCACGGGGTCGAAGCCGAAGCTTTTCTTCCAGGCCGCCTGCCCGCTGCCCGTCTTGGACCGGCCGAAGTCGAATATCGCCATGCCCCTCGCGCGCCCATGGCCCATCAGCCGGTAATACATCAGTTCATTGGACCGCAGCCGCCGCGCATCCGCTATGCCCCCGCCCCAGAAGGGCATGCCCCGCCCGCCATGATAAAGCGTCAGCACCGCCGACACGGGCCGCTCGCCCTCATAAATGGCCAATATGTCCGCATCCTCGCCAAACTGCTCCAGCACCTGTCGGAACAGCTTCGCGGGAAAGACCGGCGTGCCCAGATTGCGCACGCTTTCGGCATAGACGCGATAATGGTCGCGGATCAGCGCGTCCGTCCGCCCCACCTTCACATGCAAAGCCGGGTTGGCGAGAGCCTTGCGCAATTCGGCCCGGTGCTTGCGCGGCACGGCCAGCAGTTCGGCCTCGTCATCCGCCGCGATCGGGCGGGAAAAGCCCAGATGGCTGCCTTCATGCAGCGTCCACTCCCCCGAAGGCGCAGGGCCGCCCCGCAGCTCGATCGACGCCACGCCCCGCTCACGCGCCAGGTCCTGCGCCGCAGCGCCCAGCGCTGCCGCCGCGCGCGGGTCGTCCGTCACGATGCCGCCGTCCACCGCGAAGCCGGACGATACCAGTGCCTGCCCGAACAGGCGGCTTTTCATATGGGTCAGGGGCAGCAGTCCCCTGATCTGCCCCGAAGGCGCGACCGCCGCCAGCATCAGCGCGCGGTTGCCCGTGGCCCGCTCAATGGCGTTCAGCCAGGCTGGCCGGTGAAAGGGCGTGCCGTCCGCCCGGCCAGCGACGAATTCCTCCGCCGCCCGCGCCTGCACCGCATCGGCAAGGTCAAGCGCCGTCACCGCAAGGTCGGCCGCGATCATGCCGCCCGCCCCGCTTCCTGCGGCAGCAGCGCATCCACCCTGTCCCAGGCGAAATCCCGCGTCAGCCGCCGCAGCTTGTCGGCCATCACCGGAATATTGGTATAATGGCGAATGCGCGACCGCAGCGGCGCGTCCTTCATGCGCGGCTGGCCGGTATCGATCTCCCATGGATGAAAGTAGATGATGGCGGGCCGCTGGTCCCGCCCGTTCACCTGACCGATCGCCCAGCGCGAAAAGCCATAGGGCAGCAGCCGGAAAAAGCCTCCGCCCCCCGCCGCCAGTCGGCGCTTGCCCCACACAGCCGTCGTCACCGGCAATTCGACCAGCGGCGATCCCGCCACCGGCTTCCACGCAAAGCGGGGCGATTCGGGCCAGCCATAATGATCGTGCCGGATCGGGGCGACGCTGCTGGAATAGGCATAGCCTTCCTCCGCCAATATGGCGTGCGCCCAGGGCGTTCGCTGGTCGATCGAGAAACTGGGCGCGCGATAGCCCTTGACCGCCTGCCCGCTGGCATCCTCCAGCAACGCCCGCGACCGGCGCAGGTCGGCGCGGAACTCTTCCGGGGACAAGGTGAAGACGCGCGCATGGTCATAGCCATGGCTCGCCACCTCATGCCCCGCCGCCACGATGCGCTGCATCAGCCTTGGGTAACGCTCCGCCACCCAGCCCAGCGTGAAGAAGGTCGCCTTCACCCCGGCCTCGGCGAACAGGTCCAGCACCTTGTCCGTGTTGCGCTCCACCCGGTGCGGCAGGCCCGCCCAATCCTCGCGCCGGATCGTGCGCTCGAAAGCGCCGACATGGAACCAGTCCTCGACGTCGACCGAAAGGGCGTTCTGCATCATGGCCGATAGCGGATCAGGCCGCCGCGCTCTGCTGCGGATCGCCCATGCGCTGTTCGCGCTCCACCCATTCGACCAGCAAGGTCAGCACGCGGCGCAGCGCCGTATCCTGCTCGCCCACCCGGAACTCCAGCGACGACAACCGCTCCTCGATCAGGGTGAAACAATCCTTCAGCGCATCGGGATCGACCAGTTGCATCGACGCCTGTTCGCCGCGCAGCCGCTTCACCTCGGCCCGCAGCGCCGCGATCTCATCGGTCAGGGTGACCGGCGGCTCAGGCGCGCGCGACCGCAGAGCATCGATCTCCGCCTTCAATGACGCAATTTCCGATGGCGCGGCATCGCTTTGTTGCGGAGCCGCTGCGGGCGCATCCTCTTCCTCGACGCTATCCAGCACGGACGGCCGCACCGGCTGCAACGCCACATCGCTGTCCGCGCCCATGTCGGCCACCACCGCCTCCACCGCCGCGGCGTCGATCTCCGATAGCTGATCCAGCGCGCCCAGCAGCAGCACGCGGCTCGCCAGCACGTTCACACGGCGCGGCACGCCGCCCGTCGCGGCATAGATGGCGGCAAAGGCGTCGGGCGTGAAGGACGGATCGCCCTTCCACCCCACCACCGACAGCCGGTGCAGGATGTAAGGCTCCACTTCACTCGCCAGCATCGGCTCCAGATGATGCGTCGCGATCACGCGCTGGCGCAGCTGCTCCAGTTGCGCCGACTTCATGAGGTCGCGAAATTCCGGCTGGCCCAGCAGGAATATCTGCAACAGCGAATGCCCGCCCAGCTGGAAGTTGGACAGCATCCGCAATTCCTCGATGGCGGACACCGACAGGTTCTGCGCTTCGTCCACGATCAGCAGCGACCGGCGGCCCGCCCGCGCCTGCGCATGGAGGAAGGATTCCACCTGCCGCAAAATCTGCGCCTTGGGCATGCCGTCGACGCTCAGGCCAAAGCTCTGCGCCGTCAGCCGCAGCATGTCGTCGCCGCCCACCTGGGTCGACACGATCTTGACCGCCGTCAGCCGCGCCGGGTCGATCGTCGCCATCAGGTGGCCGACCAGCGTCGTCTTGCCCGCGCCGATGTCGCCGGTGATGACGATGAAGCCTTCACCCTGCGCCAGGCCGTATCCCAGATAGGACAGCGCCTTGCGGTGCGTCGCGCTTTCAAAATAGAAATGCGGGTCGGGGGTCAGCTGGAAAGGGCGGCCCTCAAATCCGTAGAACTGATCGTACATTCGTCGTCTCCACCCGGCCGGGTTAAAAGCTGTATCGCAGGCCGATCTGGCCCATGGCGGTGATCACCGCGTCAAGCTCGTCCGCCTTGGCGCTGTCCAGCCCCAGCGATGCGGATGCCTGCAAATTGCGGTTGATGAGGCGGTTGTAGCTTGTGAACGCGCCCAGGTTCAGCACGTCCAGCCTTGATCCGCTGGCGTCGAAATAATTGGCATAGACCGCGCCATCGATGCTCGACTGGCCGTCGATCGCATAGGTCAGCGCCGCCGTGCCATACCAGTTCTGGTCCTTCGCTCCCCGCACCAGGATCGCCTGGCCCGATGGCGTCACGAACTTGCGCTGCGAATAGCCCACGCCGACGCCCAGCCCCCACGGGCCCCGGCGCGCGGCATATTGACCCGCAACGCCGCGGTAGCGGTAATTGGCGTTGGTGACGCCCGACAGCGCATCGTTGAAGCACTGTCCGCCCCCGCTTTCCGAAAAAGCGCAGCCGGTGAAGTCGCCGGTGAAGGGATTGCGCACGACATTCAGGCTGCTGCCCGACACGGACGCGACGTTGGACGTGATGATCCGCCCGAAGCTGTCGATGCCGTCGAACACCACCAGAGCGACGCTGCTGTTGCGCCCCTGCCAGACGAAGCTGCCGCTATAGGTCATGCCGCCATAGCGTTCGCCCACGCGCGCTTCCAGCGAGGTGCGGTGATTGGGCCGCCACAGCACGCCCACGTCCCAGATGATGTCGTCAAATTCATAGATCAGCTGGCGCGGCGAACCGTCATCGGTGACATAGCGTCCGTTCGACACGACCGGCAGGCCGTTGACGTCCAGCAAGGGCGAACGCTGGCTGATCTTGATATTCTCATATCCGATCCCGCCTGCCAGCGCGACCGTAGGAGAAACGGGCAAAGTCGCGTCCACCCGGCCCCATTTATCCTCGAACCGCTGGTCCAGCTGATCGACATCCTCGCGCTCATATCCGGCGCTGGCGACGATGCCGACCGGCAGCCACACGCCCGGCGCGACCCCAACGGAACCCATCAGGCTGTGCGAAACGGATTCGTCGAACAGGCCCGCCCCGCCGAAGTTGGCGTCCGCATCGTCCTCCACCCGCGCATAGCCCAGGCGATAGGAAGCGGTGACGTCGATGTCGCCGAAGGACCCTGCATAGGCTGGCCCAACATATCCCGCATAGACCTGGGTCGTCATGCTGTCGTTCAGCGCTGCCGCGCCTGAAAAGCCATCTGTGCGGATACGGCTCGCCAGCGCGCCTGCATTCAGCGTCAGCCCGCGCGCCAGCCCATATTGCCCGGAAATGATGCCGCTGATCACATCCTGGTCGGCCGTCGCGTCGCCCCAGCCGAAGCTGTGATTATATTGCACGTCCGCGACCGCTTCCATCCGCCGCGTCTGGATGCTGGCGGTCGCACCCGCCATGACATTGGTGTAGGTCAGCACCTCGCCATCGCCCGTCAGCGGCGCCATCACCACCTGATCGATGCCCAGATAGGGCGTCACCTCGACCTTGCGCTCCTGCGCGGCGGCGGGCGTGCCCAGGCCCAGCGTCATGACGCCAGCCGTCACCATGAAAGTCCGCAACCTCATTCGACATCGCCCTTCGTGGCATAATAGCTGCCAAAGCGCCGCCCGGTGCCGGAGAAGGTGACGCCGTTCAGCAGCAACTGCACCTGCCCCGCGCCCTTCAACATGCCAGCCGCATCGCGCAGCGCGCTCTCGCTGGTCTGGTCGGCGCGCACCACCAGCAGCGCGATCGCCGCATGGCTCGCCAGCACCGCGCCCGCCGAAGCTGCCAGCAGCGGCGGCGAATCGAACAGGATCACCCTGTCGGGCCGCCCTTCGGTCAGCCGGTTGAGCAGCGCCTGCGTACGGCTCGACGCCAGATATTCCGTGTCATTGTTGCTCCGCCGGCCAGCAGGCAGGACGGACAGCGACGGTATGTCGGTGCGGATCACGCAATTTTCGATCGCGATCCCCGGATCGGCCAGCGCGTCCATCAGGCCCGGCCCGCTCGTCAGGCCCAGCGCTTCGGGAATGCCTGGCTTGCCGAAATCCGCGTCGATCAGCAATATTTCATGCTCCTTCTCCGCCGCCAGGCTGAGCGCCAGGTTGATCGCGCAGAAGCTCTTGCCCTCGCCGCTGTGGGCCGAACAGACGAGGATGCTGTTGCCGCGCGGATCGCCCGCCAGCAATGTGAGCAGATCGCGCTTGAGCAGGCGGAACTCCTCGCTCATCGCGCTCACCGGACCATCGGGCAGCAGATAGCCCGCCTCTGCCAGGGCGATGCGGTCGATCGGCTGCGCCGGTCCCGTCCACTCAGGCGCCTGGAAACGCTGCGCGGGCGCCCCCACGGGTCCCAGGTCCACAGGCGGCACCGTTATTTCCGCGTCAGCGGGGACATCCACCTCCGGCGCGGCGCGCCCGCGCAACGCTGCGGAGAAATCGTAAATCTCCGTCGCGCGCTCGATCAGCGAGCCTTTGAGGCGAGAGCTATGTTCATTCATCGTCCGCTCTCCTTCAGGCCATGCCGCGCTGGATGAATTCGACAAGGATCAGCAGCATGCACACCGCCGCCAGTCCGCCGCTTGCGCCCGCAAACCATTTCAGCCGCTGCTTTTCGACCGCCTTCTGCGCGGCATTGACCGTCTGGGTGATGGACCCGATCACCGGCATGCCGATGGCGCGTTCCAGCCGCGCGGCGGTCGGGAAACTGCCTTTGAGCTGCGCCATGGCGAATGCCGTGCCGACACCAGCGCCAATGCCCACGATCAGCACGCCGACCAGCAGCAGCGGCCGGTTGGGCGCTACCGGAGCAGTGGGCACGCTGGGCGGATTGACGACGCGGAACTGCACCGCGCCCGTCTCCGTCTTCACGTCGCCCCGCAGCCGGATTTCCTCTCGGTCGGCCAGCAGCTTGTCATATTGCGTCTTGAGCACCTCATAATCGCGGTCGAGCTTCTCCTGCTCGGCGGCAAGGCCGGGCTCGTCCGTCTGGCGCGAAGACATGGCGGCAAGGTCCGCCTGCAACTGCGCCTTGCGGGTATGGAGCGCCTGCACCGTCGCGGCCCGCTCGGCCTGCATTGACTTGATCGACAGATAGGCGGGGTTGGGCGTGCCACCGCCCGTTCCGCCGCCACCCTGCTTGCGCAGCGCATCGACCTGACGCTGGGCGGCGATGACGTCGGGATGGCTGCTGGTCCACCCGCGCGCCAGCATGCCCGAAAGGTCGGCCTGCGCCTGCGCCAGCGCAGACGGTCCGCCAGAAGCGCCCACGCCGGGCAGCGTCTGCGGCGTGCCCGCAAGTTGCCCGTTCATGGCGCTCAGCGCGCCTTGCGCCTGCGCCAGTTGCGATTCGATATTGTTGATCTCCATCCGGGCCGCATCCATCCGCTGCCCGATGGAGCCCGCGCCCGGCAGGACGCCCGCATAGCGCTGCTCGAATTCGACCCGGCGCTGCTCCGCGCCAGCCAGTTGCTTGCCCCGCTCGGCAATCTGCTGGTCCAGGAACGCCAGGCTCTGCTTCGTCTCGACCCGGTTGGACGACAGGTTGGCCTCCTGGAAAATGTCGACCAGCTTCTGCACCACCTGCTGGGCGATGCGCGCATTGGCGCCGTCCGACAGGCCCGAATCGGCCATCTTGGCACTGATGTCGATCATGCTGGGGTCGATCTGCGCCATGACGGTGATGCCTTCGCGCAGCGCCGTGATCTTCGCTGCCACATCGCGCGGGCCGCTGATCGTCTGGTTGAGGTCGGTTTCCTTGACCACCCGTTCCAGATTGCCGGTGCTGGCCAGCGTCTGGCGCACGCGGTCGAGGTCCTGCTGCGACTGGACCTGGGTGATGCCCACCTTGTCCTGCAACAGCGACTGGGTGTTCACATAGACCCGCGCCTTGCTTTCATAGCTGTTGGGGACCAGCGCGACGCCCAGCCAGCCCAGCATGCACACGCCCCACGCGACCGCCAGCGCCAGCCAGCGCCGTGTCCATATGCCGTGGAGCGCGATCAGCAGCTCATCGTAAAGGGCGGCCATATCAGAACATGCTTTCCGGGATGATGATGACGTCGCCGGGGGCCAGCATGACATTCGCCTTGCTGTCGCCGCGTTTCAGCAGGTCGCCGATGCGCACCTGATATTCCTGCTGCTTGCCGGTTTCCTTGTTGAAACGGACCAGCCGCGCGCGGTTGCCCGCCGCATATTCGCTAAGGCCCCCGACGGAGATCATGGCGTCAAGCAGCGTCATGTTCGCGCGATAGGGGATCGACGCTGGCTTTTCCGTCGCGCCGACGATCCGCACCTGCTGGCTGAACGTGCCCGAAAAATTGTTGACGATCACGGACACGAGCGGGTTTTCGATATATTTGCCCAGCGCCACCTTCATGTCGTCGGCCAGTTGCTTCGGCGTCTTGCCCACGGCCGGCATGTCGGCGATCAGCGGCGTGGTGATGCGCCCGTCAGGCCGCACCTGCACCTTCGCGCCCAGTTCCGGGTTGCGCCATACGAAGACGGTCAGGTCGTCGAGCGGCCCGATCACATATTCCTCGCCCGGCCCCTCCTGCTGCGACACGAAGGATGCGGGCGGAAGCTGCGGCCCCCCGCCGCCCGAAGCGCAACCTGCCAGGGCCATCGCCGGAAGCGATGCGCCGATCAAAGCACGGGATACCGACAGGAAACGCATATCTTCACCTCTTCGTGCAGCCGCATGGGCATGGCCGCCACACAGGCGGGCGGGCCATCAAGCCATGGGCTTTGGGCCTCTTCTTGCCGTCAAAGGGTAAAGATACGGTTAGGGGTGCACCGCAGCAGCGTCAGCCGATCAGCAGTTCCAACGGGTTGGGATGGCCAAGAAAAGCCGCCGGGCTTGCAGACGCCCCATAGGCCCCGGCCAGGAACAGCGCGACCAGATCGCCTTCCTTAATCGGCGGCAACGCCACCTTGTCCCCCAGCTTGTCCATCGGCGTGCACAGGCACCCGGCCACCGTCACCGCCTGATCCGCCGCTGCCTCGCCGAAGCGATTGGCCACCGCAATCGGATAGTTCCGCCGCACGACCGTGCCGAAATTGCCGCTCGCCGCAAGCTGGTGATGCAATCCGCCATCCACCACGGCGAAGGTCTCGCCCTGGCTCACCTTCACATCGACGACGCGGGTCAGGTAGACCCCCGCCTCGCCCACCAGCCAGCGGCCAAGCTCCATCGCAAAGGCGCTGCCCGACAGAATGTCGGCCCGCCCCTCCAGCACCTGCGCCAGCGCCTGCCCGATCGGCCTGATATCCAGCCGCTCGTCGCCCGGAAAATGAGGGATGCCAAAGCCGCCGCCCAGATTGACCAGCGGCGGCGTCACGCCCATCTCCCCGGACAGGCGCGCCGCCAGCGCGACCGTCGCCGCCTGCGCCTCGATCAGCGCATTTGCGTCCAGCGCCTGCGAACCGGCAAAGATATGCCAGCCCCGCCAGTCCGCCCCGGCATCGATCAGCCATCGGGCCAGCGCCGCCGCGCGATCGGCGTCCACCCCGAACGGCTTGGCCCCGCCGCCCATGCGCATGCCGGATCCTTTAAGGTCGAAGTCGGGGTTCACCCGCACCGCCAGCTTGGGCGTGCGCCCCCGCCGCTCCGCAATGGCCACGGCGCGCCGCGCCTCCCCTTCCGATTCCAGGTTCAGCGTCACGCCGGCATCGATCGCGGCGGTCAGTTCATCGTCCCGCTTCCCTGGCCCGGCAAAGCTCACATGCGCCGCGTCCATGCCCGCCTCCAGCGCCCGGCCAAGTTCGCCGCCCGATGCAACGTCAAAGCCGTCCACCAACGCCGCCATGCGCTGCAACAGCGGCGGAAAAGGATTCGCCTTCACCGCATAATGAAGCGACAGCATCGGCGGCATGGCGTCACGCCAGTCGCTCACCTGCCGCTCGATAATGCCCATGTCATAGACGAACAGCGGCGTATCACCCGCTTCCTCCACCAGGCTGGCCGCGCCGCAGCCGCCGATCAGCAGCATGCCGTCTTCGCCCGTGAAGAAGGGCGGGATCGGGCCCATGGGCTTCATTGATCATATTCCTTCGCCAATGCGACCCGGTCGATCTTGCCGTTGGGAGTGCGCGGAAAATCCTCCCGTCCGACGATGGCGCGCGGATGCATGAAATTGGGCAGTTCGGCCTTCAAATGCGCCTCCACCTGCGCTTCGGCCTGTGGATCGGCGGAGCGGATCAGCAGCAGCACGGCCTGGCCCAGCCGCTCGTCCTTGACCCCCATCGCCACGGCTTCGGAAACGCCCGGCACGGCCGCGGCCGCTTCCTCGATCTCCGTGGGGCTGATGCGGTTGCCCGCCGACTTGATCATCGCGTCATCGCGGCCGATGAAATAAAGCAGCCCATCCGCATCGCGCCGCACCTTGTCACCCGACCATACAGCCGTGCCGCCATAGCGCGAAGCAGGCGGCGCGGGCCGGAAGCGCTCGGCGGTTCGCGCTGCATCCCGCCAATAACCCTGCGCCACCAGCGGCCCGCAATGTACAAGTTCGCCGGGCTCATCATCGGCGGTGACGCTGCCGTCCGCCCGCACCACCAATATCTCCGCATGGGGAATGGCCGATCCCATGGAGTCGGGATGGCTGTCCACCAGCGCCGGGGGCAGATAGGTCGACCGGAACGCCTCCGTCAGCCCGTACATCGGATAAAGATCGGCATTGGGAAACAGGCTGCGCAGCTTCGCCACCAGCGGCCGGGTGAGCGCGCCGCCGCTGTTGGTGATCCGCCTCAGCCTGCCCGCAACCTCCGGCGGCCAGTTCAACTCCGTCAGTTGCACCCACAGCGGCGGCACCCCCGCCAGCGTCGTGATGTCCCGCCGCTCCACCGACTTCATGACGTCACGCGCCGTCAGATAGTCCAGCGGATAGACGCATCCGCCCGCGAACCAGGTGGATAGAAGCTGGTTCTGTCCATAATCGAAACTGAACGGCAGCACGCACAGCGTCCTGTCGCCGGGCGTCAGCCCCAGATAAGCAGCGACGGAAACAGCGCCCAGCCACAGATTGGCGTGGCTCAGCATCACGCCCTTGGGCTTGCCGGTCGATCCGCTGGTATAGAGGATCGCGGCCAGATCGTGCGGCCCGGCATCGGATGGGCCGATGCCTTCCCCTCCGCTCATCGCGCAGGCGGCATCCTCCTCCCGCAACAGGCGGCAATCGCCGGGGACCTCGGCCTCCGTCAGCGTATCGAGCCGCGCCGCCGTGCCGATCAGCAACCGTGCACCACTATCGGCCAGTATATGGGCGACCTGCCCATGCCGCAGCAGCGGATTGATGGGTACATGCACCAGCCCCGCGCGCGGCGCGGCGAGCGGCATCAGCGCGGCAACCGGGCCCTTGGCGATCCAGCTCGCGACTCGCGCCCCGCGCTCCAGCCCGAACCCCGCGAGCCATCCCGCCAGCCGCCCCAGCGCCTCTTCCAGTTCAGCGTAGCTCTGCGCGCCCGATCGCCCATCCAGCGCCGGACGCGCCGGATCGCCGCGCAGCAGCAGATGGTCGACCGGCCGCACCTCCACTCCGTCGATCACTGTGCGCCCCTGTTCCAGATTGCTTAACTCCATTTCCAGACTTTTCACCTACATGGCCAGGGTGACGGGGAGATAGTCATTTGCTGATCGCAAGGGAATATAGCACGGCCGCCGCCGCCCGCGATGCTCTCGCGGGAAGGCTGGACCGCGCCTTCATCCCCTCGCTTTTCGACCGTATCGACTGGTTCGAATCGCTCCATGCCCATTGTTTCCCTCATGTCCCCCTGCGCGTGCTCCACACGAAACAGGGGGACAGCGAAGCCTGGCTGTTCCTGCTGGCCACCGGCGCGCGGCGGCTGAGCGCGCTTGCCAACTGGTACAGCTTCTCCTGGTCGCCCATCTTCCTTGGAAACCCGGATGAAGACACGCGGCGGCGCTTGATCGAGGTCATGGCCGGGCATCTCCTCACCACCAGCGCCCATATTGATTTCTACCCCGTCACGGACGAAGCCGGTCTCCTGCTCGACGCCTTCCGCCGCGCTGGCTGGTTCGCCGTGCGCAGGCCGATGGGCGGCCGCCATATCCTCGACCTCGACGGACGCGACTTCGCCACCTATTGGGCCGCCCGGCCGAGCCGCCTGCGCAATCAGGTGCAGCGCAAGGCCCGCGCCAGCCGCTTTGCCATCGACATCAGACATGATTTCACTGGCGCCCTGTGGCGCGATTATGTGACCGTGCATGCCAGCAGTTGGAAGCAGCCCGAACCCGGCCTGCCCTTCCTCCGCGCCCTTGCAGAGCGGGAGGCGGCGGCGGGCGCCCTGCGCCTGGGCTTCGCACGGCTGAACGGCCAGCCTGTCGCGACGCAGCTCTGGACCGTGGAAAACGGCGCCGCCCTCATCCACAAGCTGTCGCACGATCGCGCCTTTGACGGCGGATCGCCCGGCACCTTGCTCAGCCATGCGATGTTCGCTCATGCGATCGACACGGATGGCGTGCAACGGATCGACTATGGCACGGGCGACAATGCCTACAAGGCCGAATGGATGGAACGGCGCGAGCTACTCCACCGGCTCGACTTCTTCAATCCCCGCTTCGCTTCCACATGGCTGCCCGCCGCGCGCACCGCCATTTCCGCCCTTGTCGGCTAGATGCGGAGCCATTAGGTAGGCCCCCATCATGCGGGCGGGACAGTCAATGCCGGTCGACCGGACAAGCGATATTGCAGCGATAGTACGTGCCCTTCTGCGCGACGTGCTGGCGTTGCCGCAGGAGCGGGCCGACGCGTTCGACGCCGATACGCCGCTTTTCGGCGCGCTTCCCGAACTGGACTCCATGGCCGTCGCCAGCCTGCTCACCGAAATGGAAGATCGCCTCGGCATCCTGATCGAGGATGACGACATCGACGGCGAAACCTTCGAAACCTTTGGCACCCTCGTCGCCTTTGCCGAAACGAAGGTGGCCTGAGCGGCGTCAGCGCTGACGCATGAACAGTAAGCGGGTTGAGCGCCCAGCTATGTTGCTGGGTGGGCAGGAACACCACCATCGCGCGCCGGCAAAGGGCGACCTCACTCCTGCGAGCGCAGTGCCTACAAGCTGGCTCTACGAGCTCCTGCGCAGGCAGGAGCCCAGTTGAAACGCCAGAACCGGATTCCTGCCTTCGCAGGCTCCCCCGTCAGACCTACTCCGCCGCCAGAGCCTCGAAATCCGCCTCGGCCAGGAACTTCTCGACATCCAGCGCCGCCATGCAGCCCATGCCCGCCGCCGTCACCGCCTGCCGGTAGATCTTGTCCGTGACATCCCCGGCGGCGAACACGCCCGGAATCGAGGTCCGGGTCGTCCCCGGCTCCACCACCAGATAGCCTTCATCCATCGGCAGCTTCCCCGCGAACAGCTCGGTCGCGGGCTGGTGGCCGATGGCGACGAACGCGCCGTCTGTCTCGATATGGGACGCTTTGCCCGTGACCGTGTCGATCAGGTCCACGCCCACCAGTCCTTCGGGATTGCCGCCGCCGACGAAGCGCTCGATCTTCTGGTTCCACAGCACCTTGATGTTCGGATGCGCGAACAGCCGCTGCTGCAAGATCTTCTCCGCCCTCAGCGAATCGCGGCGGTGGATCAGCGTGACGTCATGACTGTGGTTGGTGAGGTACAGCGCCTCTTCAACAGCGGTATTGCCGCCGCCGATCACCACCACCTTCTTGCCGCGATAAAAGAAGCCATCGCACGTGGCGCAGGCCGACACGCCCTTGCCCTGCAACAACTGCTCTCCCTCCGCGCCCAGCCATTTCGCCTGCGCTCCGGTCGCGATCACCAGGCTGTCGGCATAATAGACGGTGCCGCTGTCGCCCTTCAGCTTGAACGGACGATCGGAAAGATCGACGTCGACAATCTGGTCGTACATCATCTTCGCGCCGACATGCTCGGCCTGCGCCTGCATCTGCTCCATCAGCCATGGTCCCTGGATGACGTCGCGAAAGCCCGGATAATTTTCCACGTCCGTGGTGATGGTCAACTGCCCGCCCGGCTGCATCCCCTGCACCACGATCGGCGCCAGCCCCGCGCGCGCGCCGTAAATGGCGGCGGAAAGACCGGCGGGTCCCGATCCCAGGATCAGCATGCGAGTGGAATGGGTGGCGGTCATCAATTATCCCCGGCGTTTTCAAGATTCGTTCGTCGCGATGAAATAGGCCGCAACCGCGCGCACGCAAGCCCAAGCGGCCAATGCATTTCCTTGGAGTGGAGGAAGCTCCGCGATCCATCCCGGCAGTGCGCCCCGATAGGCTGAACCACTCAATCCAGCACGTTGGGCAAATCCTCGAACCCCTTGCGCAACGCCGCCGACCAGCCGAGCGAAAGCAGCTGGAATTCCTCGTTATCTGCTTCGATCCGCCTGCGCACCTTGAAATCGAACTTGTCCCGTTCGATCACCGTCAGGTCCAGCGGCATCCCGACCGACAGGTTGGACCGCAGCGTCGAATCCATCGACACCAGCACCGCCTTGGTCGCGTCCTCCAGCGTGGTATCGCGCTTGATGATGCGGTCCAGGATGGGCTTGCCATATTTATGCTCGCCTATCTGGAAGAAAGGCGTGTCCTCGGTCGCTTCGATGAAGTTGCCCGCAGAATAGACGAGGTACAGGCGCGGCTTGCCGCCCTTGCGCTGCCCCGCCACCAGAATGGAGGCGTCGGCGCCTGATCCCTGCATCTCTATGGTGCTGCGATAATGATTCTGCATATCGCACATCGCGTCGCCGACCAGTTGCGCGACGCGGTGCATGGTGGGGCAGTTCAAGATGCTCTCGATATCGGGATCAAGCTGGGAATCCTTGATCGCCCGGCCCAGCTTCGCCTTCACCCCCTGCGTGATCGACAGGTTCCCCGAACACATCAGGGTGATCGCGCGTTCGCCAGTGATGCTGTAGGTAAAACTCTTTCGGAAGCGCGCGATATTGTCCATGCCCGCATTGGTGCGGGTGTCGGACAGCATGACCAGACCCTGATCAACGCGAACCGCCACACAATAGGTCATTGCCCGCCGGGCTCCTATCAGTTCGTACAAGCCTGCGGGATGGACGGCTGGGCGCATTGTTGCTGCTGCCGTTGCAACTGCCGTTCCTCCACCCCTTCTTCCGCCTGCGCGATACGGACGTCCGCGTCAATCCAGATATCGCCCGCCACCGTGACGAAGCCCCTGATCGGCGCGGCGTCGTCCGCATCCAGCCCGGACGCGAGCCGCAGATAATGATCCGTCACGCAGACACGATTGGACGGGTCGAACCCCACCCAGCCAAGATCGGGCAGCCACGCCTCCACCCATGCGTGGGTCTCGTGCAGCGCCATCCCCTCCTGCGCCAGCAGATATCCGGTCACATAGCGCGCGGGCACGCCCATGGCGCGGGCGCCTGCGATGAAGATCTGCGCATGATCCTGGCAGACTCCCGCACCCAGCGCGAAAGCCTCCGCCGCCTCGGTCTGCGATGTCGTGACGCCGCTGCGATAGGCGACCGCGTCCCTGACCGCCGCGCACAACAGATGCAGCCATGTCAGCATCCCGCCATCCTGTGGCAGTGCCGACGCCATGGCCCTTATCGCCTCCGATGCGCGGGTCAGCGGCGTATCGCGCAGGAAATAATGCGGATGCACCGCGCCCGAAGCTGGGCCCAGCACCCCGCTGGTGTCATATGTCTCCACCAGCCCTTCCGCCACGATGACGGCATCGTCCATCCGGTCGTGCCGGACCCATATCGCTTCCATCTCGCCCAGGCTGTTGGGGCGAAAGCCCTCGACAGGCTCGCCGTTCACGGTCACCTGCCATTCCAGCACCTTCTGCATGGCGCAATCGGCCGGCATCAGCTTCAGGCGCATCGCCACCCGCCCGGCCGATGCGGGATAGCGGTAAGTCGTCTGATGGCGAACAAGCAGCTTCATGCCGCGTCCCGTCCCTTCATCCGAAATGGTAGGTCTGGGCGATTTCGCCGCCCAGCCGGTTGGTCATCTGGAGCCCGTTCTGCACTGTCTCATGCAATCCGGCGCGGAAAATCTCCCCGCTGTCGAGCTGTTCCAGATCGGTCACCATCTGCCGCACGGTCTGGTGGCATGGCCCCCGGCTGTCGTGCCAGCCCGCCAGCCGGTTCAGCCGGTAGGCCATCTGGTCGTAGCAATAGGCGACGCTGCGCGGGAACAGCCGGTTGAGCATCAGGAAATCCGTGATCTGCCAGGGCGTATAGGTGCCGCCATAGACATGGTGATAGGCCCGCGAACCCGACAGGGCATAGAGCACAGACGTCCACTGATAATGGTCGCGGTTGCCACCGATCACCTCCGTTTCGGGCAGCAGCACATAATATTTGACGTCCAGCAGCCGCAACGTCATCTGCGCCCGCTCCAGCGCGGATCCGACCCGCAGGAAATCATGACCTTCATTGCGCAACTGCCCTGAATAGGCCGCGCCCCGGAAGGTCATGACCCGCGTCTTGACCCAGTCGATCAGCGCGGGAAGCTGCTGCCGCGCTTCCGCGACGTCATAGCTGTCGAGCTTGCGCCACCCTTCGTTCAGCGCCTCCCACATATCCTGAGTCAACATGGTGCGGGCCGACTTGGCGTTGGCCCGCGCCTTGAGCAGGCAGGAACGGATCGAGCTGGGATTGTCCAGATCGAGCATCAGATAGGAGACGGCGGCGCTTTCCGTCACCTGCACGCCTTCGGGGAACTCCCCCTCATTACCCGTCGCCCGCACGACCGATCGCCATTCGTCGCGATGATGCGCACCTGGCAGGATCGCCATGCGCTGTCCCATGGTCAACAGCCGCGCCGTCGCTTCCGCCCGCTCCATATAGCGCGCCATCCAGAACAGATTTTCGGCGGTGCGGCTCAGCATGTGCGGCCTTCCTCAATATCAAGGTCCGTTCGGGCTGAGCGAAGCCGAAGCCCATGTCCCAGCGCAGGCGAAGACAACTCGCCTCGTCCGTTCATGCCCTCCGGCAGGATCATGGCAAACGGATGCATGCTGTTCATCCCGGTTAGTCCTGCAACACCCATGTATCCTTGACCCCGCCCCCCTGGCTTGAGTTGACCACCAGCGACCCTTCGGTCAGCGCCACGCGGGTAAGCCCGCCGGGAACCAGCCTGATCTGCTTTCCGACCAGGCAGTAGGGCCGGAAATCCGCATGCCTGCCCACCACCGCCGCCGGTCCCAGAGTCGGCACAGTCGACAGGTCCAGCGTCGGCTGGGCAATGAACTCGCCGGGATTGGCCCTGATGCGATCGGCATAGGCGGCGATCTCTTCCCGCGTCGCCTTGGGTCCGATCAGCATGCCATATCCGCCCGATCCATGGACCTCCTTGGCGACCAGTTCGTGCAGATGCTCCAGCACATAGGCGCACTCGTCCGGCCGGGAACATTGCCATGTCTGGATATTCTCCAGGATCGGCTGCTCCCCCAGATAGAAGCGGATCATTTCGGGCACGTAGATATAGACGGCCTTGTCGTCCGCGATGCCCGCTCCCGGCGCCGACGCCAGCGTCACCCCGCCATTGCGATAGACGTTGAAGATGCCCGGTATCCCCAGCAGACTGTCAGCGCGGAAGACGAGCGGGTCGAGATATTCGTCATCGATCCGGCGATAGATCACATCGACCTGGCGAGGCCCCAGCGTGGTCTTCATCCACACCCGGTCCTCATCCACGAACAGGTCGGCGGGCTCCACCAGTTCGATGCCCATCAGGTCGGCCAGGAAACTATGTTCATAATAGGCGCCGTTGAGCGCGCCGGGGGTCAGCAGCACCACCACCGGATCGCCCGAACAGGCGGGCGGCGCGACTTCCTTCAGGCTTTTCAGCAGTTCGGCTGGATAATCATCCACCGGCGCCACTATTCCCTGCCCGAACAGTTCGGGGAACATGCGCGTCATGATCTCCCGGTTTTCCAGCATGTAGGATACGCCGGACGGGGTCCGGCAATTATCCTCCAGCACCTCGAACCGCGCGGGGCCGGTGCGCACGATGTCGATCCCGACGATGTGGCTGTACACCTTGCCGGGCGGGGTGAAGCCCGCCATCTCGGCCAGATAGGCGCTGTTCCTGTAGATGATGCCGGCGGGCATGATCCCCGCCTTCACGATCTCCCCGCGATGATAGACGTCGTGCAGGAAGGCGTTGAGCGCCCTCGCCCGCTGCCGGATGCCCCGGTCCAGCACCCGCCATTCCTGCGCTGTGAAGATGCGCGGCAACAGGTCGAACGGAATCAGTCTTTCCGGGTCGCCTCCCTCACCATAGACGGCGAAGGTGATGCCGATGCGGCGGAATATCGCCTCCGCCTCCTCCAGCCTGCGGTTGAGCCCGGCAATGCCTGTCCGCTCCACCCAGTTCTGCACTTCGGCATAGCAGGCGCGTAGCGAACCGTCGGGCTCAAACATTTCGTGGAAGGGCAAGGTGTCGATCCTCCCTCGGCGGCAACCGCCGGTTGTGCATTGCAACATTAGTGCAACGCGACGGCGCGATTGCAAGCGCAAAACGCGTTTTCCGGC
The DNA here is from genome assembly GCF_000722555.1 of Sphingobium sp. DC-2. Lineage (NCBI taxonomy): Bacteria > Pseudomonadati > Pseudomonadota > Alphaproteobacteria > Sphingomonadales > Sphingobiaceae > Sphingobium > Sphingobium sp. DC-2. The sequence goes on along the minus strand of NZ_JNAC01000165.1, from coordinate 106,500 downwards.
GGAAGGCTGCCAAAATTGTCGCGCGCGGCAAACATGGCAGAATTTACGGCGGCGCCATGCAAACCCCGTTGCCCCCGCCGATGACCCTGCTTATAGCGCGCCCTCACCGCAGGGCCGATGGCCCGGCGCAGCCCTTGGGGCGGAGTAGCTCAGCTGGTTAGAGCAGCGGAATCATAATCCGCGTGTCGGGGGTTCAAGTCCCTCCTCCGCTACCACCTAAAATATCCCGAAATCAGCGGCTTTCGCGCTTGCGTTGCCAATGCGTCCCAGCATCCGCAAGCTGGTGGACAAATGTCCTGCGCCTTCGCCCGAAATGCTTTGTTACAGACGCTACACCTTTCGGATCAGGCTCCATGGTAGGGCGATCTGATCAGGAAAGGAGAGACTATGGCTTTTTCATCCATATTGGTCGCCATCGACATCAACGATCATGACCATGCCAGGTCGGCATTGGAAGCGGCCCGCGCTCTCTCTGTGAGCGGCGCGAAGGTGCATATTCTCTATGTGCGCTACTTCCTGCCGGTGAATTATGAAGGCATGATCACGGTCGATTTCGACACGCAGGAAATTGGCGAGGCCCAGCGCCTGATCGACCAGTGGAAGGTCGAGTTCGGGCTGGAAAAGGCTACATTCGTCTCCCGCCGCGGCCGCGTCCGCGACGAAGTTCTGGACGAAGCGCAGCATATCGGCGCTGACCTCATCGTCATCGGATCGCATCAGCCATCGCTGTCCTCGCGCGTGCTGGGCTCCAATGCCGCCGCGATCGTCCGCAACTCGCCCATCAGCGTCCTTATCGCGCGGCAGGGCAAGGCCGCCTGACAAGGGGCCAGGCGCAAGCGCGGGGGCGATCGGCCGGCTCAGCCGGGATGCTTTCGGCAACGAAACATGATAGGCAGGCCCTTTCACAGGGAGAGAGCGCCATGCACCGAGTCATCGCCCTTGCCGCATCCATCGCCTTGCTGCCTGCGCCTGCCTACGCCCAATCCTCCCTCTCCCCCGCCGACCGCGCCGCCGCCTTCCGCGCTGGCGGGTTCAAGCTCGCGGGCAAGCAATGGCGCGCCTGCGGCGATCCGGGCACGCCAAGCTACAGTCCGGGCACGATAGAGACAGTCCGCGACCTGAACGGCGACGGCAGGCCCGAAGCTGTCATTACCGAGGGGTCAACCTATTGCTTCGGCATGACAGGCATGGGTTACACGATCGTCAGCAAACAGGCCGACGCCACCTGGAAGCGGATCACCGCGAACCAGGGCATTCCCACTTTCCTGCCGACGAAGGGCGCGGGCGGATGGCCGGACATCGAAGTTGGCGGCCCCGGCTTCTGCTTCCCGGTCGAACGCTGGAACGGCAAGCAATATGTCCTGAACCGTCACCAATATCAGGGAAAGCCCTGCCGCCCGCAACGATAAACGGCCCCGCAACGGCTCGGCGCATCAGCCGATCGGATGCCAGATGACAGCATGGAGGCGGTCAAGCGGCAATCAAACTCGGAACCATCAGATCGGCTTCATGCTCACGTGCCTTGCCCAACTCATGCCGGGCCTGCATCCGCATCAGGGTCTCGGCTTTTACGCCAAAGGCATGTTCGAAGCGGATCGCCATATCAGCGGACAGGGCCGCTCGACCGTTGAGAAGTGCGCTGATCGACTGCCTGCTCACTCCAAAAGCCTTGGCGAGATCGTTGATCGAAACGCCGTGGGCCTCGACAATCTCGGTCTTGAGCCACTCACCCGCATGGATCGCGAACGATGGATGAATCTTGATAGTCATCAGTGATAATCCTCCAGGTTCAGATCTACGATCGCGCCCCGCCCGTCGATTACAAAGGTCAGCCGCCAATTGCGTGTCACGGTCATCGCCCATGTTCCTGCCCGGTCGCCGGTGAGAGGGTGAAGGCCGTAATTTGGCGGCGTCGAAAGTTCATCCAGCGTCTCAGCATCGATGATGAAGTTAATCATCTTGAACAATCGGTCGACCAGGCCGCCGGGCAATCCTTTGGGTTTGCCAGTCTCCAAAAACCGCCGGAGCGCCTTATGGGCGACGCTTTCAATCTCCATGAAGGAAAGTATTGCCTTCCGTAGATATGTCAAGTGTCGCTTTACATAAAGCCTTGTTGCCGGTGTTTTCGCGCCGCAGGCGCGGCCTCAAATCTCCAGTTGCGATCCCAGTTCGACGACGCGGTTCGTTGGCAGCTTGAAGAAGGCCATCGGGCTTTCCGCATTGCGGACCATCCACGCGAACAGCCGCTCGCGCCAGATCGCCATGCCCGGACGCGACGAAGGCACCAGCGTTTCGCGGCTCAGGAAATAGCTTGTGTCGGCCACGCCGATCGGCCCGCCGCAATCCCGCACCGCCTTCATCGCGGCGGGCACGTCCACATTTTCCATGAAGCCGTGGCGCAGGATCAGGCGGTAAAATCCCTGGCCATGATCCTGCGCTTCCGTGCGCCCGTCGAACGGCAGGTGCGGCACATCCTCGGTCCGCACCGTCAGGATGATGTTGCGTTCGTGCAGGATGCGGTTGTGCTTCACATTGTGGAGCATCGCGGGCGGCACGCCTTCGGCCGATGACGACAGGAAGATCGCCGTGCCCGGCACCCGCTTTAGCGACGGCCCTGCCGACCGGATGAACAGGTCGAGGTCCATCGCATCCTCTCGCAGAGAATTGCGCATGATCCGCCGCCCGGTCGCCCATGTCGTCAGCACCAGGAAGGACAGCGCCGCCACCAGCAGCGGGAACCAGCCGCCATCGGGTATCTTGGTCGCCGTGGACAGGAAATAGGCGCCGTCGATGATCAGGAACAGCCCCGTCACCCCGGCCGCCAGCAGCCGGTTCCAGCGCCACACGCTGAACGCCAGCACGCCCATCATGCAGGTCGTGATCACCATCGTGCCCGTCACCGCGATGCCGTAGGCGGCCGCCAGATTGCTGGAACTGCCAAAGCCGAGCACCAGCAATATGACGAAGACCAGCAACGCCCAGTTGATCAGCGGCACATAGATCTGCCCCGCCGCCGAAGCGCTGGTGTGCAGGATGCGCAACCGCGGCAGGAAGCCCAGTTGCACCGCCTGCCGCGTCACCGAAAATGCGCCGGATATGACCGCCTGGCTCGCGATCACCGTCGCCAGCGTGGCGAGGATCACCAGCGGCAGCCGCGCCCATTCCGGCGCCAGCAGGAAGAAGGGGTTCTGCGCCGCCGCCGGATTGTCCAGCAACAGCGCGCCCTGCCCCAGATAGTTGAGCATCAGGCAAGGCAGCGCCGCGTAAAGCCACGCGATGCTGATCGCCTTGCGCCCAAAATGGCCCATGTCGGCGTAAAGCGCCTCCGCCCCCGTCACCGCCAGCACCACCGACCCCAGCGCCAGAAAGGCGAGCCGCGGGTCAAGCTGGAAGAAGTGAAACGCCCAGGCCGGGTTGATGATCTGGAAGATTTCCGGGTGGCGCAGGATATTCGCGATCCCCAGCACCGCCAGCGTCAGGAAATAGACCGCCATCACCGGCCCGAACAGCGCGCCGACCTTCGCCGTGCCAAAGCTCTGGATGACGAACAGCGCGATCAGGACGCAAATGGCGATCGGCAGCACCAGCGGGCTCAATCCCGCCTCCACCACCGTCAGCCCCTCGATCGCGGAAAGCACCGAAATCGCCGGAGTGATGATCGCATCGCCATAGAAAAGCGATGTCGCCAGCACCCCGAGCGCCGTGATCGCAGGCGTCCAGCGCCCGCTGCCCAGCCTGCGCCCGATCATAGCCAGCAACGCCATGCTGCCGCCTTCGCCATCATTGTCGGCGCGCATGACGATGAACACATATTTGACCGTGACGATCATCATCATGGTCCAGAAGATCAGCGACAGCACGCCGTAGATATGGGCCGGATCGACCGTCAGCGGATGATGCCCGACGAAGCTTTCCTTCAGCGCATAGAGCGGCGACGTGCCGATATCCCCGAACACCACGCCCAGCGCCCCCAGCGCAAGCGCGGGAAGCGGCCCGCGCGCGCCATGAGCGGCGCCCCGGCCGGTCAGCTCATCATGCATCGACATGCGCACGAGTCCCCTTTTGCGAGGCCGCCTATGCCACATTCGCCAGGGGGTCCGCCACCGGGGAAGCGGCGGCCGCAGGCGCAATCTTCGTCAACCGCCCCTTGCAACCCCCGGCAAAGCGCGCCAATGACGGCTCCAATGCACTTTTCGAGAGGATTGGGGGCCGATGAACCATTATGACGTTGTGATCGTGGGCGCCGGTCATGCCGGGGCGCAGGCCGCGATCTCCCTGCGGCAGCTCGGCTTCGAAGGGTCCGTCGCCATGATCGGCGATGAAAAGGACCCGCCCTACGAACGCCCTCCCCTTTCCAAGGAATATTTCGCGGGGGACAAGAGCTTCGACCGCATCCTGATCCGCCCGGCCAGCTTCTGGGCCGAACGCAATATCGACATGCTGCTGGGACGCCGGGTGAAGACCGTCGATGCCCAGGCGCACGTGCTGACCGCAGGCGATGAGCAGATCGGCTATGGCAAGCTCATCTGGGCGACCGGCGGCAGCCCGCGCATGCTGACCTGCAACGGCGCCGACGCGTCCAACGTCCATGCCGTCCGCCGCCGCGACGATGTCGACGCGATGATGGCGAAGCTGGACCAGATCAACCATGTGACCGTCATCGGCGGCGGCTATATCGGCCTGGAAGCCGCCGCCGTCCTCAGCAAGTTCGGCAAGAAGGTCGTGCTTCTGGAAGCGCTCGACCGCGTTCTCGCCCGCGTCGCCGGGGAGGAACTGTCCCGCTTCTACGAGGCTGAACATCGCGCCCATGGCGTCGACCTGCGCACCGGCGCGAAGATGGACTGCATCGAAGTGCGCGATGGCAAGGCGACCGCCGTGCTGATGCAGGATGGCGAGCGGATCGAAACCGACATGGTGATCGTGGGCATCGGCATCATCCCCGAAACCGGCCCGCTGATCGCGGCGGGCGCGGCGGGCGGCAATGGCGTGGACGTGGACGAATATTGCCGCACCAGCCTGCCCGACATCTATGCCGTGGGCGACTGCGCATCGCACGCGAACCGCTTCGCCCGTGGAGCGCAGATCCGCCTGGAATCCGTGCAGAACGCCAATGATCAGGCAAAGACCGCGGTGGCGCACATCATGGGCAAGGAAGAAGCTTATGACGCCGTGCCATGGTTCTGGTCCAACCAATATGACCTGAAGCTCCAGACCGTGGGCCTTTCCACCGGCCATGACCAGACCATCCTGCGCGGCGACCCGGCAACCCGCAGCTTTTCGGTGCTTTACCTCAAGGCGGGCAAGCTGATCGCGCTCGATTGCGTCAACGCCGTCAAGGATTATGTCCAGGGCCGCGCCCATGTCCTGTCTGGCGCGGTGCTCGATCAATCACAGCTTGCCGACTCGTCGATCCCTCTCAAGGAAGTCGGTCTGGCCTAAGGCGAATGGCTGACCCTATGCTCCCGCGAAAGCACTCGAACGGGACAAGCGGCTCGTAAGAGCCCGGTCCCGCGTCGATGTTATTCGCCGCCGCCTGAAACCCGCTACCCGCGAAAACCCGCCTTCACCGCCAGTTCCCAAGGCCCGCCCCGATAATAGTACGCCGCAAGTCCGCTGATCCGCAGCGGACGCGGCCGGAATCCCGCGCGCAGTTCATCAGCCAGCGCGCGCGCCTGCCCCGGCGGAACCTTGTTCTGCACCGTCAGATGCAATCTGGGCCGCGCCTGATCCTGCGGCGTCAGCAGCCCGGCGAAAGCCTCCGCCAACTCCTCCCGGATCGAAAGCAGCCCTTCGCTCTCCACCTGAAAGGCGACCCCTCGCCCCAGGAACAGCACGCCGGTCAGCGCCGCCGCCGGAGCCGGTTCCGCACAGAGCCGCTTCATCCGCTCCGCCAGTTCGGGCAGCAGCGATGGCGGCAGATGGTGGAACAGCGTGATATGCGCGGGCACAAGGTTGCGCTCCGGCGGGAAGTGCGCCCGCCGCAGCCCATCCGCCCAGGCAAAGTCCTGCGCCCCCATCAGCGCCGTCACGACGATCGGCGCGCAGGCCGGGCCGTCAGTCAGCCGGATGCGCTTTCAGCCACTCCAGCACCGGCTCAGGGCTGCTCATGCCATAGGGATCGTCATCCTCGCCCACATCGTTGATGCCGGGCTCCTCGAACCAGGCGACGATTTCGCCATCATCCACCACCATGGCATAGCGCCAGCTACGGTCGCCAAAGCCCAGATGGTCCTTCTTCACCAGCATGCCCATCCGGCGCGTGAAGTCGCCCGACCCGTCCGGCAGCAGCTTCACATTCTTGATGCCCAGATGCTTGCCCCACTGGTACATGACGAAGGCGTCGTTGACCGATATGCAATAGACATCGTCCACGCCCAGCGCCTTGAACTCGTCATAATAGCGCTCGAAGGCGGGGCATTGTTCGGTCGTGCAGGTCGGCGTGAACGCGCCGGGCAGGGAAAAGACGACCACGCGCTTGCCCTTGAACAGGTCGCCGGTCTGCACATCCTGCCAGCGAAAGGGATTGGGCCCGCCCACGCTCTCATCGCGCACACGGGTTTTCAGCGTCACATCAGGCACAGAACGTCCCAGCATCGTCGCATCTCCTTGTCTTCACGCGCTCCCGCGCCCTGCCGCCGCACGTGGGATGCGGCAATCAGGGCATGGAACACCCGGCAACGCAAGCCGATCCTTCCACCATCCCACGTTAATGGTATGGCGTGGCTAGTGCGGGACCGCGCCTAGCTCGAAGCCGGTTTTGTCATGCAAGGCGAAACGATCCACAATGTCCGCACTGGCGCGGTTATAGCCGGTCACCTCGACCGAGCGGCCATCGCGGCGCAACCGCGCCACGATCTTGTCGAGTGCCCCGACGCCGGAAATGTCCCAGAAGTGCGCTTGTGACACGTCGATGCGCACGTCTTTTGCTGTATCCTCCGCCTGGAATGCGCGCGTGAACCGCTCGACCGATGCAAAGAAGATCTCGCCGGTGACGCGATAGGTCGCCTGCGTTCCGTCGCCCGTGACTTCGCGCTCGACAGAAAACATGCGCTGCACCTTGGCGGCGAAGAAGATGCCGGAGAGCAGCACGCCTGCAAGCACGCCAAGCGACAGATCATGGGTCGCCACGACCACGATCACGGTCGTCAGCATGACCACCGAAGAGGTGGGCGGATGCCGGCGCAGGTTCGCGATCGAATTCCAGCTGAACGTGCCGATCGACACCATGATCATGACGGCGACCAGCGCAGGCATCGGCACGCGGCCGACATAAGGTCCAAGGACCGCCAGCAGGAAAAGGAGGAACGCGCCAGCGACGAAGGTCGATAGCCTCCTGCGCCCGCCGGAGGTCACGTTGATCACCGACTGGCCGATCATCGCGCAACCGCCCATGCCGCCGAACAGGGCCGCAACGATGTTGGAACCGCCCTGACCGGCGCATTCCTGGCGCTTGTCGCTGTCGGTGCCGGTCATGTCATCGACGATCTGCGCGGTGAGCAGCGACTCCAGCAGGCCGACCGCCGCCATCGTGAGCGAATAGGGCAGGATGATCCGCAGCGTGTCCATCGTCAGCGGAACGTTGGGCAGGGCCAGGCTGGGCAGCCCCTCGGGCAGCTTGCCCATGTCGCCCACCGTATGGACGGACAGGCCCAGGCCGATGCTGATCGCGCTCAGCACCAGGATGGCTACGAGCGGCGACGGGACCGCCCTGGTGATGCGGGGAAAGCCGTAGATGATCGCCAGACCTCCGGCGACCATGGCGTATGTCTCCCATCCGACGCCGGTAAGCTGCGGCAGTTGCGCCATGAAGATCAGGATCGCGAGCGCGTTGACGAAGCCGGTGATGACCGATCGCGACACGAACTGCATGACAAGGTCGAGCCGCAGCAGACCGGCGATGATCTGAATGACGCCCATCAGGATGGTGGCGGCGAACAGATATTCGACACCATGCTCGCGCACCAGCGGCACGACGAGGATGGCGACGGCGGCGGTGGCTGCCGAAATCATGCCCGGACGGCCGCCGATCAGGGCGATGGTCATGGCGATGGTGACGGAAGCGTATAGACCTACGCGCGGATCGACACCCGCGATGATGGAAAAGCCGATCGCTTCGGGAATGAGCGCGAGCGCGACGACAATGCCCGCCAGGATGTCGCGGCGGGCGGCGGCGCCGTCAGTGAACCACTGGCGGCGGTAAGCGGGAAGATCGAATGTCATTGAAAATCCACAACAGGGCACCGGACGCCGAACGGCGCCTCAGCATTGGTGCATGTTGTTGTCCGGCGGATCAGCGGCCGGAATAGCCACCCGGACTTTCACCGGGTCCTTGCGAATGCGAGCCCTATAGAGGGCGCATGCCGGTGAATCAACAGGCCTGCGAAAAGGCGGCTATTGAAAGAATGGCCAGCCCTCACCCAAAAATCCTCCGCATCAACGATGGGGAGGGGGACCATCGATTGAGCCGATGGTGGAGGGGAAAATGCGCCACCAGCCCCCTTCTCCACAGCCTGCGACCCCTTTCCCCAAGCCTACAGCACAGGAAGCATCAACACGCCTCAAACGGCAACCGGAACTCCACCCCTCAAAGTTCGCCCCGCGCCCGCCGGATATCGAACCATTTCCGCACATTCTGGTTATGCTGCTCCAGCGTGTCGGCAAAGATATGCCCGCCCCTCCCGTCCGCGACGAAATACAGCGCCTTCGTCTGCGCGGGCTGCAACACCGCCAGGATCGACAGCCTGCCCGGATTGGCGATCGGCCCCTTGGGCAGGCCCGTCATCGCATAGGTATTATAGTCGTTGACCGCCGCGATTTCCGACTTCTTGATCCGCCGCCCCAGCGGCTTGCCCTTCGTGATCGGGTAGATGATCGTCGGGTCCGCCTGCAACATCATGCCGCTTTTCAGCCGGTTGCCATAGACGCCCGCGACCATCGGCCGCTCGCTTGGCACGGCGGTTTCCTTTTCCACGATGCTGGCAAGGATGATCGCCTCGCGCGGGGTCTTGACGACAGCGGCGGGCGAACGCTCCGCCCACAGCTTCGCCAGGGTGCGGGTCATCGCATCCTGCATGCGCTTGAGCACGGCGGCGCGGCTTTCCCCCTTGTCGAAGGCATAGCTGTCGGGAAGCACGCTGCCTTCGGGCGGAACCTCGATCGTGCCGGTCAGCTGATCGTTCGCCATCAGCCGTTCGTAGACCAGGATCGACGGCATGCCTTCCGGGATCGTCACCAGCCGCGTCAGCGTCTTGCCGCCTTGCAGGATAGAGAAGATCTCCGCATTGCTCGCGCCCTTGGGGATCACGAACTCGCCCGCCTTGATCGACTTGCCGCGCCCGAACACCTTGGTCCGCGTCAGGAAGGCATCGGCGGAGCGCACCGCCCCGGCCCGCTTGAGCAGCACCGCCGCATCCGCGATCGACGCGCCTTCGGGCACGACGACATTGATGTCGCTCGCCGCCGGTCCCGCCTCGGTCCAGCCATGGACGAACCGGAACGCGATAAAGGCCGCGACGGCCAGGCCGACCAGCAATATGCTACAGCCAAGCCGCCGCATGGAAATGGCCTCAGATCGCCTTCATGATGAGCGAGGCGTTGGTGCCGCCAAAGCCGAAGCTGTTGTTCAGCACCGCGCGCACCTTGCGCTCCTTGGCCACGTGCGGGACCAGGTCGACCCCCGCGCAGCTTTCGCTCGGCTCGTCCAGGTTCAGCGTCGGCGGCACGATCTGGTCGCGCATTGCCAGGATGCAGAAGATGCTCTCCACCGCGCCCGCGCCGCCCAGCAGGTGGCCGATCGCCGACTTGGTGCTGCTCATCGACATGGTGGCGATATTGTCGCCGAACAGCCGCTTGACCGCGCCCAGTTCCAGCTCGTCGCCCAGCGGGGTCGACGTGCCATGCGCGTTCACATAGTCGATGTCGGACAAGCTGAGGCCCGACTTCCTGAGCGCCATTTCCATCGACCGATAGCCGCCATTGCCCTCCGGGTGCGGCGCCGTGACATGATAGGCGTCCCCCGACAGGCCATAGCCGATCACTTCGGCATAGATGTGCGCGCCGCGCTTCCTGGCGCGTTCATATTCTTCCAGCACGACCACGCCCGCGCCTTCGCCCATGACGAAGCCATCGCGGTTGACGTCATAGGGGCGGGAAGCCTTTTCGGGCGTGTCGTTGAAGGCGGTGGACAGCGCCCGCGCCTGGGCGAAACCGGCGATGCCGATCGGACAGATCGCGCTTTCCGCGCCGCCCGCCAGCATGACGTCGGCATCGTCCATCGCGATCATCCGCGCCGCGTCGCCGATCGAGTGCGCGCCGGTCGAGCAGGCCGTCACGACCGCATGGTTCGGCCCCATCAGGCCATATTTGATCGAGACCTGCCCCGAAATCAGGTTGATCAGGCGCCCATGGACGAAGTGCGGGCTCACCCGGCCCGGCCCCTTGTTCGCCAGCACCAGCGACTCGCTTTCGATCCCCGGGAGCCCGCCAATGCCCGAACCGATCGAGCAGCCAGCGCGCAGCCGTTCCTCCTCGCTCATATTGTCCAGCCCCGCGTCGCGCAGCGCCTGGCTGGCGGCGGAAATGCCATAGACGATGAAGGGATCGACCTGCCGCTGGATCTTGTGATCGACGTCCAGACCGGGATCATAGCCATATTCATGATCCGCGGGCTTTACCTCGCACGCGATGCGGCACTTATACTCGCTGGCGTCGAAGCGCGTGATCGTCGCCGCGCCGGACTTTGACGCGATGATATTCTTCCACGAGGTTTCGACATCTCCGCCCAGCGGGCTTACCATGCCGAGGCCGGTTACGACGACGCGACGCATATATCTGCTCCGAAAAACTTCACGAACTTGCGCCGTTCCTTAGCTGCTTCCAAAGCGCTTGTGAACGGCGGTCCAGATACGAAAAGGCTCCCCAAGGTCCGGTCTGCCCGGACAGGAGGAGCCATTCCCTTCACAACGTATGGCGGCCGCAACCCTCCGGGATCGGGCCGCCAGACGTTCTTACTGCTTGCTGTCGATATAATCGATGGCATCCTTGACGGTGGCGATCTTTTCAGCCGCATCGTCAGGGATTTCCACGCCGAACTCTTCTTCGAACGCCATCACCAGCTCAACGATGTCCAGGCTGTCTGCGCCCAGATCGTCGATGAAGCTTGCGTCTTCGGTCACCTTTTCGGCTTCGACGCCCAGATGTTCGACGACGATTTTCTTAACGCGATCCGCGGTCTCACTCATGAGTGGTCCTTTTTACTGGGTATCGTTGAGGTTATGAATAACTGTTAAGGCATGCCCTAGAGCCAAGCCCCGTGCGAGGCAAGAGGCAAGAAACGATCGAAAAAGATGATTTCCGTCCCCTACGCTCGCCCGGATGGCACAATGCGGCGGCGTTGCAAAGGGACTTGGCGCTCGTCCCGCCCGCCGCAATGCACGCCGCGCGCGGTCAGATCATCGCCATGCCGCCATTGACGTGCAGCGTCTGCCCGGTGACATAGCCTGCCTCCCTGCTGGCCAGATAGACGACCGCCGCGCCGATATCCTCGCCGCTGCCCAGGCCGCCCGCCGGGATCTTCTGGAGGATCGCGGCCTTCTGCGCTTCGTTCAGCGCATCGGTCATCGCCGACCGGATGAAGCCCGGCGCGATGCAGTTCACCGTGATGCCTCGGCTCGCCAGTTCCTGGCCCAGCGACTTCGACATGCCGATGATGCCCGCCTTCGACGCGGCATAGTTGGACTGGCCCGGATTGCCCGTCACCCCCACGACCGAGGTGATGGAGATGATGCGGCCGAAACGCGCCTTCATCATCGGCTTGGCGGCGGCGCGGGCAAGGCGGAACGCGGCCTCCAGATTGACCGAGATGACGTCCGACCATTCGTCGTCCTTCATCCGCAGGATCAGGTTGTCGCGCGTGATGCCCGCATTGTTGACCAGAATGTCGATCTTGCCGCCCAGCGCGTCCACCGCCTGCGGCACCAGCGCATCCACCGCCGCCGGATCGGACAGGTTGCAAACCAGCGTCTCATGGCCCCCGCCCAGCTCCGCCGCGAAAGCCTTCAGCTTCTCCTCATTGCTCCCCGAAAGCGCCAGCCGCGCCCCCTGCCCCGCCAGCGCCCTGGCGATCGCCGACCCGATCCCCCCCGAAGCGCCCGTCACCAGCGCGGTCATGCCTGTCAGATCGAACATATCATTCTCCTTTTTGGTTCACGCGGAGGCGCGGAGACGCGGAGGGCCGATAGTCATTGACTATACGCTTCACGCCTTCCTTCAACGTCGCGCCGCCAAAGTTTATGAGCAGCCCGACAGGCTGCCGGGTCAGACGCAGATATGTCAGCAACTGCTTGCCGTGCGCGGGATTCAACCGCTCGGTCGACTTGATCTCCACCAGCAGGCGCCCGTCCACAAGCAAATCGATGCGGAATGCGGCGTCGAACCTCAGCCCGTCATACTGGATGTTCACCGGGCGCTGCCGTTCGACATGATGGCCCATGGCGGTCAGCTTGGCCGCCATGATCATCTCATAGACGCTTTCCAGCAGGCCAGGACCCAGTTCGCGATGCATTTTCAGTGCAATGTCGAGGACATCACCACTGATGCGATCGATTTCGACCAAGGCCCCTCCGCGTCTCCGCGCCTCCGCGTGAATCAGAAACTGCCGAGCGCCGCCTCGACATCATCCATCGTCACGACGCTGCGCACGGTCGCGTCGGGGGCGATGCGCTTGATCATCGGGCCCAGCACCTTGCCGCCCAGTTCGACGAAGTCCGTCACGCCCGCTTCCCACATCGCCGCCACGGATTCGCGCCAGCGGACGCGGCCCGTCACCTGCTCCACCAGCCGCAGGCGGATCTCGTCCGGGTCGGCGATCGCGCTCGCAAGCACATTGGCATAGACCGGCAGCAGCGGCGTGTTGATCTTCGCGCCCGCCAGCGCCTCTTCCATCGCATCGGCGGCGGGCTGCATCAGCGGACAGTGGAAAGGCGCGGAAACCGGCAGCAGCACGCCCCGCTTGATGCCATGATCCTTGACCATCGCCACCGCCCGCTCGATCGCGCCGCGATGGCCGGAAATGACCACCTGGCTCGGATCATTGTCATTGGCGACGGTGCACACTTCCCCTTCGGCGGCGGCATCGGCCAGAGCCTGCGCCTTGTCGATGTCCGCACCCAGCAGGGCCGCCATCGCGCCCTCGCCCACCGGCACGGCCGCCTGCATCGCCTGCCCCCGCAGCTTCAGCAGCCTGGACGTGGTGCCAATGTCGAACGCCTCCGCCGCACAGAGCGCGCTATATTCGCCCAGGCTGTGACCGGCGACGAAATCGCCCTTTTCCGCCAGCGAAAAGCCGCCTTCCTTCTGCATCACGCGCAGCGTCGCCAGAGCGTTGGCCATGATCGCGGGCTGGGCATTTTCCGTCAGCGTCAGGTCGCTTTCCGGGCCTTCCACCATGATGCGGAACAAATGCTGCGACAGGGCGTCATCGACCTCCTGAAACAGTTCCTTCGCCGCCGGGCTCGCCTCGGCCAGCGCCTTGCCCATCCCCACCGACTGGCTGCCCTGCCCCGGAAATACAAATGCCCTCATCATCCACCTTAAACCAAAGAACGCTACGGAAAGCGCCGCTTCACCAAAACCGTTACACTTTACGACATTAATGGCGTTGAGGCATGGACGTCATTTCGGCACGTTCCCATGCGTTGCCCCATCCGCTCCCGCTATGTCTGCGGGCCCCTTTAACGACGACGGAGTGCAAGGAAAAGGTGCGATATCGCATTGCCTGGATTGCCGGACCGGCGCTGACCCTGTCGGCCTGCGCGGCTGGCCCTGACTACCGGCCGCCCCAGCCTGCGGCGCTGGGCGTGCCCGCATCCTACAGCCAGGGCCCGGCCGTCCCGATCGACGAAGCCGCGCTCGCAAGCTGGTGGACGCGGCTGAACGACCCCGCGCTCGACAGCCTGATCGATCGCGCCGTCGCCAGCAACCTAGACATCGCCCAGGCGCAGGCCCGCCTTCGCCAGGCGCGGGAATCGCTGCGCCAGGCGAACGCCGCCTTCCTGCCGCAGGTGAACGGATCGGGAAATGCAGGCCGCAACTATTCCAACCGTGGCGGCGCGACGCGGGTGGATGACAATGGCAACATCATATCGGGCGGCGCCGACCGCTGGAGCAGCAGCTATACGCTGGGCGCCAACGCCAGTTGGCAGCTTGACCTGTTCGGCGAACTGTCCCGCTCCTCCGAAGCTGCCCGCGCCGATCTCGCGGCATCGGGCTATGACCTTGCCAATGTGCGCATGACGATCATCGCCGAACTGGTCACCAACTATGTGCAGGCTCGCCTCGCGCAGGAGCAGCTACGCATCGCGCGTGAGACGGAGGCGGTCCAGAAGGATAATTTCGACATCGCCGGGTGGCGCTTGCAGGCGGGTCTCGTCTCCTCGCTGGACGAACAGCAGGCCCGCGCCCAGCTTGCCCAGACCAGTGCCGCCATCCCGCAGCTTGAGGCCAGCCTGCGCGGCAGCCTCAACCGCATCGCCGTGCTGACCGGACAGGCGCCGGGCGAAGCCACCCGCGCGCTGGAAACGCCCGCGCCCATCCCCGTTCCGCCCGCCAGCATCGCGACCGGCATCCCCGCCGACACGCTGCGCCAGAGGCCGGACGTGCGATCGGCCGAACGCGCCCTGGCCGCCGCCACCGCCCGCATCGGCGTCGCCCAGGCGCAGCTTTATCCAGCCCTCGGGATCAGCGGCAATATCGGCACCAGCGCGACCGCCTTCAAAAGCCTGTTCGACGTGATCACCGGCGGCATCTTCGCCAATGTCGCGCAGGTCATATTCGACGGCGGCCGCCTCGCCTCGCAGGTCCGATCCCAGCGTGCAGCGGCGGAGGGCGCGTTCGCCGCCTATAAGCAGAATGTGCTGACCGCGCTCGAAGATGTCGAAAACGCCATCGCCTCCCTCAACAGCGCCCGCTCCCGCAAGGCGGAATTCTCCGTCGCCTTCGAAGCGTCGAACAATGCCGCGATCCTCGCGCGCAGCCAGTATCAGGCGGGCCTCATCGACTTCCAGACGCTTTCCAACAGCGAAACCACCCTTTTGAACGCGCGCAACAGCCTCGCCTCCGCCCAGGCGGATGAGGCGCTCGCCATCGCCCAGCTTTACAGCGCGCTGGGCGGCGGCTGGCAGAATATGGAAACACCGCCCGTATGAGCAACGATGTGACCAAAGATCAGGACCTCGACGATTTCCTGGGCGCAAAGCCCGCCAGGCCATGGCGCAAATGGGTCGTGCGCGGGGCGATCGGCGTCGCGCTGCTGATCCTCATCCTGCTCCTTGCCCGCTGCTTTTCCGGCGAGGACCAGCCCAACTATGCCACGCGCGAAGTACGGCGCGGCGACCTGACCGTCACCGTGTCGGCCACCGGCAACCTGAAGCCCATCAATCAGGTGGACGTGGGTTCCGAACAGTCGGGCAAGATCACCGCTGTCTATGTCGACGTCAACGATCGCGTGACGCGGGGGCAGAGGCTGGCCGAACTCGACACCCGCCGCCTTGTCGACACTGTAACGCAGAACCGGGCGCAGGTCGCGGCTTCGCAGGCCAGCGTCGCGCAGGCGCAGGCTCAGACCGCTCTCGCCAGGGCGACGCTCGACCGGCAGCTCAACGTCTACCGGCTCTCTGGCGGCCGCGTGCCCGCCAAGACCGAACTGGACGCCGCCCGCGCCGATTATCAGTCCGCGCTCGGCACGCTGCGCGCCGCGCAGGCCCAGGTCGACGTCTCGCGCGCCCAGCTTTCGACGGCGCAGACCAACCTGTCGATCGCGCAGATCGTGTCCCCGGTGACCGGCGTCGTCCTGTCCCGCGACATCGAACCGGGGCAGACCGTCGCCGCATCGCTGAACGCGCCCGTCCTCTTCACCATCGCCGAAGACCTGACGCAGATGGAAGTCGAAGTGTCGGTCGACGAAGCCGATGTGGGCCAGGTGAAGGAAGGCCAGGCCGCGACCTTCTCCGTCGACGCCTTCCCCGGACGCAGCTTCCCCGCGCGCGTGACGCGGGTGAATGTCGGCTCCAACGCTTCGGGCAGTTCCTCCTCCAGTTCGTCGAGCAGCAGCACCGCCACTTCCACCACCGGCACCGTCGTCGCCTACACCGCCGTCCTCGCGGTGGATAACAAGGACCAGATCCTCCGCCCCGGCATGACCGCCACTGCCGACATCGTGACGCAACAGCTTGCGGACGTCCTGCTCGTCCCGAACGCCGCACTGCGCTTCAAGCCCAGCGCCGATGCAGGCCAGGGCGGCGGCATCACCAGCCAGATCGTCCCCGGCCCCCGCCGCTTCCGGCGCGGCAACAACCGCCAGACCAGCTTCGGCGCGGGCAGCAGCCAGACCGTCTATGTCGTGGGAGAAGACGGCAAGCCCAAGGCGATCCAGGTCGTCGTCGGCGCCAGCGACGGCGCGCGGACGGTCATCACCAGCGGCAACCTGAAACCGGGCATGCGCGTCATCACCGGCCAACTCGCCGCCGGGCAGGAAGCGCCGCCCGAAGACCAGAATGGCGGCGGCCAGGGTCAAGGTCAGGGCAAACAGCCCCGCGACCGCAATCGTAACCCCGCTACGGACGGCCGCCCCGCCACCGCCGGACAGATCGGCAACAGCGGCAACGCAGCGCCCGAAACCGCGCCCGTCGCCCCTGCTCCGGCATCGCCGCAGGGCAGCGAAGCGCGCGGCACCGGCAGGCAGAGCGGGACCTGATCCGATGCCCGCCGATCCCATCATCTCCCTGCGCGGCGTGACGAAGGTCTATGGCTCCGGCCCCACGGCCTTCCAGGCGCTCAAGGGCATCGACCTCGACATCGCGCAGGGCGACTTCGTGGCCGTCATGGGTCCGTCCGGTTCCGGCAAGTCAACGACGATGAACATCCTCGGCTGCCTCGACGTGCCTTCGGGCGGGGAATTCCTGTTCAAGGGCCGCCATGTCGAAACGCTCGACCGCGACCAGCGCGCCCTGCTGCGCCGGCGCTATTTCGGCTTCGTCTTCCAGGGCTTCAACCTGCTTTCCCGCACCACCGCGCTGGAGAATGTGGAACTGCCCCTCCTCTATCGCGGCGAGGACAGGAAGACCCGCTATGACGCGGGCATGGCCGCGCTCGACAAGGTGGGACTCAAGGACTGGTGGGATCACACCCCGGCCGAACTGTCCGGCGGCCAGCAGCAGCGCGTCGCCATCGCCCGCGCCATCGTCACCCAGCCCGATGTGCTGCTGGCGGACGAGCCCACCGGCAACCTCGATTCGGAACGCTCCATCGAGATCATGGAGCTTCTGACCGACCTCAACCGTAACGGCGGCATCACCGTCCTCATGGTCACGCACGAGCCCGACATGGCCGCCTTCGCCCGCACCATCGTCCACTTCAAGGACGGGCTGGTGGAGCGGATCGAGGAAGGGGTGGCGGCGGCGTGATTTACCGTCCCACATCCGTTCGCCCTGAGCCTGTCGAAGGGCTCGGCCGAGCTTATCGAGGCCACTTCGCTCCGCTCAGTGCCAGGCTTCGACTTCGCTCAGCCCGAACGGAACAGAGGCAGTCAGCATCATGCTAGGCACCACCGTCATCCTCGCCTTTCGCGCGATCAACCGGCACAAGCTGCGCAGCTTCCTCACCACGCTCGGCATCATCATCGGCGTGGCGGCGGTCGTCACCATGGTGACGCTGGGCAACGGCGCGACCGCCGCCGTGCGCGAGCAGATCAGCTCGCTTGGCGCCAATGTCCTGCAACTGCGTCCCGGCCAGGGTTTCGGCCGTGGCGGTGGCGGCCCGCGCCCGCCCGACTTCAAGCCTGCCGACCTCACCGCGATCGAAAACCAGTTGACCGGCGTCCGCGCCGTGGCGCCGCTCGTCCAGTCCAGCGGCACCGCCATCTACGAAGGCAGCAACTGGTCAACCACCGTCTACGGCACCACCGCATCCTATTTCGAGGTACAAAGCTGGAAGGCCGACACTGGCCGCCTTTTCATGCCGGAGGAGGAGGAAGCCGGAAAGCCCGTCTGCATCATCGGCAACACGGTGCGCACCAACCTCTTCCAGGGCAGCGATCCTGTCGGCAAGCGCCTGCGCGTCAAGGGCGTGTCCTGTCAGGTGATCGGCGCGCTGGCCACGCGCGGACAGGGCGGCTTTGGCGATCAGGACGATGTCGTCGTCATGCCGATCAAGTTCGTGCAGCGCCGCTTCACCGGCGACCGCGACATCAGCCAGATCATGATCGCGGTGGACGACGCCTATGACACCTCCACCGTGCAGGCCAGCCTGGAGGAACTGATGCGCGACCGGCGCAAGATTAAGCCGGGCGCCGAGGATAATTTCAACGTCTTCGACACCAAGCAGATCAGCGACACGCTGACCGGCACCACCACCATCCTGACCCAGATCGTGGCTGCGGTCGCCGCCATTTCCCTGCTGGTGGGCGGCATCGGCATCATGAACATCATGCTCGTTTCCGTGACGGAGCGCACGCGCGAAATCGGCATCCGCCTCGCCATCGGCGCCGTCGCGCGCGAGGTGCTGATGCAGTTCCTGGTGGAAGCGATCGTCCTGTCCTGCCTCGGCGGGCTGATCGGCCTCTTCCTCGCGCTCATTGCCTCGGTCGCCATCGCGCCGCTGATGCAGGTGCCCTTCATCTTCGACCCGCGCGTGAACCTGATCGCCTTCCTCTTTTCGGCGGCGATCGGCGTCGTCTTCGGCTATTTCCCCGCCCGCCGGGCCGCCGCGCTCAACCCGATAGACGCCCTGCGCCACGAATAGCCCCACTCCTCCCCATCACAAGATGGGGAGGGGGAAGGGAAAAGCGCGCAACATTCCCACCTCATTACACTTTCCGACACTTCCCCCGCGCCCCGGCACATCCTTGCGACAACTGCCTCCTAAATCTGTCTTCAACGCCGCAGCAACGGCGCGAAAGTTCAAGACAAGGAGCCAAGTCATGATGATCAAGAAACTGCTGATGAGCCTCGCCGCGACCGCCATGGTGGCCAGCCCCATGCTCGCCGCCCAGGCGCAGGCCGCCCCCCACCGGGAAGTCACCCGCGTCGTAAAGCAGGGCCCGCACGGCCGCACCGTCTACAAGCAGAAGGCGGTCGTCCGCAAAAACGACCATCGCCGCTGGGCGAAGGGCCAGCGCTTCGACCGCCGCTATGCCCGCGACTACCGCGTGATCAACGACTATCGCGCCTACCGCCTCTCCTCCCCGCCGCGCGGCTATCATTGGGTCCGCTCCGGCAATGACGCGGTCCTCGTCGCCATCGCAGGGGGGATCATCGGCGCGGTGATCGGTAATGTGATCCGGTAAAGCGTCCCCCCACTCCTGCGGCGAACGCCCCGGCGAGCCAGTCTCTCCGGGGCGTTTCCTGATCCATGTCAAACATAATATGGAAAGCCTTTGCGGCTATCTTGGGCGGTTCGGGGGAGCGATGCGTTAGGAACCGGAATGTCCTTGTACCAGATCATGTATATCAGCAGCGCGGCCAGCCCCGTATCACCCGCCCAATGCGCGCAGATCGCGCAGGACGCGGCCCTACGGAACAGCCGTGACGATGTGACCGGCCTGCTTCTCTTCAACGGCAGGCGCTTCCTTCAGGTGCTTGAAGGGCCAAGGCAGAATGTCGAACGGATCTATGAGCGGATCGGCCGGGACGGCAGGCACCGCGCCCTCGTGATGCTGCGCAGGCAGGACATTGCGGCACGCGAATTCGGCGACTGGGGCATGGCCTATGACGACCCGGCGCACCCGTCCGAAAGCCTCAGGCACAAGGTCGACGCGCTGCTCGATAAGGCTGGCCCCTCCACCCGCGCGCATTTCATCGGGTCGGCGGAGATGCACCGGCCTTGACCCTTGCCAAGCGGACCCGTTTCCGCCATAGGCCCCGCTTCGCATGACGCCGGGTGACTCGGCGCCCGTGCGGATCAATGCTTGAGACGACAGCCGGAGGGGCGTTCCACATGGGGTGGGCGTCAGCGATCGGCCAACAGATGAGGCAATACCCATGGCTCTTTACGAGCATGTGTTCCTTGCGCGCCAGGATCTGGCACAGGCGCAGGTGGACGCGCTGGCGGAAACCGCCACCAAGATCGTCGAGGATAATCAGGGCAAGGTGACCAAGGTGGAAACCTGGGGCCTGCGCAGCCTCGCCTACAAGATCGCGAAGAACCGCAAGGCGCATTATGTCATGCTCAACATCGACGCCCCCGCCGGTGTCGTGGCCGAGCTGGAGCGCCAGACCCAGATCAACGAAGACGTCATCCGCTACATGACCGTCAAGGTCGATGAGCTGGAAACCGGCCCCTCCGTCATGATGCGCAAGCAGGAGCGTGGCGATCGCGGTGATCGCGGTCCCCGTGGCGGCGATCGTGGCCCGCGCGAAGATCGTGGCGACCGTGGCCCGCGCCGCGATCGCGAAGAAGCCGCCGGCGAATAAGGAGATCTGAAACATGGCACGCCCGTTTTTCCGCCGCCGCAAGAGCTGCCCCTTCGCCGCCAAGGATGCGCCGAAGATCGATTACAAGGACGTCCGTCTGCTTCAGGGCTTCGTGTCCGAACGCGGCAAGATCGTCCCCAGCCGCATCACTGCGGTGTCCGCCAAGAAGCAGCGTGAACTGGCCCAGGCCATCAAGCGCGCCCGTCATCTGGGCCTGCTGCCCTACATCGTGAAGTGAGGGAGTAATCTCCATGGAAATCATTCTCCTCGAACGGATCGAGAAGCTGGGTGCCATCGGCGACGTCGTCACCGTGAAGGACGGCTATGCCCGTAACTTCCTGCTGCCCAACAAGAAGGCGCTGCGCTCCAACGCCGCCAACAAGAAGGTCTTCGAAGCCAACCGCGCGAAGATCGAGGCGGACAACGCCGCCCGCCGCTCGGACGCCGAAAAGGCTGCCGAAGGCGTCAACGGCAAGCAGATCGTCCTGATCCGCCAGTCGTCCAACGCTGGCCACCTCTATGGTTCGGTCGCCGTTCGTGACGTGGTCGAAGCGTTGCAGGCCGAAGGCATCAGCAACGTCACCAAGTCGATGGTCGTGCTGGAACGCCCGATCAAGACGCTGGGCGTGTTCGACGTCAAGGTCGCGCTGCACCCCGAAGTCGCGGTGACCATCACCGTGAACGTCGCCCGCTCGCCGGAAGAAGCCGATCTCCAGGCCCAGGGCGTGGACGTGATGGCCGACCTGTTCGAAAAGGACGAGAGCGGCTTCACCGAAGATTACGATCCCAATGCGGAACCGGGCGAAATCGCCGCCGCAGCGGAAGAAGAAGCTCCGGCCGAAGAAGCCTGATCTTCCTTCCCGGATCGAAAAGCAGGAAAGCCGCCCCTCGCCGGGCGGCTTTTTTGTTGGGATGATCCGCCTTTAGCCGGAATGGGTAACGCTTTCGCGCCGCCTCCAATCCTCATGAGCTTGTCAATCGGAAGTGCCGGGGCCAGCGGCCCTGCGGGACAGGCGATGCATCTTCGCTCCGCCCCGTCTCACCGCAAATCCGGCGCAATGGCCGCGCGCAGGCATAGCCCGCCACGGGATTACCTCGGAAAAGTTCACCATAAGGGCTGTCAGCCGCCTAGACCTGTGGAGGATTGAAGCGAGGTGCGCTGATGCCCGGTACGAGCGTGATTCGGTCTTGGCTGTTGAACCTCTATGTTCATCGCCTTCCGCCTTTCCGTGGGAAATGGCGGCTGCTCCGGCCCTTTGCCCCGGTGCTGGACGGCACGCCGGTCCGGTCCAGCTATGGCGATGTCCATCTCGGCTTCGACGTTGGCGACCGCACCCATCTGCTCGGCCTGTCCGGCAAATATGGGGAACGGGTCGCCAATGAGGTGAAAAGCCTTCGGCCGGGCGATTGCTTCATCGATGTCGGCGCCAATTGCGGCGTTTTCAGCCTGCTCGCGGCGGAGCGTGTGGGGCCGGATGGTCTGGTCATGGCGTTCGAACCCTGTTTCGGCACTTTCACCAAGCTTGTGAGGAATATCGGCCTCAACGGCCTTGGCAACGTGCTGCCGTTCAACATGGCGCTATCCTCCCTGACCCGGCCAGACCTGCTCGACAACAGCAGCGCGGGCCATTCCGGCCGCTTCGCCATCGCCCATGCGCCGGTCGAAACGGGCGAGCGGATCATGTCCCTGTCCATCACTGACTTTCCCGGCCTGCTCGCATTTATCGATGATCGCCCGGTCACGGTGAAGATCGATGTGGAAGGGTTCGAATATGCCGCGCTCCGGGGGCTGGCGCCCATCCTCGCTCTGCCGCAGACCAGGGGCGTGGTGGTGGAGATCGACGACCGCAATCTCGGCCGCTACGGCTCCAGCGCGGAGGCCATATTCGGCCTGCTGCGCCAGCACGGCTTCACCCGCGCCGGCCCGCACGAAACGGGGCAGCATTTCGACGCCATATTCCACCGCAATCCTGCCGCCGCCCGTTTGCCAGCGCCCGCCGCTGCGCGCAGGCGGCATCGCTCCCCCGGCATCGCTGCCGCCCCGCCCGCGCGCAGAGCGCCGCGCCCTGCCTATCTTCCACGCGCCGCCGCAGCCATGCTGGCGCTCGCGACCGGCTGGTTCGCTTTCGAAAGCAAGCCCTTCGTGAAACCGGCCCAGGCGGAGGAGAATTTCGTCGAGGAAGCGCTGCAATCCTTCCAGGTCGCAGAAATGCGGCAGCATCTGCGCCGCTCCCCCGCCGCGACGTTCAACGCTGGCGAGGTCGGATCGTCGGCGCGCATAGCGCTTCCCATATTGCCCGCGGGCTGGCGCATCACCGATGTCCAGTTGTTTCCCTCCGACAGCGGGCCAAGCCTGCACATGATCATCACGAACGGGAAAAGCCGCCCCATCTCGCTTTTCGCCATCCGCGACGATCATGTCGCCCCCGCCCAGCCCGCCGTGCTCACCCGCGACGGAAAGACCGTCGCCTATTGGCAGGAGGGCGATCTCGCCTACGCGCTGATCAGCAAGAGGCGCCCCCCCGCCGAACTCGATCGCCTGGCGGAGGATATAGCGGACAACGTCACCTCCTAACTTGCTCCCGGCGGCCGCTGCCCCGCGCGCGGACGAAAAAAAGGCGCGGAAATCTGTAGGAAAATTTCCAGGAAATGGCGCTTTTCTGCGCCTTCATCGTGTCACCTTTGTCACCCTGATCCGTGCCTTGCCCCTTTCCTATTCCCCCCGACCTGATCTATGGCGGGTGCGAATTTCCCAAGGGGGAACGATAAGTTGATCCTAGACCTTGCCGCCGCGGCGTCCGGCGCCATCCATTTCGACCAGCTGGGGCTCAGCCCCGTTGCGCTCGACCTCGGCTTCTTCACGCTTAAATGGTACAGCCTCGCCTATCTCGCGGGCATCCTCGTCGGCTACTGGTATCTGCTCAAGCTCGTCGCGCAGCCCGGATCGCCCATGGCGCGGCGGCATGCCGACGACATGATCTTCTACGCGACGCTCGGCATCATCATCGGCGGGCGGCTGGCCTATGTCCTCTTCTACCAGCCGGAAATCCTCCGCAATCCGCTCGACATCTTCAAGCTGTGGAATGGCGGCATGTCCTTCCACGGCGGCGTTGTCGGCGTTTCGCTCGGCATCCTCTACATGGCGCGCAAGGAAAAGCTTAGCTGGCTGCGCATCCATGATTATGTCGCCTGCTGCGTCCCCTTCGGCCTCTTCTTCGGCCGTCTGGCCAATTTCGTGAATGGCGAACTGTGGGGCAAGGAAACCGATGTCCCCTGGGCGATCGTCTTCCCGACCGGAGGCCCCTTCCCCCGCCACCCGAGCCAGCTTTACGAAGCCGCGCTGGAAGGCCTCCTGCTGTTCCTGATCCTGGCGTTCGCCTTCTGGAAGACGCGGGCGCGCTACAAGCCGGGCATGCTGGTGGGCATTTTCCTGCTCGGCTACGGCCTCTTCCGCTTCTGCGTCGAATTTTATCGGGAAGCCGACGCGCAACTGATGGAATTCGCCGCCCGTACCGGCCTCCACATGGGTCAGTGGCTGTGCGTGCCGATGATCGTGGGCGGCCTCTATCTGATCGTCACGGCAAAAGGCCGCCGCGTGCGTGTGGAACCCATCGCGGGAAGCGCAAGTGTCAGCTGACGCGCTGACGCTTGCCCAAAGGCTCGCGCGGCAGATCGATTCCGGCGGTCCGATCACGATCGCCCATTATATGGCTGAGGCCAACCAGCATTATTACGGTACCCGCGACCCGCTGGGCGCCGCCGGGGATTTCACGACCGCCCCGGAAATCAGCCAGATGTTCGGCGAACTGGTTGGCCTCTGCCTCGCCGATGTCTGGATGCGCTCCGGCAGCCGTCCGCATTCTCTCTATGCCGAACTCGGCCCCGGACGCGGCACGCTGGCCGCCGACGCCCTTCGCGCCATGGCCAGCGTCGGCTTCACTCCCGAAGTGCGCTTTGTCGAGACCAGCCCCACCTTGCGCGAACGCCAGCAGGCGGCCGTTCCCAACGCCTGCCATTGCGATGACGTCGCCGGATTGCCGGATAATGTCCCGCTACTGGTCGTTGCCAACGAATTTTTCGATGCCCTGCCCGTTCGACAATATGTGAGAGCCGGCAATGAATGGCGCGAGAGGGTCGTGATCCGCTCCACCGTGGATGATGAGGATCATTTCCTCCCCATGCCGGGCTATCGCCGCGTTGAATCGGGCATTCCGGCGATCGCCGCCGATGCGCCGGAAGGCTCCATCCTCGAAGTGCCGATGGCGGGAGCAGCGATCGCCCTCGACCTCGCATCCCGCATCGCGCGGCAGGGCGGCGCCGCGATCATCATCGACTATGGCTATGAAGGCCCTGCGGTCGGCGACACGTTGCAGGCCGTGCGCGGGCATCGTTTCGCCGACCCCTTCGCCGATCCGGGCGAGAGCGATCTTACCACTCATGTCGACTTCACCATGATCGGCAACATGGCGCGGCAGGCGGGGTTGCGTGTGCTCGGACCGGTCGGCCAGGGCGAATTCCTGCGCCAGCTCGGCATCGACGCCCGCGCCGATCAGCTCGCGCGCACCACGCCCGCCCGCGCCGCCGATGTGGAAGCTGCGCGCCACCGCCTGACCGCTGACGACGCGATGGGCACATTGTTCAAGGTGATGGCGCTGGTGCACCCCCAATGGGTGGACCCGGCCGGATTCGAAGCGCCTGCTCAGTCTTCCTGATGGTAGCGGCTGAGCTTGCGGATGAAGCCGATCAGGCCCGTCTGGCGGCTGCGCTTCATCCGCTCGGCATGCAGAATGGTCTGGACTCGCCGGAAGCAATCGTCCGCATCGACGTTGCACAGCACATAGTCATAGCCATCCCAGTGCGCGATCTCGTTGGCGGCGCGCGACATACGGCCCTCGATCACTTCCTCGCTGTCGGTCGCCCGGCCGCGCAGACGCCTTTCCAGTTCCTGCATGGATGGCGGCAGGATGAAGACGCGCACCACGTCGCCACCGGCGATCTGGTGCAACTGCTGCGCGCCCTGCCAATCAATGTCGAACAGGACATCGCGCCCGCTTTTCAACATCGCTTCGACCGGCGCGCGCGGCGTTCCGTAGCGTTGACCGAAGACATGGGCCCATTCCAGAAACTCATGGTCCGCCGTCATCCGGCGGAACTCTTCCAGATCGACGAAATGATAATCGCGGCCCTCGACCTCCCCCGGCCGCATCGGGCGGGTGGTCGCCGATACCGACATGGCAAGGTCAGGCTCGGCCGCGAGCAGCTTGCGCGCGATCGTGGACTTGCCCGCGCCGGAGGGAGACGAAAGTACGAAGAGCACGCCGCGCCGCTTGAAATCGGGCGTTTCGGTGGGAATGCTGTCGGCCATGGCCGCTAGTGACGCCGCGCGCGGGATTTGGCAAGGGGCCGCGGAGGGGGAAAGCAATTGTCGAAAAGCAAACGGGCGCGAAACCGGCGCGGATTCCTGATCGCCGCCGCCGTGGCGCTGCTGGCCTGCGCCCTGCTGTCCCTG
This sequence comes from Sphingobium sp. DC-2, assembly GCF_000722555.1. Taxonomy (NCBI): domain Bacteria; kingdom Pseudomonadati; phylum Pseudomonadota; class Alphaproteobacteria; order Sphingomonadales; family Sphingobiaceae; genus Sphingobium; species Sphingobium sp. DC-2. The sequence goes on along the minus strand of NZ_JNAC01000165.1, from coordinate 80,526 downwards.
ATGGCGCGTCCGCCAATCTGCACCTGCGGCCACATCGAATTGTGGCATGGCGCGCTCGACAGCGGCAACAGCCAGCATATCGCCGACTGGTACAGCCTCAGCCATATAATCCACGGCTTCCTCTTCTACGCCGCCGCGCGCCTGCTGATGCGCCGCCAGCCGCTGGGGCCGCGCCTTGCGCTGGCTGTGGCGATCGAATCAGCCTGGGAGATACTGGAAAACTCCCCCATCATCATCGATCGCTACCGCACTGCCACGATCGCGCTTGGCTATAGCGGCGACACCATCATCAATTCCATGAGCGATATAGGGATGATGACGCTGGGCTTCCTGTTCGCCGCCCGCGCCCCGGCCGCCGTCACCATCCTTGCCGCCATCGCGATGGAACTGGTCGCGCTCTATGTGATCCGCGACAATCTGACGCTGAACGTACTGATGCTGGCGTGGCCCATCGAGGCCGTAAAGCAATGGCAATCGGCGCTTTAGGATGCGCTGCTCTTGTCCGGCGCGGGCGCTTCGATCAGGACCTGTTCGCCGCTCTTGTCCAGCAGGGCGCGCACGGCCCGTTTGCGATCGGCCTCGCGCTTCGCCTCATAGGCCTTGCCCGCCAGATAAGCGCCCGTCACGAACAAGGCGCCCATGGGGTAACGCATGATCACCCGCTTGGCCCCGACTCCGGCGATCAGCCCGACGACGCCCTTCTTGCCCGTCGCCGCCGCGACTCGCGCGGCAACGACGGTGGCGCCCAGGCGCGCCGTCTTTCGCAGCAGCCCCGCCTTGCGCGGCGGGCGAATGGTGACAAGCGGTTGAGAGGCAAGGGGCTTCTTCTTCATGATGCGTCAATGTATCGAACCCCGCGCGGTTCCGCCACCGTCACACCATATTTTCCGGCCGCACCAATCGGTCGAACGCCGCTTCATCGACAAGACCCAGCGCCAGCCCGGCTTCCTTGAGCGTCAATCCGTTCGCATGCGCATGTTTGGCGATCTTCGCGGCATTGTCATATCCGATCTCGGGGGCAAGCGCCGTCACCAGCATCAGGGACCGGTCGACCAGTTCGGCGATGCGCCCTTCATTCGCCTCCAACCCCTCGACACAGCGCTGCGCGAAACTGTCCATTCCAACGCTCAACAGATGGATGGATCGCAGGACCGCCGCGCCGATCATCGGCTTGAAGACATTCAGCTCCAGATGCCCTTGAAGTCCGCCCACGGTCACCGCCTGATGATTGCCGATCACCTGAGCGGCGACCATGGTCAGCATCTCGCATTGGGTCGGGTTGACCTTGCCCGGCATGATCGAACTGCCCGGCTCGTTGGCGGGCAGGTCCAGCTCTCCAAGGCCCGATCGCGGCCCGCTGCCCAGCAGGCGAATGTCATTGGCGACCTTGGTGAGCGCGACCGCCAGCGTCGCCAGGGCGGAGGACAAATGCACCAGCGGGTCGTTGGATGCGAGCGCCTCGAACTTGTTGTCGGCGGTGCGGAACGGCATGCCGGTGATGGCGGCGATCTCCCTCGCCACATCCGCGCCGAAGCCATCGGGGGCATTGAGGCCGGTGCCCACCGCCGTTCCTCCCTGCGCCAGTGCCATCATCCCATGCAGCGCGGCAGGCTCTATCCGCTTGCGGCAGCGGTAAAGCTGGTGAGCGTAGCCGGAAAATTCCTGCCCTAGCGTCAGCGGAGTGGCATCCTGAAGATGCGTTCTCCCGATCTTCACGATTCCCACCCACGCCTTCGCCTTCTCGTCCAATGCGTCGTGCAGCCGGTCGAGCGCCGGGAACAATGCGCCGGTGACCGCCCGCGCCGCTGCTATGTGCAGCGCCGTGGGAAAGCTGTCGTTGGACGACTGGCTCATATTGACATGATCGTTGGGATGAACCGGCGCCTTGCCTCCGCGCTGGCCAGTCAGCGCCTCGTTGGCGATCCCGGCGATCACCTCATTGACGTTCATGTTCGACTGGGTGCCGCTGCCCGTCTGCCAGATGACCAGCGGAAACTGATCATCGTGCCGCCCCTGGATGATCTCCCGCGCGGCGGCTTCGATCGCATCGGCGATGGAGCTGTCCAGCCCGTGCAGCCGGTTCACCCGCGCCGCCGCCTGCTTCACGATGGCGAGGGCATGAACGATGCCTATGGGCATGCGTTCTTCGGCCCCGAAAGGAAAATTCTCGATACTGCGCTGTGTTTGCGCGCCCCAATAGGCATCTGCGGGCACATCGACGGGGCCGATGCTGTCGGTTTCGATACGGGTGTCAGTCAAGGCGCACTCCCCTCTTTCATCCGGGACGCGGCCAATCTGGGGAACGGACCCGCAGTCCGCCAGCCCCTATTTCTTCTTGCCGAAATCCACCGTGACGACGTTCGACCCGTCTTCGCTCTTGACCTGAGGCGCGTCATTCTCGGCCTCTTCATGCGGTTCGGGCGCTTCATCCGCCTGCACCTGAAATTGCAGGGCGAAGTTGACCGCCGGATCGACAAAGGCGGTGATGGCGGCGAACGGGATATGGAGATGGGCCGCCACCTGGTTGAAGGTCAGGCTGACGCCGAACGCGTCCTCGCTGACTTTCAGGTCCCAGAACTTGTTCTGGAGCACGATGGTCATTTCGTCGGGAAAGCGCTCGACCAGATGCCTGGGAATGTCGACGCCCACCGCCTGCGTCTTGAAGGTGATGTAGAAATGATGGTTGCCCGGCAGGCCGCCGGATCGTTCCACTTCGCCGAGCACGCGGCCGACCACGGCCCGCAGCGCCTCCTGAACGATTTCATCATAGGGAATCAGGCTGTCGGGCAGGTCTTCGCTCATGGGTGAATGTCCTAACGGCGCGACGCCGCTGGTCAAGTGCGCCCCATCATGCAACGCCACATTGCATAGAGCGCCCACTTGGGTATAGGGCGCAGCCATGCGCACGGCCGAAATTCACCGCAACACTGCGGAAACGCAGATCGACGTGACCCTCAACCTGGATGGGACGGGCGTCTATGCCGTGTCCACCGGGATCGGCTTTCTCGATCATATGATCGAACAGCTCTCGCGTCACTCGCTGATCGACATGGATGTGAAGACGGTCGGCGACCTGCATGTCGACCAGCACCACACGACCGAGGACACGGCGATCGCGATTGGTGAGGCGGTGGCAAAGGCTCTGGGCGACAAGCGCGGCATCACCCGCTACGGCAGCGTCTATTCGCCGATGGATGAAACGCTGACCCGCGTCTCGCTCGATATTTCCGGCCGCCCCTGGCTGGTGTTCAAGGCTTCCTTCACCGTCCAGCGCCTGGGCGAATGGGATACCGAGATGATCGAGCACTGGTTCCACAGCTTCGCGCAGGCCGCCGGGATCACGCTGCACGTCGAAAATCTCTACGGCAGCAACAACCACCATATCGTGGAAAGCTGCTTCAAGGGGCTTGCCCGCGCGCTGCGGCAGGCGGTGGAGATCGACCCGCGCAAGGCCGACGCCATTCCTTCGACCAAGGGGATGCTGTGACCGCGCTCGCCCTCATCGACTATGGCGCGGGCAACCTTCATTCGGTCTACAACGCCCTGCGCAAGGCGGGTGCGGACGATGTCGTCATCACCGGCGATCCCGATGCCGTAGCCAGGGCGGACCGCATCGTCCTGCCGGGCGTCGGCGCGTTCCGGGCCTGCCGCGACGCGCTGGTGGCCATCCCCGGCATGGTCGAGGCGATGAACGATGCGGTCCACGGCCATGGCACCCCCTTCCTTGGCGTCTGCGTCGGCATGCAGCTGCTCGCCGAAGCAGGCGAGGAATTCGGGCGGCATGAGGGGCTTGGCTGGATTCCCGGAACCGTTCGCCTGATCGAGCCCTCCGATCCCGCGATCAAGGTGCCGCACATGGGCTGGAACGATGTGATCCTTCAGGGATCGCCGCCGCTGCTCGCAGCCGGAGAAGCCTATTTCCTGCATAGCTATCATTTTGAAGTGACGGACCCGGCCGATGTCGCTGCGGTGACGGAGCATGGCGGCCCGCTGGTTGCCGCCGTCGCGCGCGACACGGTGATCGGTTGCCAGTTCCACCCGGAAAAGAGCCAGGCTTACGGCCTCTCCTTCCTCTCCCGCTTCCTGGAGTGGCGTCCGTGACGTTAGGCAGCTTTACGCGGGCGATCGCTCCTCTTGGCTTTTCTGGATAATAGAATGTCCCTCATCGTCTTCCCCGCTATCGACCTCAAGGCCGGACAGGTCGTGCGCCTTGCAGAAGGCGACATGGACCGCGCCACCGTCTATGGTGACGATCCCGCCGCGCAGGCGTTGCTGTTCGCCGAAGCTGGCGCCCAGCATCTCCACGTGGTCGATCTCGACGGGAGTTTCGCTGGCCGCGCGGTCAATGCGGAGGCGGTCGAGCGCATAGTGGAGGCGTTCCCCGGTCATGTGCAGCTCGGCGGCGGCATCCGCAATCGGGAAGCGGTGGAGCGCTGGTTCGACCTTGGCGTGTCCCGCATCGTCATCGGCACCGCTGCGCTCAAGGACCCGGAGTTCGTCAAAGCCGCCGCGCGCGACTTTCCCGGCGGCATCGTCGTCGCCGTCGATGCGCGGGATGGCTTTGTCGCGACGGACGGCTGGGCGGAAAAGTCCGACATGCCCGTGGCCGACCTTGCGCGCCGCTTCGAGGATGCGGGCGTCGCCAGCCTGCTGTTCACCGACGTCGGCCGCGACGGCTTGCTGAAAGGCTGCAACATCGATGCGACCGTTGACTTGGCGCGGGCCACGGACATCCCGGTGATCGCCAGCGGCGGCGTTGCTGGCATTGCCGATATTCGCGTGCTCAGCCTGCATGCCGACGAGGGAATTGAAGGCGTGATCACCGGCCGCGCGCTCTATGACGGCCGGCTGGATCTCAAGACCGCCCTGTCGATCGCAAAGGCGGCAGCGTGACCGGCTTCTCCACCGCCTGCTGCTGGAAGAAGGCGCTCCGATGACAGTCCGCACCCGCGTCATCCCCTGCCTGGACGTCGCCAACGGCCGCGTGGTCAAGGGCGTCAATTTCGTGGACCTGCGCGACGCTGGCGATCCGGTGGAGCAGGCGCGCGTCTATGACGCGGCCGGGGCGGATGAACTCTGCTTCCTCGACATCACCGCCACCCATGAAGCGCGCGGCACCATATTGGATGTGGTCCGCCGCACGGCCGAAGTCTGCTTCATGCCTGTGACAGTCGGTGGAGGCGTTCGCAGCCCGGACGATGCGCGCGCCCTGCTGCTCGCCGGAGCGGACAAGGTGGCGGTCAACAGCGCCGCCGTATCCCGGCCCGAAGTCGTCGCCGACATCGCCGATCGCTTCGGCAGCCAGTGCGTCGTCGGATCGGTCGATGCGCGGCGCGTGGCCGCGAACCGTTGGGAAATCTTCACCCATGGCGGCCGCAAGCCGACCGGCATCGATGCGGTGGAACATGCGATCCGCCTGGCGGAGCTTGGCGCTGGCGAGTTGCTGGTCACGTCGATGGACGGCGACGGGACGAAGGCGGGATACGACCTTGCCCTTACCCGCACCATTGCCGATGCGGTATCGATCCCCGTCATCGCAAGCGGCGGCGTGGGAACGCTCCAGCATCTGGTCGAAGGCGTGATCGAAGGCCATGCGAGCGCGGTCTTGGCCGCGTCCATCTTCCATTTCGGCCAGCATACGGTGGCGGAAGCGCATGCGGCGCTGGCCGCCGCAGGCGTTCCGGTCCGCAGGAGTTGACCAACTTTCGGTTGACGCCCCCACGCGACTGAGGCTTTGAAAGACGCCATGCGCTCAACCCTGTCCGATCTCGAAAAGACCATCCATCAACGGCGGACCGCCGACCCCGGCCAATCCTATGTGGCGAAGCTGACGGGCCGTGGCCGTGCCAAGATCGCGCAGAAGGTCGGCGAAGAAGCGGTGGAGGCGGTTATCGCCGCCATGGCTGCCGACCGTGAGGGTCTGATCGGTGAAAGCGCCGACCTGCTGTTCCACCTGCTCATCCTGCTTGCCGATCTGGACGTTCCGTTCGATGCCGTGCTGGACGAACTGGACCGGCGCGAAGGCGTTTCGGGGATTGCTGAAAAGGCTGCGCGCGCGAGCGACCAAGCCTAGCGCCGGAAATATTCCGGCTCCGCAGCGTTCCTCCTGTCACATCGATAACAGGGACAGGAGCGTATATGGTCAGGTCGATCGCAGGCGGCGTAGTGGGCGGCATCGCCATGTACATCATCGGCTTCATATTCTGGGGCACGCCGCTGAGCGCCCTCGCCTATCATCGCGCCGATGGACAGGCGAGCGCCAACCTCCAGGCGGCGCTGGCGCAGGCGCTCACTCCCAATGGCACGGGCGTCTATGTCATCCCCGATCCGGCGACCGCACAGGGCACCATACTTTACGGCAGGGGGCCGGTCGCCACCGTCTTCTATAATAGCAGCGGCTTTCCCGTCACTGACAGCGCGGCGCTGATCGGCGGGTTCATCCTGGCGCTCGCGGTCGGCATATTGATCGCCCTTGCGCTGCGCTTCGTCGCCGCCGACTTCGGCAGCCGCGCGCGCCTGACCATCCTGTTCGCCATCGCGGCCGTGCTATGGCTGCATATCGGACAGTCGGTCTTCAACCATGCGCCGTGGGGCTACATGCTCTATCTGGCGTTCAGCGATTTCGTCGCGCTCGCCGCCGCCGGTTTGATCGCCGCCAGGGTGATGGGTCACAGGCAGGAGGCAGTCGTGCCTCCTTCGACCATGCACTGACCGGCTCCGCGCCATGCTCCGGCTCATGCGGGGGCATGGCGCAGGCATTCCTCCGCCAGCCGGACCATGCAGGCCGCATGCCGCCGCGCGATCGCCATGCGGTCAGCGCCATAGCCGCCGCCCATGGTGCTGGCGACGGGAATGGCGCGCAGCCTCGCCTCCAGCATCACCGCGCGATCCCTCTGCTCAAGCCCATGATCGGTCAGCGACAGACGGCCCAGACGATCCTCCCCATGCGCGTCCACGCCCGCCTGATAGAGGATGAGATCGGGCGCGAACGCGTCCAGCACCTTGGGCAATACGCCCGTCAGCGCCTCCATATAGCTATCGTCATCCGTCCCATCGGCAAGTGGAATGTCCAGCGACGACCGCGCCTTTCGCACCGGGAAATTCTTTTCGGCGTGAATGGACAGGGTGAAGACATCATCCCTGCCCGCCATCAACTGTGCGGTCCCGTCACCCTGATGCACATCAAGGTCCAATATGAGGATGCGCCGCGCGTCAGCCTCCGCGATCAGCCGGTCGGCCGCGATGGCCAGGTCATTGAACACGCAATATCCAGCGCCGCTGTCATACAGCGCGTGATGGCTTCCGCCCGCCGCATTGGCCGCATAGCCATGCGCCAGCGCCAGCTTCGCCGCCAGCCATGTGCCGCCGGGCGACAGAAGCGAGCGGCGCCTGACATGCGCGGTGACCGGAAAGCCGATGCGGCGCTCCTTGTCGCGCGGGACGTTCAGCGCCATCACTTCCGCCACATAGCCAGGATCGTGCACCGCCTCGATCCATGGCAGCGGCATGGGGGCAGGTTCATGGACCAGAAACGCCGCTCCGCTTTGCGCGAGCGCCTCCATCACCAGCCCATATTTGTCGAAGCGGAAACTGCTTCCCGCTGTTGCCGCAGAGACATAGGCGGGATGGTGAACGACATGCAGCATCATATTTTTCCGCAAAGGCGAGTTTGAAGGATGAGGGCTTTGCGCTATCTGGTCCAGCATGAACCGTCCCAATTTGATCCGTTTATCCGTCTCTTCCCTGCTCGCCGTGGCCGCCGCGCCCCTGTTGGCGCAGCCTCCGGCAGTGTCCCCCACCCTGCCGCCCGCCACGCAGTCCGTCGTTCCGCCGCCGGTCACAGTCATGCCGCCAGTGCCGATCCCGCCCATGTCGGCCGCGCAGGAAAGCTGGCTCAACGACTGGTTGAAAGGGGGCACGAAGGAAGGATTGATGGCCCGCAGCAAGGCTAGCCAACGGCTGAGCGGCGATGCGCTGGTATCCGCCGTCCTTGACCGGGCGAAGGCGCTCAGCACCGGCCGCGTCGATACGGCCGACTTCCTGCAAATCTGGGCGCTTCGCCCCGCTCCGTTCGATCCGCGTCCCGGCCTCGCCCGCGCCATTGCCGAAGACCGCCTGCCCCAGTGGGTGAGCAGCCTCACGCCGCCTTATGCGGGCTATGACGGCCTGCGCCGGGGGCTCGCCACCTATGAACGCATCCGGGATGAAGGCGGCTGGCCCACGCTCACCGCCAAGTCCTCGCCCGACGCCATCCGCAAGCGGCTGATGATCGAGGACAAGAGCGTGCAGCCGGACGAAAATCTGGTCGACGCGCTCCAACGGGCGCAACGCCGCTATGGCCTCAATCCGACCGGGCTGCTCGACACGCGCACGCTGCGCGAACTCAACGTGCCGGTGGATGATCGCATCGCCGCCATCATGGCCAATATGGAAAGGTGGCGCTGGATGCCGCGCCAATTGCCGGTCAATCGCGTGCAGGTGAACATCGCCGCGGCGGTGCTGACGCTGTTCGAAGGCGACCAGCCCGTCACCTCCATGCGCGCTGTCACGGGCGCGCCGGACAATGCGACGCCCATGCTGTCGTCCAGCATTCATTCGATCGTCATCAATCCGCCGTGGAACGTGCCCGCCTCGATCGCGAAGAAGGAATTGTGGCCAAAGGGCCGCGCGGCCTTGAAGCGGCAGGGCTACAAGATCGTCGGCACACCCGAAACCGGGGAACGGATCGTGCAGCCCGCCGGTCCCAACAGCGCGCTCGGCCGCTTGAAGTTCGACTTCAACAATCCCTTCGCCGTATATCTGCATGACACGCCCGCGCGCGCCAAGTTCGCCAGCTACGACCGGCTCGCCAGCCACGGCTGCATCCGTCTGGAAAAGCCGGTGCCGCTTGCCGAGCTGATGGTCGCTGGCAATCCCGATCTGGCGGGGAAGGTCCAGGCGCTGATCGACACCGGCAAGACCCAGCGGGTGCAATTGCCCAAGGAGGTCGCCGTCTACCTCCTCTACTGGACCGCCTTCGCCAGCAGCAACGGCACGATGAACTTCCGTTCCGATCCCTATGGCTGGGACAAGCTGCTCGCCCAGAAGATCGAGGCGTCGAGCCGCCGTCTCGATCCCACCGCCGCACCATCGCCCGCCATCGCATCAAAGGACTGATCCATGCGCATCATCGCTCTTGCCGCACTCGCCGGCGCCCTTGCCCTGTCCGCTTGCGGCAAGAAGGAAGAAGAACCCGTGGTCAACAATCTGGTCGAACCGCCGGTGGAAAATGTAATCGTCGAGGAGCCCGAAGCGCCCCTGCCCCCGCCCGGCAACAATGCGTCAGCGCCCGAACCTGCTCCGCCGCCGTCCATTTCGGAACAGCAGCAGATTCTGGATGATGCCGAAGCGACCGGCATGACCGCACGGCTGGACCGCAGCGCTGACGACGCCAGCAACGCCACGGACTGACGCAAAGGCTGGCCGTTCGCCGCAGAAGGGCGGCCAGCCGTTGATCCCGCCCTTGGAGCGGGGCATTCGATTTGTTATATAGGTTCCATGGATCGCCGTAGTTTTACGAAGCTCGCTTTAAGCGGGCTCGCATTTTCATTTCTCGCCGACAGTGCCGGACGCGCAATGCCCGTGGCGCCACAGCCCGCACCGCCGCCCGTCCCCAAGCCGCCGGTCCCCGGACCGCTCGCCAACCAGCCTTATGCAAAGCTGCTCGACCGCGCCAAGGCCGCGCTGGACGAGCATCAGCATATGTTCGAGCTGCGCGACCGCGTGGCGCTGGCGGACTTCAACGCCCCTTCGCGGGAACTGCGTTTCCATATCGTCGATCTCGTCGGCGGACATGCCAGTTCCTATCTGGTGGCTCACGGCCGGGGATCGGACCCGGAACATTCCGGCTGGCTGCAAAGCTTCTCCAACGAACCCAACTCGCTGGCCAGCAGCGCGGGAGCGTATAAGACCGGCACGATCTATGAAGGCCAGCATGGCCGGGCGATGCGCCTGGCTGGGCTCGACCCGCAGAACAACAATGCCGAAATGCGCGCGATCGTCATCCATGGCGCGGATTATGTCAGCGAAAACCACATCGCCACCTGGGGCAAGGTCGGCCGCAGTGAAGGCTGCTTTGCCGTCGCGCGTCATATGCTGCCGCAATTGCTCGGCCTGCTCGGACCGGGGCGGCTGCTCTACGCGAACAAGCTGACTTCGGGCGTCGCCTGAGGCATAATGGGCCAGCGCCAGACCTTCTACATTGCTTAACCTGTGTCGGGCTAAGCCTGTCGCGCCCGTTGCCCTAACCCCGTATCAGAGCGCAAAAGGCATGCGCCATGCCGAACTCAGCCCTTCGCCGGGCAGAGCGCGCGGCGGCTTCGGCATCCTCTCCCCATTGTTCGACTTCCCAGGCTTCGTCGATTTCCGCCGCTGACCAGATCGCATCGCCGTCATGACCGCCCTCCACAATGGCGAGGCCGCACACCAGAGATCCCGAAAGCGTGACCAGCGTCGACAGCCCCGCCAGGGTGAATGGATCGAACGCCCCCACCGCCGCACCGAGCCGCTCCAGCGTTTCGGCCGGTTGCTCAACGGGAATGACGCCCTGCGTGACGCGGAACGTCACATCATAGCGCCGCCGCGCCCACTCCAGCAGCGGGTCCCATGCCGCCGCTTCACGGGCGACCAATTCGCCTGGCCCCTCGGCGCGATAACAAAGTAGATCACTCTCGCCATAGCGCGCAATCCCGGCCGCGAAACCTTCGCGATCGGCCGCGATCTGATCGATCGCGCCGTTCGCCAGCCCGGTGAACGGCATGGAGCGTGGATCGATGCGTTCGCCCTGTCCCCGCCATTCTCCAGCGATCGCTTCGGCCAGCGGCGCATTGGGCAACGCCAGCGGCGCGCGAGCGGGCGTGCGAACCGGCCGCCCGTCCAGATGAATCTCGAAACCTGCCTCGCCTTCAAGGACAGCGACATGCGTGTAAAAGCGCTTCACGGGCGCGGCTCCCCGTTGTCGCGGGGCGCGGGCTTGCGGAACAGGGACAGAAGCAGGCGCGGCACGATCACGAACTGGAACAGGCCGACCATCACGAAGATCGCCCCCATCGCCTTGGCCTTCCCGCCCTGAACCCAGTCGAAGCGCTGCATCAGAATGAGGAAGCCGAACATCACGATAATCGCGCCCGAAAGCCGGAAGAGGCCAAGCGCGAAGAAGCGCTGGCGGGCCACCTTTTCAGGGTCAGCCGGGGACGGCGGCGGGGGAGAAGAGTCAGTCATTGGCCGTGGATATGGCGATGCAATTCACTGCTGTCCATGGCCACGCCATGCGCGCCCGCCGCCACCAGTTCGGCAGGCTGATGATAGCCCCAGCCAACGCCCAGAGCGCGCGTTCCAGCGGCCAGAGCCATGTCGATGTCATAGCTCGTGTCGCCGATCATCACCGTGGTTTCCGGCGAAGCGCCAGCATCGGCCATGGCGGACAGCAGCATGGACGGGTGCGGCTTGGACGGATGCCGGTCGGCGGTCTGGAGCGTGACGAAATGCGCGGCGATGCCGTGATGCTCCAAACACAGCGCCAGTCCGCGATCGGATTTCCCGGTTGCGACGCCCAGCAGCCATCCGTCAGCGTCCAGATCCCGGATCAGTGCCGCCATGCCGGGGTAAAGCGGCTCCGAAACCATATTTTCGCGGCGCAGATGCTGAAAGGCCCGCTTGTAACCTTCCGACAGATGCAGGTGATAATCTTCCTCGGCATCCGGCAGCAGCCGCGCAATCGCGAGCGGCAATGACAGTCCCACGACCGACAGGATGGCGGCGCGATCGGGCGCGGCCAGCTTCTCCCCTTCGAACGCGCGCGTCATGGCGGTGCAAATGCTGTGCTGGCTATCCACAAGCGTGCCGTCGCAATCAAAGACGGCAAGGCGATTGCTCATTTCTTTCGCGGGCTCCGGCTTTCGCCCGCGCCACGCGACCGGCGCTCGCCCCGGCGGCCTTTGCGGACCTGCTTGGCATGAGCGCGCGCCGCCTTCTTCTCATCCTCGCGCGTCGGCTTCCGTTCGATTTCCTCGTCCAGCGGAAGGTCGCCAGCCGACAGGTCGAAGCCCAGCGACGCAAGGCTGGCCGCGAAATGTTCGGGCAATTCCGCACGCACGTCCACGCGCCCGCCATCGGGATGATCCACCCGAATGCGCCGCGCATGAAGGTGCATCTTGCGGCTGATGGTGCCGGACAGGAACGCATCCTTTCCACCATATTTGCCGTCGCCCACGATAGGGTGGCCGATCGCCGCCATATGGACGCGCAGCTGATGGGTGCGGCCGGTATAGGGCTGCAATTCGACCCATGCGGCGCGATTTCCGGCACGTTCGATCACGCGATAGCGCGAGCGGGAGGGAAGCCCCTCCTCCTCATCCACATGCATTTTCTCGCCGCCCGTGCCCGGCTGCTTGGCGATGGGCAGTTCGATCATCCCATCGTCGATGGACGGCACGCCGATGACGATCGCCCAATAGACCTTACGCGCGGTGCGGCTGGAAAAGGCCTTTGCGAAGAACGCCGCCGATCGCGCCGTCCGGGCGACCAGAAGCGCGCCGGACGTATCCTTGTCGAGCCGGTGGACAAGTTTGGGCCGCTGATCGAGATCGAACTCCAGCGCATCCAGCAGGCCGTCTACATGATCTTCGGTCTTCGTGCCGCCCTGGGTCGCAAGGCCGGGAGGCTTGTTGATGACGATCGCCTGAGCGTCGCGATGGATGACCAGGCTTTGCGCGAAAGCCACCTGATCCTCGCTGAGCTGCGGCCGCACGCGGCGAGGCTTTGCCGTTTCGGCTGCCTTGGGTTCGGCGGGAGGAACGCGAATGCTCTGCCCTTCGCTGATCCTGTCGCCCGGAGCGGCGCGCGCGCCATCGACGCGCAACTGCCCCGTGCGCGCCCAGCGGGACACGGTGTTGAAGCCCACATCCGGCAGATGCCGCTGGAACCAGCGATCGAGGCGAATGCCGTCATCGTCGGCGCCGACGCGGAATTGGCGGACATCGAGCGATACGCCTTTCGCCGGAGAGGCTTTTGCAACCGGAGCCTTCGCGGCTGGCTTGGGCGCAGCCTTGGGCGCTTCGGGATTGCGTGCGCGCGCTGCCTTTGCCCCACCCCGTGCCCGGCCCGGCGCAGCGCCGCTCCCTGGCTTGCGGCCACCGCGTGACGGCGCAGGCGGCTTGCCCGGTGGACGCCCCTTCATGCGAAGGCCCTCATCAGACTAAGGCCGCCGATCAGCGCCGCGACGGCACCAATCACCGAGAGCAGGGCATAGGCAAACGCGGTGACGAACTGCCCCCGCTCGATCATCAGCACGATTTCCAGGCTGAAAGAAGAGAAGGTCGTGAAGCCACCGAGCAGCCCTACGGCCAGCAACAGGCGCAAGGACTCGCCCGACGCGCCCTGAAAGCGCGCCAGCCAGCCAGCGACCAGTCCCATGGCAAAGCCGCCCAGCAGGTTGGCGGCGAAGGTTCCCCAAGGCCACGAAGCACCAGGAAACAGATGGCCCGACCAGCGGCCAAGCTGATACCGCCCGAGCGCGCCCACGGCTCCGCCGCCCATGACGAGAAGGATATTGTTCATGCCGCCCGCCCTAGAGGGAAATCACGGCAAAGGAAATGGGCCGATCTCCGGCAGGCCGGACAGCGGCTCAGCGGCCCTGGTCAGCAATGATGTCTATACTGGTCCTGCCGCCAGGCGCGTCGGTGAACAGCAGCAGGAAGGCGCTGCCATCATCCTTGCGGGTGCCGCCCAGCACATGGCTGCCGCCCAATATCTGATGTTCGGCGTCAAATCCCGATCGCCGCGCCTGGGTATAGTAGAAATCCATCACGCTCTGGCGTGGCACCGGCGTTACGAAGGTCGCCGCGCGCAGCGTGCATCCATCCTTGTCCGCGCCCGCCGCTTCCATCAGCTGCGCGCCGGGATAGACGGTAAAGGGATCGGGCAAGCGGCTGGCCCATTGCATGCCGTAGGTCAGTTTCTTGCGGCAATAGGCGTTCCCGCCGGGTTGCGCCTGTTCGCGCGCCAGCGCGGCCAGCGTCGTGGTCGATTCCATCGCTTCGCCCTTCGACGGAGCGGGCGCGGCCAGCAGCTTGCCGCCCGCCAGCTTCACCGATTCGGCAAGCGCCTTGGCAGCGTCGCCCTTCAACACCGGCAATGTGGCGCTGGCTGGCCGGTCGGCGGGGCGCACGGCATTGCGGTTCGACTGTTTCGTCAGGTTCGGATCGACCACGATCTGCCCGGCGAGCGCGCCTTTCAGCGCAGGGTCAACCGCATCGTTCGTAAGCTGCGCGTCCAGCGCGTTCAGATCGGCGTCCTTGCCGCCCTTGCCGCATCCGCCCAGGGGCAGCACCAGCAGCATCGCGGCCGCACAGGCCAGTTGGAAACGCGCCATCGACTCACTCCTTCGTAAACAAGGCATGAAGAACGCGAGTTAATTTTCCGTTAGGCTTTTTGGTAAACGGCGGAAAATAGCTGCGATGCCAGTCGATGCGCATTGGCCTTCGCGGACGGCTTGCTCACGGGCTGCGGAATGGCCATGTGTCGGCGATGCTCAACATACTGTCCATCCTGATCGGCCTCGTCGCGCTCATCCTGATGATTCCCGCGATCCTGCCGTTCGTGGCGATCCTCAACTGGCTGCTGGTGCCGCTTGCGCTATTCGGCGCGTTGATCGGCATGGCATCCAGCCGGACGAGCGGCCGCAATTTCTGCCTGGTCGTCGCCGCATTCGGCGCGCTGCGCCTGTTCGTGGGCGGAGGCCTTCTCTGACCGGGCATAATCCCGAACTGCGGGCGGGCATGCTCGCGGCTCTTGCGGCCTATGGCCTCTGGGGCCTGCTGCCTATTTTCTTCAAGCTGTTGCATGAAGTCGCTCCGGTCGAGGTCGTCTCCCAACGCGTTCTGTGGTCGCTGCTGCTGATCCTTGGGCTTCTCGCCGCGCGGCGGGGTCTGGGACCCCTCGCCACGGCGCTCCGAACCCGCAAGCTGCTGTTGCCGCTCGCCGGATCGGCCTTCTTCATCGCCATCAACTGGCTGACCTACGTCTGGGCGGTCAATGGCGACCACATCATAGCCGCAAGCCTTGGATATTTCCTCAACCCGCTGGTCAATGTCGCGCTGGGCGTGCTGGTGCTCAAGGAACGGCTCAGCCGCGTGCAGAAGCTCGCCATAAGCGCGGCGGCCCTGGGCGTCGCCATCATGGCGGCGGCTGCGCTTACGACATTGTGGATCAGCGTCGTGCTGGCGCTGAGCTTCGCCTTCTATGGATTGATCCGCAAGCTGACGCCCGTCTCGCCCATGGCGGGGCTGGGCGCGGAGACATTGATCCTGACGCCCTTCGCCGTCGCTTATCTGATCTGGCTGGCAAGTCATGGCGGGATGAGCTTCGGCACGAACACCTATCTCACCGCCATGCTCGTCGCGTCCGGGGCATTGACCACCGTGCCGCTCATCCTTTTCGCGATGGCGGCGATCCGCCTGCCCATGTCGACGCTGGGGCTGATGCAATATCTGGCGCCGACGCTGCAATTCCTGTGCGGCGTCTTCCTCTATGGCGAGAAGCTGACGCACGGACAGATGGCGAGCTTCGCCCTGATCTGGCTTGGCCTCATCCTCTTCGCGGGCGACGGCCTGGCCGCCGCCCGCCGCAGCCAGCTTGCCGCGGCCTAGGTGCTAGGCGAACTCCGTCGCTTCGAACCGCACGGGCTCGCCCACCGCTTCGTTGGCCAGCGCATCTTCCCACATCACGCGATGGCCGCGAATGATGGTGCCCACCGCCTTGCCCGTCAGCTCCATCCCTTCGAAGGGCGACCAGTTGCAGCGCGAAGCCAGCCAGTCGCTGCCCACCGTCCACCGCTTCTTGAGATCGACGACGGTAAAGTCGGCATCATATCCCAGCGCGATCCGTCCCTTGCCCACCAGCCCGAACACGCGCTGCGGCCCCGAAGAGGTCAGCTCGATGAAGCGGCGCAGCGACAGCCTGCCCTCCGCCACATGGTTCAGCAGCAGCGGCACCAGCGTCTGCACACCCGGCATGCCGCTGGGGCTGTTGGGATAGGGCTTGGCCTTTTCCTCGATCGTATGCGGCGCATGGTCGCTGCCCAGCACATCGGGCACGCCTTGCGCCAGCCAGTGCCATAGCCCGTCGCGATGCGCGGCCGACCGGATCGGCGGGTTCATCTGCGCATAGCTGCCAAGGCGCGGATAGGCGTCCTCCGCCGCCAGCGTCAGATGCTGCGGCGTCACCTCGCAAGTGGCGATATCCTTGTTCCGCGCGATATATTCCAGTTCGGCCGGGGTCGTCACATGCAGGATGTGGATGCGCCGCCGCGCCTTGCGGGCAAGCCCAATGATCCGCTGCGTCGCGATCATCGCGCTTTCATCGTCGCGCCACACCGGATGAGAGGAAGGATCGCCTTCCACCCGCAAATCCTTGCGCGCGTTCATCCGCGCCTCATCCTCGGCATGGATGGCAACGCGGCGTGTTCCGCTCGCCAGCACGCGCGACAGGGCGGCGTCATCGTCCACCAGCAGACTGCCGGTCGATGCGCCCATGAAGATCTTGACCCCCGCCGTTCCCGGAATCCGCTCCAGTTCCTTCAGCGCCTCCGCATTGTCCGCCGTCGCGCCGACATAAAAGGCATGGTCGCACCACATGCGATGATGCGCGCGATCGAGCTTTTCCCGTACCCGTTCCGCGCTGTCAGTATTCGGATTGGTGTTTGGCATTTCGAACACGGCGGTGATTCCGCCCAGCACCGCGGCGCGGCTGCCTGATTCGAGGTCTTCCTTATGCTCCAGCCCCGGCTCGCGGAAATGGACCTGGCTGTCGATGCAGCCGGGCAGCACGTCCAGCCCGGTACAATCGATCACCTCGCCCGCATCGCCCAATCCGCTGCCGATCGCCGCGATCTTGCCGCCGCGCACGCCGACATCCACGCTTTCCGTCCCGCCGGGCGTGTGGACGGTGCCGTTCTTCAGGATCAGGTCAAAAGTCTCGGACATGAAATGCTCGCCGCTTGGATATGGTCGCCGCCTGTCCTACCTAAAGCCGATGACCGGCACCACCCTCACCGACCGTGCGCTCCTTAGAATTTCAGGCGAAGAGGCCAGGCCCCTCCTTCAGGGACTGCTGACGCGCGATGTGTTGACGCTGAAAGACGGTGAGCCGCGCTGGGGCGGGCTGCTGACGCCGCAGGGCAAGGCGCTCTATGATTTCATCCTTTGGAGCGATGGCAATGATGTGCTGATCGATTGCGAGGCATCGCAGGCCGACGCCCTTGCCAAACGGCTGACGCTCTACCGCCTGCGCCGCAAGGTCGCGATAGCGCGGGAGGATGCTCTTGCCGTCCACTGGTCGCTGGAGGAGAGCGGCAAACCGCTCGACCCGCGCCTTCCTGCCCTTGGCCACCGCTGGATCGCGCCGCCGGAACCGGGTGACGCGAGCGGCGCCTTCCGCGCGCACCGCCTCTCGCTCGGCGTGTTCGAAGGCGTGGCGGAGCTTGGTCAGGACCAGACCCTCTGGCTGGAAGCCAATGCAGAGGAACTGGGCGGCGTCGATTATGACAAGGGCTGCTATGTGGGGCAGGAAAATACCGCCCGCATGCATTATCGCAGCAAGGTGAACCGGCGGCTCGTTGCGGTTCCCCTCGCCAGCGCCGATGCAAAGCGCCAGCGCGCGGCGCTGCCCGACCTTGGCCTGTCGATCGAGCATCGCCGGGTGGAGGATATCGATCCCGCGACGCTGCCGCCCTGGCTCGCGCAAACAATGCCTTCGCCTCTGTAACGACCCGCAACAAAGCAATGAACGGGAAATATTAAGGCATCGCCATTAACATCCCTCCTGCATGTGATCAGGAGGGGGCGCGGTCCTTTGAGAAACGAACGGATAACAGTTGCCGAAGGCAGGCGGGCCAGCCTGCCTGTCTCAGCGCCGGTGTCGCCCATGCAGCAATGGCTGCTGGCCGCCATCTGCCTGGCGACGCTGTTCTTCGCGCTGGTTACTCCACCCTTTCAGGCTCCCGACGAGAATCAGCATTATATGAAGGCGCTGCTCCTCGCTGACGGACGCGTGTTCACACAGACGCAGGCAGGGATGATCGGCGCTGAACTGCCGCGTTCGGCGCTTGACCTGCATGCCACCGACTTCCCCACCGATGTGCCGCCGAAGCTCCGCCAGTTCGACCGCGCGATGCTGGAAAAGGCATGGAGCGCCGACGCCGCGCGTCCGGGCAAGTCCTTCGCCGATTTTCCCAACGTCGCCAGCTATGCGCCCACCCTTTACGCGCCCGGCGCGGCTGGGCTGATGCTGGGCGACGCGGCGGGGCTGCCCCGGCTCGGCAGCTTCTACGCCGGGCGCATGGTGAACGCGCTCGCTGGCCTGATGCTGCTGGGCGCGGCCTTTGCGCTGCTGCCCTTCGGACGGAATGCGATGCTGGCGGCCGCGCTGCTGCCGACATTCTGCTATCAGACAGGATCGCTCTCGCCCGACGCGATTATCAACGGCCTCGGCTTCCTTGGCCTCGCGCTCGCCCTGCGCATCGCCTTCATGGGAGCCACGCCCGCGCGGTCCGCCGCCCTGCTGGTAACGGCGCCGCTGCTTGCCCTGGCGAAGGGCGTATATCTGCCCCTGATCGCCGCGGGACTGGACAGGCCGGAAGGGCGGAAGGATGTGCGCCCCTGGCTGCTGCTGGGCGCGATGATCGCCGGTGCGGCGGCTTTCGTGGCGTGGATGAAGATGTCGGGAGGCAGCCAGGCGCTCTATCACATTGCCTCCCGCAAGACGGGCGAGAATGTCATGACCGCGCCTCTGGCCGCGCAATTGGGCGTGATCCTGGCCGATCCAGTGGCCTATGTGCGCATTCTCTGTTCCAGCGTGGTTGAGCGCGCGCCGGTCTACGCGCTGCAAATCGCCGGGCGGTTCGGCTGGAACGCCATATTGCTGCCGCTCGCCGCCTATGCGCTGGCCGCCCTGATGATCGGTGCGGCCATCCTCACCGGATCGGGATTGCGGATCGGCATCGGCCAGCGTCTGTGGTGGCTAACCGTGGCGGCGGGAAGCGCACTGCTCATCGAAACGGCCATGTATCTGACTGGCACCCCCTTGGGCGCGGACTATATTCAGGGGACGCAGGGCCGCTACTTCCTGCCGATCCTGCCGCTCGTCCTGCTCGCGCTGACGCCGGAAAAGGGCCTGCGCGGCTCCCACGCGATCTTCGCTGGCGCAGCGCTACTGCTTCTCCTCATCGCCATGGCAACCGTCTTCGACAGCTTCTGGGTGCATGGCTTCATCACCTCTGACGGCATGCCGCCCTTCGACCGCTGGAGCGACGCCTTGCTGCTCCCCTCCCCCCGCTGGTAGCCAGCAGCGGCAAAAGGCGAGCCAGCCCAGCCCCTCGATCCATCCGGCCACGACATCGGTCGGCCAATGGACGCCCAGCCATGTCCGGCTGACGCCGATCAGCAGGATGATCGCGCCTGCCATGACATAGGCTGCCCGGCTGCCGATCAGCAGCGCAATCGCGCCGAACAGCATCATGTTTCCGGCGGCATGCCCGCTTGGAAAACTGTAGCTGTTGACGATGTCGAGGTGCGGCAACAAATCAGGCCGGGGCGCGGCAAAAACCTGCTTGAGGCCCAGGTTCAGCAAGGTGCCGCCCGCCATGGTGAAGGTCAGCCACAGCGCGGACAGCTTCCTTCCCCGCCACAGCAGGATGGCGAGCACGACGTTGAACAGCAGAAAGCGGCCTTCGCTTCCACCAGCAAGCGACGCGGCCCGCATGATTGATGTCACGACCGCGCCAACGGGCGTATCCCGCGCCGTTCCAGCCGCGCCCATTAGACCAAGGTTGAGCGCGTCCGCCGCGCTCGATCGCTGAACCAGTGCGATCAACAGGACGCAAAGAAGCGACACGGCCAAAGCCGCCCCGCCTCTTCGCCATGCGCCTCGATCAGATATGAAGCGCTCTGCCATAGGCGGCGAGCACGCTTTCATGCATCGATTCCGAAATGGTCGGATGCGGGAAGACCGTGTGCATCAACTCCGCCTCGGTGGTTTCCAGCGTCTTGCCGACCGTGAAGCCCTGTATCATCTCGGTCACTTCCGCGCCGACCATGTGCGCGCCCAGCAATTCGCCGGTCTTGGCGTCGAACACCGTCTTGGTGAAGCCTTCCGCCTCGCCCAGCGCGATCGCCTTGCCATTGCCGATGAAGGGGAACATGCCGACCTTCACCTCATAGCCCGCTTCCTTCGCCTTGGCCTCGGTCAACCCGACGCTGGCGACCTGCGGGTGGCAATAGGTGCAGCCCGGAATGTTGCGCGGGTCCATCGCGTGGGGATGCTGGCCCGCGATCGCCTCAGCCGCGATCACCCCTTCATGGCTCGCTTTGTGCGCCAGCCATGGCGGCGCGGTGATGTCGCCGATTGCCCACAGGCCTTCCACATTGGTGCGGCACATCTCGTCGGTTTTCAGGAAACCGCGATCGTCCATCGCGACGCCCAGTTCCTTGAGGCCCACATTCTCCGTATTGGGCACGATGCCGATCGCGACGATCATGTGGCTGAACTCGGCGGCGCTTTCCTTGCCCGCCTTGTCCTTGATCACCGCCTTCACGCCATTGGCGCCCACCTGGATGTTGCTCACGCCAGCGCCGGTCAGGATGGTCATGCCCTGCTTCTTGAGCGCCTTTTCCAGGAAGGCGGACACGTCCGCATCCTCCACCGGCACGATGCGGTCCATCATCTCGACCACAGTGACGTCCACGCCCATGTCGTTGTAGAAGCTCGCAAATTCGATACCGATCGCGCCCGATCCAATGACCAGCAGCTTCGTGGGCATTTCCGGCGGAGTCATGGCGTGGCGGTAGGTCCATACGCGCTTTCCGTCCGCTGGCGTGCCCGGCAGGTCCCTCGCCCGCGCGCCGGTGGCGACGATGATGTTCTTCGCCGTCAATTCCTGCTTCTTGCCGTCCTTGGTGACGCTAAGCTTGCCTTTGCCCGTCAGCTTG
The DNA here is from genome assembly GCF_000722555.1 of Sphingobium sp. DC-2. Classification (NCBI taxonomy): domain Bacteria; kingdom Pseudomonadati; phylum Pseudomonadota; class Alphaproteobacteria; order Sphingomonadales; family Sphingobiaceae; genus Sphingobium; species Sphingobium sp. DC-2. The sequence continues at coordinate 59,503 of NZ_JNAC01000165.1, read as the reverse complement.
CCTTCACCCATGTGGACGGTGATCTTGTTCTTCTTCATCAGGTGGGTGACGCCCTGATTGAGCTGCTTGGCGACCCCGCGCGAACGCTTCACCACCGCCGCGATGTCGGCACTGATCTTTTCCGCGGCCAGGCCATAATCACCAGCATGCTGCATATAATGGTAGATTTCCGCCGAGCGGAGCAGTGCCTTGGTCGGGATGCAGCCCCAGTTGAGGCAGATGCCGCCCAGATTCTCGCGCTCCACGATGGCGGTTTTCAGGCCAAGCTGCGCCGCGCGGATCGCGGCGACATAGCCGCCGGGGCCGGAACCCAGAACGATCAGGTCGTAATTGTCAGCCATGGTAAACTTTCCTTTTACGCAGGAATATCAAGCCGCTGCCGGGGGCGTGAAGGGCGGCACGGAGCGGGGTTGGCGATCCTCTCCGATCGCCACGAAGGTGAAGGTCGCCTTGGTCACGCGATAGGACCGGTCGTCGTGCCGCGTGCGCCGCCAGGCTTCGACATCGATTTTCATCGACGTGCGCCCGACGGATTTCAGCGTCGCGAACACCGAAACTTCATCGCCGACGACAACCGGCCGCAGGAAGGTCATGCCCTCCACCGCGATCGTCACGGCGCGCCCATGACTATGCCGCGCCGCCACCGATCCCGCCGCCGAATCCATCAGGCTCATCAGCCAGCCGCCGAATATATCCCCATAGGGATTGGTATCGGCAGGCATGGCGATGACGCGCACGGCCGGACTCATTTCCGGCGGCATTTCGTCGGGCCGCGCCATCAGGCCAGCATGCCAAGCGGGTTTTCGACCAGTTCCTTGAACGCCTGCATCAGCCGCGCGCCGTCCGCGCCGTCGATGGCGCGGTGATCGAAGCTGCCGGTCGCCGACATGACGGTCGCGATCTGGAGCGCGTCGTCGATGACGAAGGGCCGCTTCTCCCCCGCACCAATGGCCATGATCATGCCCTGGGGCGGATTGATCACGGCTTCGAACTGCTTGATGCCGAACATGCCCATGTTGGACAGCGACGCCGTGCCGCCCTGATATTCCTGCGGGGCCAGCTTGCCGTCCTTCGCGCGGGCGGCCAGGTCCTTCATCGCGGTGGAGATCGCCGAAACGCTCTTGCTGTCCGCTTCCGTGATGATCGGGGTGATCAGGCCGCCGGGGATCGATACGGCGACAGAGATGTCGGCGCGCTTGAATTGCAGCATCTGGTCACCGGCGAACTGCACATTGCATTCGGGCACCTGCACCAGCGCCGCGCCCAGCGCCTTGATGAGCAGATCGTTGACCGACAGCTTGACGCCTCGCCCGGCGAGCCCCGCATTGAGTTCGGAGCGGAGCTTGAGCAGTCTGTCGAGCTGAATGTCGACGGTCAGGTAGATGTGCGGCACCTGCTGCTTGGATTCGGTCAGGCGGCGCGCGATCGTCTTGCGCATGCCGCTCAGCTTGACCACCTCATGCGGAATGCCGAAGTCCTGAGCCGCAGCGGGCGCGCTGGGTGCCGGAGTTGCGGCAACAGGCGCCTGATCCTGGACAGCGGCAGGCGCGCCCTTCGCCGCGCCCTCCAGATCAGCCTTCACCACGCGCCCATTAGGCCCGCTCCCCTTTATGCTGGCTAGGTCAACGCCCGTCTGTTCGGCCAGACGGCGCGCCAGCGGGCTCGCCTTGACGCGATCGCCCTCCTGCCTTGCGGGCGCTGCGTCCGCCTTGGGCGCGGGCGCGGCAGCCTCCGCCTGCGGAGCGGGTGCAGCCTCGGCCTTGGGAGCAGGCGCAGCCTCCGCCTTGGCCGCGCTACCGTCGCCCTGCGCCGCTTCGGCAACATCTTCGCCCTCTTCGGCGATGATGGCGATGACGGTTCCCACCTTCACGCCTTCGGTCCCTTCGCCCACCAGTATCCTGGCGATCCTGCCTTCATCCACGGCTTCGAATTCCATCGTCGCCTTGTCTGTTTCGATCTCGGCCAGCAGATCGCCCGACGATACTGTATCGCCCTCCTTCACCAGCCATTTCGCCAAGGTGCCCTCTTCCATCGTGGGCGACAAAGCGGGCATCTGGATTTTCTTGCTCATGGGCGATGAACCTCTCTTCTTTCAGAGCCGTTGGGCTGCGTTGTCAGCCGTTTTCACCCTTTGGCCGGGGCGGTCAAGGCCGCGCCTTGCATCAAGGGTCAGAATGAGTCACATCTCACCAGACCGGTTCAAAATTTTCCAGATCGGTTCAAAGACCCATGACGGCGCTGGCCTGCCAGCTTTAGGATGCGGGATTTTCAGTTCATGCGCACATATCTGGTCGTGGTAGACGAATCGCCCGAAGCGGAGACCGCGTTGCGCTTCGCCGCGCGCCGCGCCGCCAAGACCGCGGGCGCTGTCCGCATCCTCGCCCTGATCCCGCCAGCCGAATTCGTCCAATGGGGCGGCGTTCAGGCGACGATGGAGGATGAAGCGGTGCAACGCGCCGAAGCGCTGGTGACCAGCGCGGCCGGCACGCTGACGGAGGAATCCGGCATCCGCCCCAGCATCACCGTGCGGCAGGGCGATCCCGTGGCGGTGGTGCGCGAAACGCTGGAGGAAACCACGGATGTAGCCGCGCTAGTGCTGGGCGCCGCGGCCAGCGGCCCGCCCGGCGCGCTGGTGTCGCACTTCGCGGGCGCGGATGCGGGCAAGCTTCCCTGCCCCATCATGATCATCCCCGGCGGCCTCGATGCGGAGGCGATTGACCGCCTCAGCTAAGCGCCGCTCAGCGCCGGTGCTTGCCCCGCTTCGATCCGATATGGCGGATGTTGGCGGGACGGCCGCGCCTCACGCCGGGGCGCGTCCGGTCCTTCTTGAAGCCTGGCCGCTGCGGCAGGGCGTCGGGCAGTTCGAAGCGCAGGACGCCGTTGATCGGGTCAGCCTCCGCCAGCCGGAGCTGCAACCGCTGCCCCACCGTATAGCGATCCCCGCTTTCCACGCCCTCCAGGGCGCGCCCCGCCTCGTCATAGAAGAAACGCTCGTCGCCCAGCGTGGAAACCGGCACCAGCCCGTCGCCCCCCAGCCCCTCGACCGTGGCGAAGAAGCCGAAGCTCTGGACGCCCGTGATCCGCGCCTCCACCAGATCGCCGACATGCGCCGCCAGAAAGGCCGCGACATAGCGGTCGATCGTCTCCCGCTCCGCTTCCATCGCCCGGCGCTCATATTGGCTGATCATCTCGCCGATGCGGCCCATATTCTCGAAATCCTCGCCGCTCAGCGCTGTCCGGTCCGGGATAACGCCGCCCTTGGGCGCGGGCAGCTCCATGTCATAGGCGCCCACCAGCGCCCGGTGGACCAGCAGGTCGGCATAGCGCCTGATCGGCGACGTGAAATGCGCATAGGACCCCAGCGCCAGCCCGAAATGCCCCATATTCTCCGGGCTGTAATAGGCCTGGGTCTGGCTGCGCAATATTTGCTCCATGATCTGCGGCCGTTCCTCCAGATCGCCCACCCGCTCGATCAGGCGGTTGAAGGTGGAAGGCTTGATCACCTGCCCCAGCGCAAATTCGATGTCGAACGTGCCGAGATAGTCCTTCAGCGCCACCAGCTTGTCCCGGCTTGGCGGCTCATGCACGCGATACATGACCGGCGCTTTCTTCGCCTCCAGCGCCTTGGCGGCCGCGACATTGGCGGCGATCATATAATCCTCGATCAGCATATGGGCGTCGAGCCGTTCCCGCACCGCCACGCTGACGATCTTGCCATCCTCGTCCAGCACCACCCGCCGTTCGGGCAGGTCCAGCGCCAGAGGATCGCGCTTCTCCCGCGCCTTCCGCAGCAATTTCCAGCATTCCCACAGGGGCTTCAGCGCCGGTTCGAGCAGTTCATTATCCTGCGTGCCATCGACCGCGGCCTGCGCGTCCTCATAAGCCAGCACGGCGGCGACGCGGATCACCGCCCGCGAAAAGCGCCAGCTTGTGACCTTGCCCTTGGCGTCAACGACCAGATGACAGGCCATCGCCGCCCTGTCCTCGCCCGCGCGCAGCGAGCACATATCGGAGGAAAGCTGGTGCGGCAGCATCGGCACGACCAGATCGGGGAAATAGACGCTGTTCCCCCGCTTGCGCGCTTCCTTGTCCAGCGCGCTGCCGGGCCGAACATAATAGCTGACGTCGGCGATGGCGACGATCGCGCGATAGCCCCCTGCATTGGCCGGATCATCGTCCGGCGCGGCCCACACCGCGTCGTCATGGTCCCGCGCATCCGCCGGGTCGATCGCCACGATGGGCAGGTGCCGCAAATCCTCCCGCTTGTCCTCATGCAGCGGAAGGGCGGACGCCGTGACGGCTTCATCCTCCGCCCGGTCGGGGAAGACATGCGGAATGCCATGCTTGTGGATCGCGATCAGGCTGAAACTGCGTGGTGCGAAGGGATCGCCCAATATGTCGGTGATACGCGCGCTGATCCGCGGCGGCCTGCCCACCGGCTCGGCAAGCACGAGATCGCCGGGCTTCGCACTTCCCGCGTCACTGATGGGCGTGTCCTTTCGGATGCGCTTGTCGACCGGGCGCAGCCATAATTTGCCGCCGTCCGCTTCCTCCACCACACCCAGAAGTTCCTCGCTCGCCTTGGCGAGCTTCTTCATCGGGTGCGCCACAAAGCCGCGCCCCGCTTCCTCGGTCCGCGCCAGAATGCGATCGCCGATGGTCAGCGCGCCGCGCTTCCCCCGTTCCATGACGCGCAATCGGGGCGCTGGCTGTCCTTCCGCCTCCCACCGCTCCGGCGTTCCGATCAGCGTCGATCCATCGACATCGACGATGCGCAACACGGTCACCTTGGGCAAGCCGCCCATCTTGTGGAAAGCGCGAGCAGGGCCGACATCGATCAGCCCCTCGTCCGCCATGTCCTTGAGCAGCGCCTTGAGCGCGATCTTCTCCTGCCCGTTCAGCCCGAAGGCCTTGGCGATTTCCCGCTTGCCCGCTGGCTGGCCGGATGAGGTGATGAACTCCATCACCTGTTCGCGGGTCGGCAGGCCCGCGCGCCGTACCTTCAGGGATTTCTTCTTTTCGGTCGATGCCATCATGCAGCTATAGGGAGCCGCCTCGCCCCTTACCAGATGCTAAGGAGGCCGCAGACCGTGTTGTGCTCCCGGCCGCGCCATGGCCCGACAGCTTGCGGGCGCGATCCCGCCATGCTTCGGCCAGCACAGCCATGTCCGCCAGCGCGCGCACGGCCTCAGGCTCCGCCTTGTGCCCGCCGCCGATCAGCAGGCGGAAAACGCGCGCGATGGGCCATTCGGGCAGAACGCGCTCGATCAGTTGCATCTGCATCCCCGCCTCCGCCTCGCCTTCACGCAGCACCCGGAAATAGAGGCCGCTGCGCCCCGTCTTCACCATCGCCGCCATGACGTCGCGCTGGCCGAACCGATGGTCCAGCTTCCAGCAGGGCTGCCGTCCATGGCTCGCCTCGACGATCGCGGTGCCCAGCGAAAAGCGGTCGCCAAGGCAGATATCCTCCTCGGTCATGCCTCGCGACGCAACATTCTCGCCGAACGCGCCCGGCCGGTCGAGCAGCGGATGGCCCGGCTTCCGCTCGCGCCACCAGTCATAATGTTCCTGTGGATAAAGATGAATGGCCTTGTCCCAGCCGCCATGATGAACCGGATCGGCAACCGTATCGCCTTCCAGCCCCAGCCATCCGATGCGCACCGGGCCGGTCACCGGCCGTTTCGCGATGGCGCTGTAATCGCCGTCGCGAAACGGGGCGGGCTTGCCGGTCAGCAAGGCATCGATGATCAGATCGGTCGCCATCGCGCTCCTATGACATGGGCGCAGGCTCTTGGCGATGGCCGATCAGGCCCGGCTCAATTCCGATCCCAGTTTCAGCACCTCGCCGCCATTGTCCGCACGGACCAGATACGCGGGGTCCCGGCGCGATCCGTTGCGCCGGACCAGCGCGCCTTCAATCCTGCGTTCGACCTGCTGGTCGAACCGTTCAGCAACATGCCCGCGGCCGACGCCCTGACCCCAATTCCATTTGACCCGTGCTCCTTTGCGAAAGCTTTCGGTCATCCGCATCCTCTCCTGCGGGGCGCAACCGCGCCGGCCGTTTCCTGTTACTGACGCAAGGCAAAAATCCCGGCGGCTGGCCGGGTTCCCTTGGGTTTTGCGTTTGCCTGCGTTAAGGGGCCAGTGATGAATGTCACCGGCCTTCGCGTCGCCCTGTTCAGCGGCAATTATAATTATGTGCGGGACGGCGCCAACCAGGCGCTGAACCGTTTCGTGGGCTATCTGCTTCGTCAGGGCGCGGCGGTGCGCGTCTATTCGCCGACCACCGATACGCCCGCTTTCGAACCGGCGGGCGATCTGGTCAGCGCGCCATCCTTTCCCGTTCCGGGCCGCAAGGAATATCGCGTATCCTATTGCATGTCGGGGCATGTCCGGCGCGACCTCAAATCCTTCCGCCCCAACCTCGTCCATGTGTCCAGCCCGGACCCGCTGGGGCATCGCGCAGTCAGTTGGGCGCGGCGGCACGGCCTGCCTGCGGTGGCATCCGTGCACACCCGCTTTGAAACCTATCCGCGCTATTACGGCCTCGCCTTTCTGGAATCGACGATCGAATCCCTGTTGCGCCGCTTCTACAGGCGCTGCGACGCCATCGTCGCGCCGTCCGAATCCATGGCCCAGCTGCTGCGGGAACAGCGGATGAGCTATGATGTCGGCATCTGGACCCGTGGCATCGACCGCGAGATATTCCACCCGGACCGGCGCGACCTTGGCTGGCGGCGGTCGCTCGGCATTGCTGATGAAGACCCGGTGATCGGCTTCATCGGACGGCTGGTAATGGAAAAGGGGCTGGACGTCTTTTCCGACACGATCGACCAGCTTGCGCTGCGGCAGGTGCGGCACAAGGTGCTGGTCGTCGGCGAAGGCCCCGCGCGCGAATGGTTCCAGAACCGCCTGCCCAAGGCGATCTTCACCGGGTTTCAGCAGGGTGCCGACCTTGGCCGGGCGGTGGCCAGCATGGACATGCTGTTCAATCCCTCCATCACTGAAACCTTCGGCAATGTGACGCTGGAGGCTATGGCTTGCGGCCTTCCCACCGTCGCCGCCCGCGCGACCGGCAGCGAAAGCCTTGTCAGCGAAGGGGTGACGGGGCGGCTGATCCGTCCCGGCGCGATCGGCGCTTTCGCCGATGCGCTCACCACCTATTGCAACGACGCGGACCGCCGCAGGGCAGCAGGCGCAGCCGCCGTGGCGGAGGCCGAACGCTATGGCTGGGATCAGGTCAATCAGGCGCTGGTCGACACTTATCTGCGCGTGATCCGTCAACGCAGCCAGGGCGCGACGCCGCGATCCAGCCCGGTTCCATGATCCGGCGCCTCTGCCTATATCAGGGCGATGGCTGACCTTTTCATCCCGCCCGCGCCCCGGCCCCGCATGGTGCTTCGATGACCGCTTCGCTTTTCAGCCGCGACGCGCCCCGGCCGCTTGCGGAAACCCTGCGCCCCGCCGCCATCGCCGAGGTCATCGGCCAGGAACATCTCCTGTCGCCCGAAGGACCGCTCGGCCGGATGCTTCAAAACAGGCGGCTGTCCTCCTTCATCCTCTGGGGTCCTCCGGGCGTGGGCAAGACGACGATCGCCCGCCTGATCGCGGCGGAGGCGGGATATGAGTTCATTCAGCTATCCGCCGTATCCACCGGCATCGCCGACCTGCGCAAGGCGATCGCCACCGCGTCGGCGCTGCGCGACAGCAGCGGACGCCCCACCGCCGTCTTCATCGACGAGCTTCATCGCTTTTCCCGCCCGGTGCAGGACGCGATGCTCCCCGCTATCGAGGACGGCACCTTCGTCCTGATCGGCGCGACCACGGAAAATCCCAGTTTCAGCCTCGTATCCGCCCTCCTGTCGCGCGCGAAGGTCCTCACCCTCGACCGGCTGGGCACCGGCGACCTTGCCAAGGTGATCGAACGGGCGGAGCGTCATTTCGGCAAGCCCCTGCCACTCACGCCCGGCGCGCGGGATGCGCTGATCGCCATGGCCGATGGCGACGCCCGCTATCTTCTGGGCCTGTGCGAAGAATTGATGAGCCTTCCGCCAGACGCCCCCCTCGGCACCGATCAGCTCGCATCCGTGATCCAGTCCCGCGCGCCGCTCTACGACAAGGGCAAGGAAGAACATTTCAACCTGCTCAGCTGCTTCCACAAGAGCCTGCGCGGCAGCGACGTGGACGCGGCGCTTTATTGGGCGGCGCGGATGCTGACGGGCGGCGAGGACCCGGCGGTCATCTTCCGCAGGCTCGCCTGCGCCGCGTCGGAGGATGTCGGCATGGCCGATCCGCAAGCCATGGTGCAGGTGATCACCGCCTGGCAGGCGTTCGAGCGGGTGGGCCTGCCCGAAGGACGGCTGTTCCTGGCGCAGGCCATCAACTATGTCGCGACCGCGCCCAAGTCCAACGCCTCCTATCTGGCGCTCGACCGCGCGATGGACCTTGCCCGCCGCACCGGCTCCCTGCCGCCACCCAAGCATATATTGAACGCCCCGACGGCCCTGATGAAAGACCTGGGCTACCATGCCGGCTATCAATATGACCATGATCAGCCGGACGCCTTTTCCGGCCAGGAATTCTATCCCGAACAGATAGCCGCCGCTCACCCCGAACCGCTCTACGCTCCCAATGAGCGCGGCTTTGAGCGGGACATCAGGAAACGCCTCGCCTACTGGTCCGCCAGGCGCAAATCAGGCCGCTAGGGCACTGCCGCGCGCGCCAATATCTTGCGCGCCTGGGCGAGGTGCGGCGCATCGATCATCCTGCCGTCTATCTTCAGCACGCCCGCATCGGGAGCAGCCGCGAACGCCTCCACGACCCGGCGCGCGAAGGCGACCTCCGCCTCGCTGGGCGTAAAGGCGGCGTTGATGACCGGCACCTGTGCCGGGTGCAAAGCCAGCATGCCGGTAAAGCCGTCATAGCTCCCCCGCGCGGCATAGCCCTTGAGCCCCGCCAGATCCCCGATCGCCGGATAGACCGTCTCGATCGCGGCGACACCCGCCGCATGCGCCCCGAACAGGGCAAGCCCGCGCACCATCTCGAAGGGCGCGGTGAAGGCCCCGTCTTCCCTCCGGCTCGACACCGCGCCGATCGCGGCGGACAGGTCCTCCGCGCCCCAGCTCAATCCGCACAGCCGCTCCGCAACACTGCCAAAGCTGCCCAACGCAAACAGAGCCTGCGGGGTTTCCGTCGCAATCGGCAGGATGGGCAGGCCAGCATCGATATGCCCCGCCAATGCCTCCACCGTCGCAGCGCCCTGCGCCTTGGGCAGCACGATGCCGTCCGCCCCGGCGATACAGCCAAGATCGGCCTGCCAATATGCCCCATCGACAGGATTGATCCGCACGAACCTGCGCACGGCGGCAGAGCCTGTCAGATAAGCCGCGACCGCATCCCGCGCCCGGTCCTTGGCGGAAGCCGCCACCGAATCCTCCAGGTCGAGGATGATGGCGTCCGCCCCGCTCGCCTCCGCCTTGGCGAAGCGTTCGGGCCGGTCGCCGGGCACGAACAGCAGCGATCGCAACCTCATGCCTCGCCTCCCTTGATCAGCGCCATGCGCAGGCACTGGCACACGATCTCGTCCCGCTGGTTCAACATGCGGTGGGAAAAGGTGACGATGCCCGCGCCCGGACGGGACTTGCTCGCCCGCATGTCCACCACCTCCGTTTCGGCGCGCAAGGTATCGCCCAGAAATACCGGCCTCGGCATCACCAGCCGGTCATAGCCCAGATTGGCGATCAGCGTCCCCAGCGTCGTGTCCCCCACCGACAGGCCGATCATCAGCGCGAAGGTGAAGGTGCCGTTGACCAGGATCTGGCCGAACTCGCTCGCCCTCGCCGCTTCGGCATCGATATGCAGCGGCTGCGGATTATGCGTCATGGTGGAAAAAAGCAGATTGTCGGTTTCGGTCACCGTGCGGCGTATGTCATGGACGATGGTCTGGCCGACCGCCCATTGGCCGAAATATCTTCCCGCCATCAATCCTCCTGCGCCTTCATGATCCTCGCCAGCAGCGCGCCTTCGCTGACCTGCCCCCCCTCCATAGTGTCCAGTTCGGCAACCGTGCCATCAAAGGGCGCGACGAGGCTATGCTCCATCTTCATGGCTTCCAGCGTGAGCAGCTTCTGCCCCTTCGCCACCTTGTCCCCGGCGGCAACGGACAGGGCGATGATGCGGCCGGGCATGGGCGAAAGGATCGCGCCATCCGACGCTTCGCCACTCCCTGAGCCGCCAGCACGCCAGGGGGTCAAAAGCCAGCTTTGCCCCGCCTCGGCAACGATCGTGCTGTGAAGCATCTCGCGATCGGCCGACGCCCCCAGCGCGACCGTCACGGGCGATCCGTCCAGCAGGAACCAGCCATCCCGCCGCGGCTCCGCATTCAGCCGGAACCCCGCCAGAGGCCCCGGCGCGGCCAGCCTTGCCGCCGCCGCCTCCAGCACGGCGCAGGACGGCATCGCCGCAGGCAGCAGCGCCTCGCCCTCACGCCCGATCAACCCCGTATCGATCCGCCCTTGGGCGAAATCCGGGTGCCGCAACGCCTTCACCAGAAAAGCGGCATTGGTCTTGAGCGGCCATATCACCGTCTGCTCCAGCGTCTCCGCCAGCCTCTCCCGCGCGGAGTCCCGGTCCGCCCCCCAGGCGATCAGCTTGGCGATCATCGGATCATAGAAGGGGGAAATCTCCGCCCCCTGCTCCACCCCCGTATCGGTGCGATAAGAAGGGCCGATGTCGAACCGCTCCAGCCTCCCGGTCGAAGGCAGGAAGCCCCTGGCCGGGTCCTCCGCATAAAGCCGCGCCTCCATGGCCCAGCCGTTGATCGACAGTTCATGCTGCGCCTTGGGCAGCGGCTCGCCCGCCGCCACGCGCAATTGCCATTCCACCAGATCCTGCCCGGTAATCTCCTCCGTCACCGGATGCTCGACCTGCAAGCGGGTGTTCATCTCCATGAACCAGATGCGATCCGCCCGCAGCCCTTCCGATCCATCCGCGATGAACTCGATCGTCCCCGCGCCCACATAATCCACGGCCTGCGCCGCCCGCACCGCAGCCTGACAGATCGCCGCGCGCGTCCCTTCGTCCATGCCCGGCGCGGGCGCTTCCTCTATGACCTTCTGGTGCCGCCGCTGGAGCGAGCAGTCGCGTTCGAACAGGTGAACGGCGTTGCCATGACTGTCGCCGAAGACCTGCACCTCGATATGGCGCGGGTTCGTCACCCATTTTTCCAGCAGCACCTGATCATTCCCGAAGGACGAAGCCGCCTCGCGCTGGCAGGACAGCAGCGCGTCAGCGAAACCGGCAGCGCTCTCGACTTTGCGCATCCCCTTGCCGCCGCCGCCCGCGACCGCCTTGATCAGCACGGGATAGCCGATCGCATCGGCTTCCGCCTTCAACCGTTCGGGGCTTTGATCCTCGCCCAGATAGCCGGGCGTCACCGGCACCCCGGCCTGCTGCATCAGCGTCTTGGCTGCATCCTTCAAACCCATGGCGGTGATGCTCGCCGGACTGGGCCCGACCCAGATCAGGCCAGCATCGATCACCGCCTGCGCGAACTCCGCATTCTCCGACAGGAACCCATAGCCCGGATGAACGGCCTGCGCCCCCGTCTCCCTCGCCGCCGCGATGATGCGATCGCCCAGCAAATAGCTTTCGCGTACCGGCGACGGCCCGATATGCACCGCTTCGTCGGCCGACCGGACATGCAGAGCGTTGGCGTCGGCGTCCGAATAGACCGCGATGGTGCGAATGCCCATCCGCCGCGCAGTGCGGATGATGCGGCAGGCAATCTCGCCCCGATTGGCGATGAGCAGGGACTGGATCATCGGCATCACATCCGAAACAGGCCGAAGGACGGGCGATCGGCGACAGGCGCGTTCAGCGCGGCGCCAAAGGCCAGGCCCAGCACGTCGCGGGTCTGCACCGGATCGATCACCCCGTCGTCCCACAGGCGGGCCGTCGCATGATAGGGATTGCCCTCTTCCTCATATTTCCGGCGGATCGGCTCCTTGAACGCCTCCGCCTCCTCCGCCGTCCATGCCGCCGCATCGCGATGCACCGTCGCCAGCACGCTTGCCGCCTGCTCGCCGCCCATCACCGATATGCGGCTGTTGGGCCAGGTGAACAGGAAACGCGGCCCATAGGCCCGGCCGCACATGCCATAATTGCCCGCGCCAAAGCTGCCGCCGATCAGCAGCGTGATCTTGGGTACGCTGGCGGTGGCGACCGCCGTCACCAGCTTCGCGCCGTGCTTGGCGATGCCCTCCGCCTCATATTTGCCGCCGACCATGAAGCCGGAGATATTCTGTAGGAACAGCAACGGTATGCGCCGCTGGCAGGCCAGTTCGATGAAATGCGCGCCCTTGACCGCGCTTTCGCTGAACAGCACGCCGTTATTCGCCAGGATCGCGACCGGCATGCCCCAGATATGGGCGAAACCACAGACCAGCGTGGTTCCATAAAGCGCCTTGAACTCGTGAAAGGCGCTGTCATCGACGATCCGGGCGATCACTTCCCGCACGTCATAGGGCGCGCGCACATCCTGCGGCACGATGCCGTACAGTTCCTGCGCATCATATTTGGGCGGGGTAGGTTCGCGCAGGTTCAGGTCGATCGCAGGCGCGGGTTGCAGCGTGGATATGATGTCCCGCACGATGCTGATCGCATGCTCGTCATTTTCCGCGACATGGTCCACCACGCCCGACTTGCGCCCGTGCAGGTCGCCGCCGCCCAGATCCTCGGCGCTGATGACCTCGCCCGTCGCTGCCTGCACCAGCGGCGGCCCGGCCAGGAAGATCGTGCCCTGGTTGCGCACGATCACCGTTTCGTCCGACATGGCGGGCATATAGGCGCCGCCAGCCGTGCAACTCCCCATGACGCAGGCGATCTGCGCTATGCCGCGCGCTGACATCTGCGCCTGATTGTAGAATATGCGGCCGAAATGATCGCGGTCGGGAAACACATCGGCCTGATTGGGCAGGTTGGCCCCGCCGCTATCGACCAGATAGACGCAGGGCAGCCGGTTTTCGATCGCGATCTCCTGCGCCCGCAGATGCTTCTTGACCGTCATCGGATAATAGGTGCCGCCCTTCACCGTCGCGTCGTTGCAGACGATCATGACCTGCCGCCCCTCCACCCGGCCGATGCCGGTTATCAGCCCCGCGCCCGGCACTTCGTCATCATACATGCCGTTCGCGGCAAGCTGGCCGACCTCCAGAAAGGGGCTGCCGGGGTCCAGCAGCCGCTCCACCCGCTCGCGCGGCAGCAGCTTGCCGCGCCCCACATGCTTCTCGCGTGCCCTCGCCGGGCCGCCCGTCGCCGCGGCGGCCACCTTCGCCCGCAATTCCCCGGCCAGCGCGCGGTTATGCGCTGCATTGGCGCGGAACGCCTCCGCCTGTGGCGACAGCTTCGTGTCGAGAACGGGCCCGCTCATGCGCCTACCAGCTCCCGGCCGATCAGCATGCGGCGTATCTCATTGGTGCCAGCGCCGATGTCCAGCAGCTTGGCGTCGCGCATATAGCGCTCCACGGGCCAGTCCCTGGTATAGCCAGCGCCGCCCAGCGCCTGCACGGCCTCCAGCGATACGCGCACCGCATTCTCGCTCGCCAGCAATATCGCCCCCGCCGCGTCGAAACGCGTCGTCCTGCCCGCGTCGCATGCCCGCGCCACCGCATAGACATAGGCGCGCGCTGAATTGAGCGCGACATACATATCCGCGACTTTCGCCTGCATCAGTTGGAATGCCCCGACCGGCTTTCCGAATTGGCGGCGCTCCCGCACATAGGGCAGCACCGTGTCGAGGCAGGCCTGCATGATGCCAAGCTGGATGCCCGCCAGCACGGTGCGCTCATAATCGAGGCCGGACATCAGCACGGCCGCCCCGCCGTTCAGCGGCCCCATCACATTGTCCTCCGGCACCTCGCAATCATCGAACACCAGTTCGGCGGTAGGCGATCCGCGCATCCCCACCTTGTCGATCTTCTGCCCGATGGAAAAACCCTTATACTGCTTTTCGATCAGGAAGGCGGTGATGCCCTTCGATCCCTCGCCGGTCCTGGCATAGACCACCAGCGTGTCGGCATAGGGCGCATTGGTGATCCAGAACTTCGTCCCGTTCAGGATGTAGCGATCGCCCTTCTTCTCCGCTTTCAGCTTCATCGACATGACGTCGGACCCAGCGCCTGCTTCGGACATGGCAAGGCTGCCGACATGCTCGCCTGAAATCAGCTTGGGCAGGTAGAGCGCCTTCTGCTCATCATTGGCCCAGCGGCGGATCTGGTTGACGCACAGGTTCGAATGCGCGCCATAGCTAAGGCCGATCGAAGCGGATGCGCGAGCCACCTCCTCCTGCGCCACCACATGCTCCAGATATCCCAGCCCCAGCCCGCCATCCTCCTGCGGAACGGTGATACCATGCAGCCCCAGCTCGCCCATGGCGGGCCACAGTTCCTGGCGGGGGAACCAGTCCTCCGCATCGATCCGGGCAGCGATCGGCGCGATCCGCTCCGTCGCAAAGCGCCGCGCCGCGTCCTGGATCATCCGGGCGTCCTCGCCCAGCGCGAAATCGAAATCCGGCGTCATGGCCTCTCCTGATCCTGTTCTGGTCCTCAGCTTTATGCCGATCCCCGGCTTGGCACACCAATCCCTGGCCCTGGCACAACGATCCCCGGCTTCCGCATGCCCAGCCACGGCCCCAGCATGCCTATCCCCGATCCCGGCATGCCTATCCCTGATCCTGGCATGCCTGGCTTTGGCAGGCTGATCCCTGGGCCCAGCATGCAGATCCCGCCTTTGGCATGCCAATCCTCACCTTGCATGCCGATCTCAGCCTTTGGCCCTTCTACCACCGGAAGCAGCCGCCGGAAAATTGACCGGACGCCCATCATATCATAGACGCCATCTATGATTGAACGCTATCTGATCCGCTATTTCCTGGCCGTGGTCGATCATGGCAACTTCTCTCGCGCAGCGCTGCAATGTGATATTTCACAACCTACTTTGTCCGCCGGAATCGCCAAGCTGGAAGCGCAAATCGGCCATCTGATGTTCCACCGCACCAACCGCCGCGTCGAACTCACGCCAGCAGGCACCCGCTTCGCAATCCACGCCCGCCGCATAGAAGCGGAGTTTGCCCGCGCCCAAAACGCCATGGCGGAAAGCGACAGCAGCAAGCTCATTCGCCTGGGCATCATATCGACATTGCCCTCCGCCTGGATCGAGGACGCCGCACGCCAGGCCTGCCGGGTGGAAGGCGAGAAGCTGGAAATCGTCGAGGGCCGCATGCGCGAACTGCTGCCCCGCCTGGAACGCGGCCGGATCGACGCCGTGATCGGCGTTCTGGGCAATGACCCGCGCGGGCGGGACGTCCTGTTCGAGGAAGGCTATGCCCTCGCCATGTCAGACAGTCATCCGCTCGCCAGCCGCGGCATGCTGGAAGCGGAGGATGTCGCGGCCATGGACATGATCGTCCGCCGCAATTGCGAGGCGCTTCCCATGGTCAGCCGCTTCTTCACCCAACGCGGCGTGCGCCCTTTCTTCGCCGCGCGGACAGTCAATGACGACCGCACGATCGCCTTTCTCCGCGCGGGATTGGGCATCACCGTCATGCCGCGCTGCTTCGCGCAGCCCGGCGTCGCCATGCCCGCCCTTGCAGGGTTCGACCAACAGCGAAAGATCGGAACCTTGATCGATCCGGCCGCCGCCGCGCGGGTCGAGGACAGCATATCGCTCTCCCAATTCTGCAGGGTTCTGCGTGAAAAGGCCACCGGATCATGACCCCGCGCTTCGCCCGCTATGCCGCGATCGACTGGTCCGGGGCTAAAGGCGTCCGGCACAAGGGCATCGCCCTCGCCCTCTGCGAAACGGGAACGGCCGTGCCCATGCTCGTGCATCCCCCGGACGGAAGCCTATGGTCGCGCAGGGCTGTAGCGGAATGGCTCGTTGCGTCCGCTGCGGAAGCGCCGACGCTCTTTGGCTTCGATTTCAGCTTCGCCCCGCCCTTCGTCACTCGCGCTTCCTACCTGCCCGGCGATCCGGTTCCCGCCAATGCGCCTGATTTCTGGGCCTATGTCGATGCGATCTGCGAGGATGCCGATCTTGGCGCGGCAAGCCTGCTGGAACAGACTCACAGGCGGCATTTTTACTTCGGCAAGGCCGATGGACCGAAGGCCAACTTCATGCACAATCGCGCCTGCGAAGCGCATTACAATGCGGGCGGCGGAGGCAAGCCTTCCACCGTTTACGACGCCATCGGAGCGGCTCAGGTCGCGAAGGCAAGCTTTGCAGGCATGCGGATGCTGCATCATGTGCGCCCCCACATTCCCGTCTGGCCGTTCGACCCCGCACCGTTATCAGGGTCGCTGATCGTGGAAATCTACACCAGCATCGCGGCAAAAGCGGCAGGCCGTCCAAAGGGCCGCACGAAGATGCGTGACCTCACCGCTTTGAATGACGCCCTGTCCACGCTCGGCTCCGCATCCCATACAGGCTTGCCGCCGGACGATCATGGCGCGGACGCTTTGGTCACAGCCGCATGGTTGCGCAATGCCGCTCGCCATCCCGCCCTGTGGAGCCCCGCGCCCCTTACGCCGCAAATTGCCCGAACGGAGGGCTGGACGTTCGGCGTCATCTGATAGTAAGGCGCTTCCCCGTCCGGAATGGACATGCCGGCTTAGCACAGTGGTAGTGCAGCGGTTTTGTAAACCGAAGGCCGGGGGTTCGAATCCCTCAGCCGGCACCATATCCCGACAAGAACCCTCCGAATTGCCGTGTCATCCCTCGGCAGCAAGGGCGTATCAACCTGCGCTGACGCGGGCCTTGCCCCGCAGCTTTGGGACAATCTTCATTTGACCGACGGTTTCCATGAGCAGATGGCGGCTCCCCGCGCAACTCCGCGCCCGGCGGATCTGCAACGCCTCGCCCCTCTTGCGCTAATGTTCGCTGCCCTCAACGCTCTTGCGCTGTTTCTTTACTGGCGTGCGGCTTTTGCGGGGGAGAAATGGGCGGTCCCCAATGACGCCCGCCAGTTTTTGAGTTGGACCGCGCGCATCTCTGACCCAGGCGCGATGCAAGGCAACGTCCTCGCGGATTACTGGCAACAGACGGCACCCCTATTCTATCGCGCGTTGCTCTATGCTTCACATGCAGTCGGCATCGAACCGCTCGTGATGATGAAGTCGCTCGGCCTCATCGTCCTGCCAGCCAGCGCCTATTTCGCCTGGCGGCTGGCGAGCGCCTTTACGGCGGACCCCTTTGCCCGCTTCCTGGCCTCTTCCTGCGTCATTGGGGCTATATTGCATATCGATGCGGTGTTTTCTGGAACGCCGCGCGCGATCGCGGTGCCGCTGATACTGATGACCCTCTATGCCATCGCGTCCGAACGCCGCATTCTGGCCGTGACCGGCCTGTTGCTGCAAGCCGTAGTCTATCCTGCCCCGGCGATAACGTGCCTCGCAATCTATGCACTCGACATGCTGAGGTGGAATCCACCCTTCACTCTGGCATGGGACGCGCGGCGTGTCACAGTGCTGGTGCTGACGACACTTGCAGTCGTCACGGCCGGGCTGATCTTCAAGGAAGGGCTGGCTGGATGGGGCCCCGCACTGCGGCTCGACGAAGCCCTGCATATATACAGCATGACGGATTTTGGCGGGCGCAGCACGATCGTCGGAGCGGACGGCAGCGTTGCGTGGCTATGTTCGCGCCGGATCGGCTTCCTGCCCGCCATCTTGAATTGCAGGGGGAATGACGATCCCCGGCTGCTGCTGAACTTCGCGGTGACGATCGCGCCGATGATCGCACTCGCCATCGCCTACCAGAAACGCGCAAAACAAGGCAGGTTAGCTTCTGGCGCGAAGGCCTGGCGCTTCTTTCTCTATACCTTGGTGGCAGCGCTGCTATGCTACATTTTCGCGGCGTCGGTCGCCTTTTCGGTACATCTTCCCTCACGCTATAGCCAGCCGGTGCTTGCGATCATGGGAATGCTGGCCTTGGGGCTATGCATGGCAGGGCTGTTGAAGCGGGCGCTGGCAGGATCTTTTCGCGTGCCCGGCATCATCCTTGCCATGGTTCTGGCATTGGGGCTCATCGCCACCTTTGCAACGCCGCAGACAACGATCGTTTCCCCCCGCAACGGTGACCTGATTGCCTTGATATCGGCAACTCCTCGCACCACTCATGTTGCAGGCATCGAACAGGATCTCGATTTCGTGCCCCTACTCACGTCACGCGCGCTGTTGGCAAGCACGGAGCATGACATCCCCTATCACCGGCGATATCATCAGTTGAACCAGGCCGGGCTGCGCGCGTCGATGCGGATGGCGGCGCTTGATGGCAGTCCCGCTTTTCGGCGCCTGCTCAAGCGCCACGACACGGACCTCCTGATATTCGACCGCGCTTTTCTCAGCACGGGTATTCTGCCGCAAAAATACCGGCACACCATGCCTCCGCCGCACAGAATCAAGCCTTCCATCGGAAAGCTCCAGACCATCCGCACATTCGGTTGCCGGGTCGTGGAGACGCGCCGATGGATCGCGATCTTCACTGGCTGCTTCCGGCAAGGCAGCCGATCGGCCAAGTTCCCGCGCTTCCTTGCCTGACATCGGCAAGCCCCAGAATGCAAAATGGGGGCCGGCATCTCTGCCGGTCCCCACTTCCGTCGTGTCTCTCGATCCGCTTCCCTTGCAGGATGCGATCATCTGACGCGGCGTGCGATGCTTCTGCCTTGAAGGCGTCCGCATGCTTGTGGCCTGACACGTCTGATCCTTGGATCATATTGCCTCAGCCTGTCCTTTTCATTCGAAGCCCGACGTTCACTTTCGCGCGTACCCGGCATCGTTTGATCTAGGACCATCCAGTTCATGTTCGACCGTGACGATCCAACATTTTCCAGATGCTCGGGACGACCCTTCAACCGCTGATTTCTCACCGATTTGCAGATGCGGATTTCTCCGTCTCGGCGTTCGTTCCGATAAGAAGATGGTCTCACCAAAGGCGAGTCGCTCAAAGCGGAATCTGACTTTTCAAAGTCAACGCAGGGCTAAATCTGTGGATAGATGTGGATAAATTTTGCGACGGCCGCCAGCCTCGTTCACCGGCCCATATGCATGAAGTCGCGATCATAGCTGCGCAGGTGCGCGCCCCCGTCTATATAGAGGGTCTGCCCTGTCACCGCGCGCGCTTGGGCCAAATAGAGGACAGCATCCGCGATTTGCTCGGCCGACGGCAGGCTGTGAAGGGGCATCATCGATTGAAGCCGTTCCATCTGCACTTCGTCATAATCGGGCGTGGCGATGGTAAGCCCCGGCGCGACGGCGTTTACCCGGATGTGCGGAGCCAGAGTTGAAGCGGAAAGCCGCGTCAGTCCCGACAAGGCCATTTTCGAAAGCGTATAGGCCAGTTGATCACCGTGCGGATGGTCAATGCGCTGATCGAGTATGTTAATGATGCAGCGATCCCCCACACCCGCCGGTATCGTCGCAAAGGCTTTCGTCAGCAGGGCGGGCGCAGCGCAGTTGACGGCATAATGACGCGTCAGATCGTCCGCGGTGACGCTATCCAGCCTGTCCTGCCCGAACAGCGCCGCACTGTTCACCAATATGTCCGGTGGCCGCCCGAACCGCTCGGCCACATTGGCCACCAGTTCTTCGGCATTTTCCAGATCAGCGAAATCGGCCGTGAACCCTTCCCATTCCGTGCCGTTCTCCTCCAGCGCCAGCGCGAGAGGCGAGTCGAGCCGCGTATCATGGCTCCCGTGTATGGCAAGGGAATAGCCCGCCCGCGCAAAGCCCGCCGCTATGACGCCGCCCAGCCTGCGATGACCACCCGTGACCAGCGCAAGGCGCTTGTTCGCCAGGGGCAATGATCCCGCCTCGGCAGATCGTTCGCGGCCGCCGCTCAGGGGCCGGTAGGAAGGCGCTTCTTCACTGCTCACGCGCTGATAAGCTTCAACACTTCTTCACGGCTTTTTTCATCGTCGCGGAACACGCCCAGCATGCGGCTGGTCTTCATCAGCACATTGGGGGTGCGCACGCCGCGACCGGTCATGCAGCCATGGGTCGCTTCGATGACCACGGCTACGCCCTGTGGCTTCAAATGCTCCCAGATGCAGTTAGCGACCTCCGACGTCAGACGCTCCTGCACTTGCAGCCTGTTGGCAAAGGCGTGCAGCACGCGAGCGAGCTTGGAGATGCCGACCACATATTTGCCCGGCAGATAAGCGATGTGCGCACGGCCGATGATCGGGGCCATATGATGTTCGCAGTGCGACTGGAACGGAATGTCCTTCAACAGGACGACATCGTCATAGCCGCCGACTTCGTGGAATATGCGCGACAGATGATAAGCCGGATCGTCATTATAGCCGCGGCAATATTCGCGCCACGCCCGCGCGACGCGCTCTGGCGTTTCCAGCAGGCCTTCACGATCAGGCTGATCGCCCGACCAGCGGATCAACGTGCGGATTGCCTCCGCCACATCGGCGGGCACGGGTTCCTTGATCGCTTCGCCTACAGCCTCTGCGTCGGGATCATAATCCATCAAGCTGCCACTCCTGTTCTTCGCCCACGCATATGGCGGCTCTACCCTGCGATGGCCACCCCTTTCCCGCTCTGGACACATTATCGGCCGGGTGGCACATCGGCATCGACCAAGGAAGACCGTCCATTGAACGAGCCCACAACGTCCTCTTCCGCCTTCCCGCGTAGTCTATTCCGCTAGATGCGGACGGATCAGATCGCCGCCGTGCTGCTGGCAGCGGGCGCTTCTTCCCGGTTCGGCGAGGGCGACAAACTAATGGCTGATCTATACGGCAAGCCGGTGATTGCGCATACGCTGGAAACGGTGGCGTCGCTGGCTTTTGGCGAGTTGATCGCCGTCGTCCGCCCGGCCGGGCAGGCGCCGGTCATTCATCGCAAGCTGGAAAGGCGCGGCTATACGATTCTGGTGAATGAGCGGCCGGAAGACGGCCTGTCGGCGAGCATCGTCAAGGCAGTGGAGCATGTGATGCCGCTGCGGAAATATCGCGGCATCCTGATCTGCCTTGCCGACATGCCGCGCGTGCCGCAATCCCATTACAACCGCATCTGCATGGCCGCGCGGGATGTGAGGTCCGTTGTTGCCAGCAGCGATGGTTTTTCGTCCTCTCCGCCCGCCTTCATCGGCCGCAGCCACTTTCCCGAACTGCTCAGCCTGCGGGGGGACCAGGGCGCTCGCGCATTGCTGAGCCATGGCGTGCAGGTGGAGACGCATGGGAGCTATCTGCGCGACATCGATACGCCCGAAGACATGAGCGAAATATAGAGAAAAGCGCGTCAGCTAGACCGGGTCGGATCGGTCATGGGGTCGGCCAGTTCGCGGGGATCAGGCGTCCGGCCCAAGGGCAGGGAGCCGGTCTGCCGTTCGATCATGCGGTGAACGACCGGCGGATTAGGGCCGATGTGCAATCGCCGTATTTCTTCTGAATTGGCGAGGTCGGCCATGGTCCGGCGGCTGTTGTGGCGGACATAGTCCAGCCAGGTGGAGACATGATAGCGTTCGAGCCACAGTTCCGGGTCGCCAAGGTCCCTCAGCAAGGACCAGCCATGCGCGCCGTCGCGGCGGCGAATCCTCCTGCGCTCGTTCATCGCCGCAAGGAACGGCACGACCGACCCTGCGGGAATGCGATATTCTATGGTCACGACCACCGGCCCGCTCCGCCCTTCGACCGGCACGGCGGTCTGCGGTTCCCGCCAGTGATTTTGCAGGTCCAGATTGTCTTCGCCCGTTTGCGGCAAGGGGCGGAAAAAGCCGATCAGGGCGACGGCGATCTGCGAGGCGGCGGCGATGTAGAGCGCGGCGGCGACGCCATGATGTTCCGCCAGCCAGCCAAACAGCCATGCACCCATGGCCATGCCGCCGAACGCCGACATCTGATAAAGCGCGACCGCGCGCGCCAGCACCCAGCGGGGAGCCGACATCTGGACGGAGATGTTGAAGGTGGCGAGCGCAGCGACCCACCCCGCCCCGCCCAGCAGCAGACCCGCAAAGGCGAACACGAGAAGGCTGGACGAAGCGGCGATCGCCATCCCCAGGCCCAGCAGCACCGACGCGGCCCGGACGATAGTTTCGATGCGGAAACGACTTCTGAGACGGCTGGTGGAAAGCGCCCCGAGTACCGCGCCCATGCCGAAGCCGCCGCTCAAAGTGCCAAAGGTCATCGCGCCGCCATGCAGAAGATCGCGCGCGATCAGCGGCATCAACGCGGATATGGCGCTGGCGCCCACCCCGAAAGCGCCGCTCCGCAACAGGACGGTCTGGATTTTCGGCGACATGGAAACATAGCGCACGCCAGCCCGCATGGCGTCGCCCAGCCGCTCGCGCGGCAAGGGGTGCGGCGGGCGGTCGGGCCGCCAGCGCAACAGGACAATGACAAGTGCGATGTAGCTGAGCGCATTGGTCAGAAACGCCGCCGCCGCGCCTGCCGCAGCCACGATGACGCCGCCAAGCCCCGGCCCCACGCTGCGAGCCAGATTGAAACCCATGCTGTTCAGGGACACGGCGCTGGGCAAGGCGGCCCTTGGCACCATGTCGCCGACCGAAGCCTGCCAAGCCGGGCCGTTGATGGCCGTCGCGCAACCGACCGCGAAGGTGAAGGCCAGCAGGCTCCAAGGCGTCAGGATGCCCGCCCAGGCGGACAGGGCCAGCAAGGCCGACACGAGCAGCATGAAGATCTGGCAGCAGAGCATCACCAGCCGCCGGTCGAGATTGTCGGCCACGGCCCCCGCCCACAGGGACAGCAGCATGATCGGCAAGGTGGTCGACGCGGGCACCAGCGCGATCAGTTGCGGAGAAGCGGAGAGCGAGGTCATCATCCATGCCGCGCCCACCGACTGGATCAGCCCGCCAAAGTTGGACGCAAGGCTGGCGAACCAGACCGCGCGGAAAACCGGGATGGAAAAGGGCGAAGGCGCCTTAAGGGAATCGGCCTCTGACACGCGGTGAATGATCAAGCGGATTTGGCGTCAGCCGTCAAATCAGCGGAATAGACGCTTGCGCTTTACGTAAACGTAAATACATCTGTGGCCCTGGCCGGCAGCCTTGGCGTTTACCGGCGGAGAGGAAATGATAGCGATGGAAGCCTTTATCTACGATGCCGTCAGGACGCCCCGCGGACGCGGCAAGCCCGATGGATCGCTGCACGAAATCACGCCCATCCAACTGGCGACCCAGGTTCTGCAAGCCGTGCGCGACAGGACCGGCATCGACACCGGCGATGTCGATGACGTGATCCTGGGCTGCGTCAGCCCGGTCGGGGAGCAAGGCGCGGACATCGCGCGGCTGGCGGCGTTGAACGCGGACTACGCCCAGACGGTCCCCGGCGTGCAGATCAATCGCTTTTGCGCATCGGGGCTGGAAGCGGTGAACATGGCGGCCGCGAAGGTCTATTCGGGCGAAGCCGGCCTTGCCATCGGCGGCGGGGTCGAATCGATGAGCCGGGTTCCCATGGCGTCGGACGGCGGCGCATGGGCGATGGACCCGGCGGTCGCCTATAAAAGCTATTTCGCGCCGCAGGGCATCGGCGCGGACGTGATCGCGACCAAGTTCGGCATCAGCCGCGACGATGCGGACGCCTATGCGGTGGAAAGCCAGCGCCGCGCCAAGATCGCATGGGACGAGGGAAGGTTTGCAAGGTCGATCGTGCCGGTGAAGGACGTCATCGGCCAGGTAGTTCTGGACCATGACGAACATATGCGCCCCGACGCCACAATGCAGTCGCTGGGCGCGCTGAAACCCAGCTTCGCCGCGCTGGGCGAAGACATGCCGGGCTTTGATACGGTGGCGCTGCTCCGCTACCCCGAACTGGAGCGGGTCAACCATATCCACCATGCGGGCAACAGTTCGGGGATCGTGGACGGCGCGGCCGCCGTGCTGGTCGGCAACAAGGATATGGGCGAGAAATATGGGTTGAAGCCGCGCGCGCGCATCAGGGCCATGGCCTCCATCGGTTCCGAACCGCTGATCATGCTGACCGGCCCGGAATATGTCGCGGGCAAGCTGCTGGACCGCGCGGGGATGAGCAAGGGCGACATCGACCTTTGGGAACTCAACGAAGCCTTCGCCAGCGTGGTGCTGCGCTACATGCAGGCGATGGACCTGGATCATGGCCAGATCAACGTGAATGGCGGCGCGATCGCCATGGGTCACCCGCTGGGTGCGACCGGCGCGATGGTGCTGGGCACGGCGCTGGACGAACTGGAGCGGACCGGCAAGGGCACGGCGCTGGTCAACCTGTGCGTCGGCGCGGGCATGGGCACCGGAATCATCATCGAGAGGATCTGACGCGCTCCGTCCGGGCCCGGCCCGTCGAGACGCTTCACGATCCTGAAGACAAGAACAGCCCTTCGACAATGTCAGGGCGAACCGAGTTGAGAGGCAGCATCACCATGCAGACCATCGATTTCGACGTAGATGCGGACGGCATCGCCACCCTGACCATCGATGTGCCGGGACAGTCGATGAACGTCATCGGACCGGAGTTTCTGGCCGACCTGGACGAGGCGGTCACGCGGATCGCTTCGGATGAGGCGGTGAAGGGCGCGGTCATAGCATCGGGCAAGGAAGCCGGATTCATGGCGGGCCTGGACCTCAAATATTTCGGGTCGATGCTGGCGAGCGAGAGCGGCAAGCGCCATGCCCCAGCCGAGATTTTCGACAAGGTCTTCATCCTCAACCGGTTGCTCCGCCGCCTTGAAACCTGCGGCAAGCCAGTGGCCTGCGCGATCGAGGGCACCTGTGTCGGCGGCGGATTCGAACTGGCGCTTGCCTGTCATCACCGCGTCGCGGGCGACAGTTCCAGGACGCAGATGGGCCTGCCCGAAATCCTGATCGGCCTGTTTCCGGGCGGCGGCGGGTCGCAGCGGCTGCCCCGGATCATCGGGGTTCAGGCGGCGCTGCTCTATATGTTGCAGGGCAAGCTGTTCCGGCCGGCCGAAGCGGCGATGATGAAGGTGGTGGACGAAGTCGTGCCGCAGGGAACGGCGGTCGCGGCGGCGATCCAGTGGGTAAAGGCCAACCCGTCCGCCAGCGTTCAGCCATGGGATCAGAAAGGTTTCAAATTCCCCGGCGGCGCGGGCGGATTCAATCCGGCTTTCGTGCAGACGATGGCGGGGGCGTTGCCCATGACGCTGAAACAGACGCAGCGGAACATGAATGCGCCCATCGCGCTGCTGTCGGCCGTGTATGAAGGGGCGATCCTGCCGTTCGACCGCGCGATCCGCATAGAGAGCAAATATTTCGCCAAGGTCGCCGCCGATCCTCAGGCCGCCAACATGATCCGCAGCCTGTTCGTCAACAAGCAGGCGGCCGAACGCGGCGCGAGGCGGCCTGCCGATCAGCCCAAGGCGCCGACGAGGAAGCTGGCCATGCTGGGCGCGGGCATGATGGGCGCGGGCATCGCCACCGTTGCAGCGCAGGCGGGCATGGAGGTCATCCTGTTCGACCGCGACCTGAGCTTTGCCGAAAAGGGCAAGGCGCATGTCGAGGAGCAGCTCAAAAAGAGGCTGGGCAAGGGGATGACGCCTGAAAAAATGGCGGAAACGCTCGCCCGCGTGACCCCGGCCACTGACTATGCCGCGCTCGCGGGAGCGGACTTCGTGATCGAGGCCGTGTTCGAGGATGCCGCCATCAAGGCCGAGGTCACGAAGAAGGTGGAGGAGGTTCTGGGGCCGGACGTCATCTTCGGGTCGAACACCTCCACCTTGCCCATCACCAAGCTGGCCAGGGCATGGAGCAAGCCAGCCAATTTCATCGGCATCCACTTCTTCTCGCCCGTGGAGAAAATGCCGCTGGTCGAGATCATATTGGGCAAGGAAACGGGCCCGGCGGCTATCGCCAAGGCGATGGATTTCGTGGCGCAGATCAAGAAGACGCCCATCGTCGTCAATGATTCGCGCGGCTTCTACACCTCACGCTGTTTCGGCACCTATGTGCAGGAGGGGGTGGAGATGGTCGCGGAGGGGATCAACCCCGCTCTGATCGAAAATGCCGGGCGGCAGCTTGGGATGCCCGTGGGCCCGCTGGCGGTGGGCGACGAAGTGTCGATCGAGCTTGGCCACAAGGTCGTGCTGGCGGCGCAGAAGGATCTGGGCGACGCCTATGTCGCCCAGCCGTCCGATGCGGTTATGGCGCGCATGGTGGAACTGGGCAGGCTGGGGCGGAAAAGCGGCAAGGGATGGTATGACTATCCCGAAGGCGGCAAGAAGCATCTGTGGACCGGGCTGGAGGAGATGTTCCCCCGCGCGCCCGTCCAGCCCGATGTCGAGGAGGTGAAGGAGCGGCTGCTCTACCGCCAACTGGTCGAATGCGCGCGCTGCTATGAGGAAGGCGTGCTGGAGACGCCGGAGGACGGCGATATCGGCGCGATCTTCGGCTGGGGTTTCGCGGCCTGGACTGGCGGGCCGTTCAGCCACATGGACACGCTGGGCATCGGCCCTGTCGTCGCCGTGCTGGAGCGGCTTGCGGCGCGGCATGGGGAGCGTTTCGCGCCAACGGTGCAGTTGCAGGACATGGCGGCGAGCGGCGCGACCTTCTATGACGCCGGGCGTGTGCAGGCGGCGGCTTGAGGCATGTCATCGGACAGCGGCGCGTCTCTCGCCCAACTCCTTTCATCTCGCGGTGCAGCATGAACGGGGTGGGATTTCCGGCGCCGCTGGGCTAGTCGTCGGGCAGCGGCTGCCGCCATGGTATCCGCCACCGACTTAGCTGGAGAGATTCCCTTTATGAGCGACAAGCCGACGGTTCTGGTCACGGGGGGCGCCGGTTACATCGGCAGCCATGCGGTTCTGGCGCTGCGCGATGCGGGCTATGGCGTGGTGGTGATCGACAATCTGGTGACGGGATTCCGCTGGGCGGTGCCGGAGGACGTGGCTTTCGTCGAGGGCGACATTGCCGACCAGCCGCTGGTGCAGCAGACGCTGCGCGACCATGGCGTGAAGGCGGTGATGCACTTTGCCGGATCGGTCGTGGTGCCGGAATCGGTCGAAAACCCGCTCAAATATTATCACAACAACAGCGCCAAGACTCGCGACCTGATCGAAAGCGTCGTCGCCACAGGGGTGCCGCACTTCATCTTTTCCTCGACCGCCGCGACCTATGGCATCCCGGAGGAAAGCCCGGTCAAGGAAAGCACGCCGCAGCGGCCGATCAACCCCTATGGCATGTCGAAGCTGATGACCGAATATATGCTGCGCGACGTGGCGGCGGCGCATCCGATGAATTTCTGCGCGCTACGCTACTTCAACGTCGCCGGTGCCGACCCGGACGGCCGGTCGGGCCAGTCGACGGCGGGCGCGACGCACCTCATCAAGGTGGCGGTCGAGGCGGCGCTTGGGAAGCGCGAGGGCGTTTCAGTGTTTGGCACGGATTTCGACACGCCCGATGGCACCGGCGTGCGCGATTATATTCACGTCACGGACCTGGCGGCGGCGCATGTCCTGGCGCTCGCCGCCCTGATGGCGGCGCCGGACAAGAATTATCTGCTCAACTGCGGATATGGGCGCGGCTTTTCCGTGCTTGAGGTGCTGGATGCCGTCGACCGGGTGACCAACCTCAAGATCGAACGCCGCATGGAAGGGCGGCGCGCGGGCGACCCTGATTCGCTCATTTCCGACAATCGCGCGATCATGGCGGAATTTCCCTGGCAGCCGCGCTATGCCGATCTGGACCAGATCGTGACCCATGCGCTCGCCTGGGAACGCAAGCTGAGCGAGATTCGCGGCGAATGAGCGAAGAGACGGTTCGCGCCTTCTTTTCCACTCATGCGCCTGACGTGCCGGTCATCGATCAGGGCGTCAGCACGGCCACGGTCGCGGAAGCGGCCGAAGCGCTGGGCGTCATCCCCGCCCGCATCGCCAAGACATTGTCCCTGCGGATCGGCGACGAGGTCGCGCTGGTCGTGGCGCGGGGAGACGCCCGGCTGAACAATGGCAAGGCGAAGGCGGCGCTGGGCGCGAAGCCGCGCATGCTGGACCGCGAGGAGGTGGAGGAACTGACCGGCCACCCGGTAGGGGGTGTCTGCCCCTTCGGCCTCGCCACACCCCTGCCCGTCTATTGCGACATATCCTTGCGCGATTTCGACACGGTGTTTCCCGCTGCCGGATCGCGCACCACCTCCGTCGAGTTGAGGCCGGAAAGGCTTGCCGAACTGACCGGTGCGAAATGGATCGACATCTGCACCCTTCCCGAAGAGAGTTGAACCATGCCTACCGAACATCGCTTCGTCGACAGCGCGCTGGCGGCAGCGGACATCGCGCGGCGGATCGCCGTCTTGCTGGAAGACGCCATAGCGGCGCGCGGCGTGGCCACGATCGCCCTGTCTGGCGGCCGGTCGCCCCGGCCGGTGCTGGAGGCTTTGTCGCAGGCCAGGCTGGAGTGGGCCAAGGTCATCGTCACCCTGGTCGATGAACGCTGGGTAGAGCCGG
Source organism: Sphingobium sp. DC-2 (assembly GCF_000722555.1). Classification (NCBI taxonomy): domain Bacteria; kingdom Pseudomonadati; phylum Pseudomonadota; class Alphaproteobacteria; order Sphingomonadales; family Sphingobiaceae; genus Sphingobium; species Sphingobium sp. DC-2. The sequence goes on along the minus strand of NZ_JNAC01000165.1, from coordinate 31,052 downwards.
ATCATGCGGACAGCAACGAACGGCTGATCCGCGAAACGCTGCTTCGGGGAGAAGCGGCCAAGGCGCGGTTCGTGGGCATGAAGAATGACGCCGCTGACGCCTATGCCGGGCAACCCGCCTGCGAAGCCGCCTTCGCGCAATTGCCATGGCCGATCGACATCATAGCGCTGGGCATGGGCGAAGACGGGCATACCGCCTCTCTCTTCCCGGAGGCGAAGGAGTTGGCCGAAGGGATTTCGACGGAGGCGCTGACGCTCGCGGTCACGCCGCCCGCCGCGCCGCACCAGCGCATGTCGATGAGCGCACGGGCGATATTGTCCAGCCGCCATATCTTCCTGCAAATCAGCGGAGCGGCTAAGATCGCCATTTACGATCGCGCACTGGCTGGCGGACCGGTCGAGGAACTGCCGATCCGCCTTGCGCTGAACCAGCAGAGCGTATCGGTCGAGGTCTGGATCAGCGAGTAGCGGTCAAGATGGTTGCGGGCCGGCACCTCCGCGCCTAGGCAAGCTGCATGGTTGCGCAGATCGATCCCTTTCACGCCATTGCCATCAGCCGCGAAGCCCATCGGTTGGAGGCGGAAGGCCGATCGATCCTGCACATGGAGTTCGGCCAGCCGTCGACAGGCGCGCCCGCCGCCGCCATTGCCGAAGCGCATCGCGTGCTGGACAGGGACCCCATGGGCTATTGGGAAAGTCCCGCGCTCAAGGAACGGATCGCACGCCATTATCGCGAGCGGCACGGCGTGACGGTCGAGGCGGAGCAGATCCTGCTCACCTGCGGGGCATCGCCGGGGCTGGTCCTGGCGCTCAACAGCCTTTTCATGCCCGGCGACCGGGTGGTCATCGCCCGCCCCGGCTATGTCGCCTATCGCAACACGATCAAAGCCCTGTACCTTGAGCCGGAGGAGGTCGCCTGCGGCCCGGCGGAACGATACCAGATCAGCGCCGATGCGCTGGCGGCGATCGATCCCGCGCCACAAGGGCTGATCGTTGCCAGTCCGGCAAACCCGACCGGCACCATCATTCCGCCCGAAGAGATGGCGCGCATCGCCGGCCTGTGCGCGCAGCGCGGGATCAGGATCGTATCGGACGAAATCTATCACGGCCTGTCCTATGGCGCGCCTGCCCGCAGCATGTTGGAATATGCGCCCGGCGCGGTGGTGGTGAACAGCTTTTCCAAATATTTTTCCATGGCGGGATGGCGGCTGGGCTGGGTCGTGGTGCCGCATGACCTGGTGGAAACAGCGCGGGCGCGGATGGGGAACCTGTTCCTGATGCCCCCTTCCCTCGCGCAACATGCGGGCTTGAAAGCGTTCGACGCCCGCGACGAACTTGACGGCCATGTCGCCACCTACAGGCGCAATCGCGAACTGCTGCTGGCGGCCTTGCCAGCACTGGGCCTGCGGGAAATCGCGCCGCCTGACGGCGCCTTCTACATTTATGCCGATGTGGGCCACCTGACCGGCGACAGCCTGGCTTTCTGCCGGAAGCTGCTTCATGACACCGGCGTGGCGACTGCGCCGGGGGTCGACTTCGACCCGGATGAGGGGCGGCGGCATATAAGGTTCAGCTTCGCCGTGTCCACGGCCCAGGTGCAAGATGCAATCAGCCGGATGATTCCCTGGTTCAAGACGCAGGCGGCGCACGTCACCGCCTGATCTCTCAATAATGGATGAATTGGTCCGATATGGATGGACCGGCCGATTTTCGTGGATCGGTCACATTTTTTCTGTAGGTCCGGCGATGCGACCCGAGGCTTTTACCTGGTAAAAGCTCACCTGACCCGATGGCTTCGGCCATCGGGTTTTTATTGGCGCCAAGGTCCATGCCGCCATCAATTATTTCAGGCGATGACAAGAAGCCAGTTTCAAGGTTCGATCTGAACTCCTGCCTTCGCAGGAGCAGATTGCGCTTTGGTGCGGGCGGTCGGAATCGAACCGACACTCCTTTCGGAACCGGATTTTGAGTCCGGCGCGTCTACCAGTTTCACCACGCCCGCGTGCCTGGATATTCGCGCCAAATGGCAAAATAGAGCCGCATCGTCCAGACAAAAATCAGGCCGGGATGCGATCGCTCCGCCATCTGCCGTTGCGTCCCCGCCCTACGGCTTATAGCCTCCTTGCGTAACGAAACTTCGCCGGTATATGGGCGGTTTCGTGCAGACATGACCAACTCCAACGGAAAAGGGCATCCTTTGACCGATCCGTCTGCCACCTTCCTGCTGTTCGGCGCCACGGGCGACCTGGCGCACCGCATGATCTTTCCCTCGCTCTACAATCTTCTGGCGGACGGGCTGTTGCCGGACGACTTCCTGATCGTGGCGTCGGGGCGGACAGAGATGGACGATGCCGCCTTTCGCAAGGACATCGATCAGGCCCTGCGGAAATTCGTCGGCGCCGATCGCTATGATGCCGAGGTCGCGGGCAAGCTGTGCGGCATGATCGTCTATCAGCCGGTGGAAACAGGCAATGCCGGGCAGTTCAGGAAGCTGGCGGAACGGCTGGACGGACGCGCCGAACGGGGCCTGACCGTCTATCTTTCCACCCCGCCGTCGCTGTTCGCGCCCACTGCGCAAGGGCTGGCCGATGCGGGGCTGCTGACGCCCACGTCGCGCATCGCCATGGAAAAGCCGATCGGCAAGGACCTCGCTTCATCCAAGCAAGTGAATGACGGCATCGGCGCGCTGGTCGATGAAAGCCAGATTTTCCGCGTCGACCATTATCTGGGTAAGGAAACGGTGCAGAACCTGCTGGCGCTGCGCTTTGGCAATGTGATGTTCGAACCGTTGTGGAACGCCACGGCGATCGATCATGTGCAGATCACCGTCGGGGAAACGGTCGGCCTGGAAGGCCGCGTTTCCTATTATGACGGCGTCGGCGCGCTGCGTGACATGGTGCAGAATCACGTGCTGCAAATCCTGTCGATCATCGCCATGGAGCCCCCCGCCCGCATGGATTCGACCGCCGTGCGCGACGAAAAGGTGAAAGTGCTGCGTTCATTGCGGCCCATGACGGCCGAAACGGTCAAGACCCTGAGCGTGCGCGGTCAATATACGTCCGGGGCCGTGGGCGGAGAGATCGTCGCGGGCTATGCCGATGAGCTGGGGCGGCCATCGGACACGGAAACATTCGTCGCGCTCAAGGCCTTCATCGACAATTGGCGCTGGCAGGGCGTCCCCTTCTACCTGCGCACGGGCAAGCGGATGCCGACGCGTCAGTCGGAAATCCAGATCCAGTTCAAGCCCGTTCGTCATTCCATCTTCGGCCGCGACGGGCGCGGGTCCGGCCTGGAACCCAACAGGCTCATCATCCGCCTTCAGCCGGAGGAATATATCCGCCTGCTGATCATGAGCAAAAGGCCGGGGCTGGAGCGGGACGTTCATCTGGAGGAAGTGACGCTGGACGTGTCGCTGACCGCCGCCTTTGCGGGCCAGCGCCGCCGGATCGCCTATGAACGGCTGATCCTGGACCTGCTCGCGGGCGACCAGACGCTGTTCGTGCGCCGCGACGAGGTGGAAGCGCAGTGGGCCTGGATCGATTCGATCATCGACGGCTGGAAGGCAGCGGGGATGAAGCCCGCTCCCTACGCAGCGGGGAACTGGGGACCGTCCTCGGCCATTGCCCTTATCGAACGAGACGGAGCCAGCTGGCATGACTGACCTTCATCCGGTGATCGCCAAGGTCACCGATCGCATTATCAAACGCAGCGCGCCGCAGCGGCGCAAATATCTCGACCTGATCGAGCGCGGGCGCGACGCGGGCACCAACCGGACGCAGTTGTCCTGCGGCAATCTGGCGCACGGTTTCGCAGCCAGTGGCGAGGACAAGCCGGTGATCCGGTCCGGTCAGGCGATGAATATCGGCATCGTCACCGCCTATAACGACATGCTGTCGGCGCATCAGCCCTATGGCCGCTATCCCGAAGCCATCAAGATCGCCGCGCGCGAAGTCGGCGCGACGGCGCAGGTGGCGGGCGGCGTTCCCGCCATGTGCGACGGCGTGACCCAGGGGCAGGCAGGCATGGACCTGTCGCTCTTTTCCCGCGACACGATCGCGCTGGCGACGGCGGTCGCGCTGTCCCACGCCATGTTCGAAGGCGCGCTGCTGCTGGGCATTTGCGACAAGATCGTGCCGGGACTGCTGATCGGCGCGCTGCGCTTTGGCCATCTGCCAACCATATTGGTGCCCGGCGGGCCGATGCCATCGGGGCTGGCGAACAAGGAAAAGGTGCGCATCCGGCAGCTTTATGCGGAGGGCAAGGTAGGCAGGGAGGAACTGCTTGAGTCGGAAAGCGCGAGCTATCATGGCGCTGGCACCTGCACCTTCTACGGCACCGCCAACAGCAACCAGATGATGATGGAGGTGATGGGCCTGCACATGCCCTGCGCATCCTTCGTCAATCCGGGCACGAAGCTGCGCAGCGAATTGACCCGCGCGGCGGTGCATCGCGTGACGGCGATCGGCTGGGACGGCGACGATTATCGGCCGCTGGGCCATTGCATCGATGAAAAGGCGATCGTCAACGCGATCATCGGCCTGATGGCGACGGGCGGATCGACCAATCACGCCATCCATCTGCCCGCCATCGCCCGTGCAGCGGGCATCACCATCGACTGGACCGATTTCGCGGAGATTTCCGATGTCGTGCCGCTGCTGGCGCGGGTCTATCCCAACGGCGCGGGTGACGTGAACAATTTCCATGCGGCGGGCGGCATGTCCGTGGTGATCCGCGAGTTGCTGGACAATGGCCTGTTGCACCGGGACATATTGACCGTCGCGCGGGACGGGTTGACCGATTACGGCAAGGAGCCGGTGATCGAGGATGAGGCGCTGCAATGGCGCGATGTTCCTGCTTCCCGCGATCTTTCGATCCTGCGCCCCGTTTCCGATCCGTTCAGCCCGGATGGCGGCATGCGCCTGCTCGCGGGCAATCTGGGCCGCTGCGTCATGAAGGTGAGCGCGGTCGATCGCGAACGCTGGACGATCGAAGCCCCCGCCGCGATTTTCCACGATCAGGACGATGTGCTGCGGGCGTTCAAGGCGGGAGAGCTGGAGCGGGACGTGGTGGTCGTCATGCGTTTCCAGGGACCGCGCGCCAACGGCATGCCGGAACTGCATAAGCTGACCCCCGCGCTGGGCGTGTTGCAGGACCGGGGTTTCCGCGTCGCTCTGGTGACGGACGGCCGCATGTCCGGCGCTTCGGGCAAGGTGCCTGCCGCCATCCATCTGTCGCCCGAAGCTCTGGGCGGCGGGCCGATCGCCAGGCTGAAGGATGGAGACATGGTCCGCGTCTGCGCCGAAACCGGCGTGATCGAGGCGCTGGTCGATGCCGCCGAATGGAATGCGCGGGACCTGCCTGCGCCCCCGCCGCCGCCCTACAACACGGGGCGCGAGCTGTTCGCCCTCTTCCGCCATCACAGCGACCTTGCCGAACAGGGCGCGTCACCGATCCTGGCGGCGATGGAAACGGAAATGTGATCGGCGCCGCCACAATGCTGGCGGCGGCGCTCGCGCGGATGTCCGCTCATGACGATGCGACGCAAAAAAAAGAGATGGAAGTGCCTGCAATGACCGATATCATCGCCGCCGACATTGGCGGGACCAACGCCCGCTTCGCCCGTGCGCGGCTGGACGAGCGCAATGTCCCTTCATTGGGCAAGGTGCGCAAATATAAGGTCGCGGACTTCCCCAGCTTGCAGGCTTGCTGGGCGGCCTTCGTCAAGGATGAGGGCGGCGATCTGCCGCAGGCCGCCTCCATCGCCTTTGCAACGGCGATCGGGCGCGACGTGATCAAGCTGACCAACAGCAGCTGGATGATCCGGCCCGAAACGCTGGACGAGGAACTGGGCCTCAAGCAGATGCGGCTGGTCAATGATTTCGAGGCAGTGGCACATGCCGTCGCGCGGCTGCCGCAGGAAAATCTGCCTTTGCTGTTCGGCGAGGACCGCCCCTTTCCGCGCGATGGCGGCGTGACCGTCCTTGGCCCCGGCACAGGCCTGGGCGTGGCGATGATCGCCTTTGACGATGGCGAACCGCATATCGTCGCGACCGAAGGCGGGCATCAGGACTTCGCGCCGGTCGATCCGCTGGAGGACAAGATCCTCGACTATCTGCGCGACAAGTTCCTGCGCGTGTCGACGGAGCGGATGGTGTCGGGTCCCGGCCTCAACAATATCTACAAGGCGATGGCCACGATCGGCCATGAGCGCGTCATGCTGATGGACGATGCCGAACTGTGGCAGGCGGCAGTCGATGGCACGGATGAGTTCGCACGGGCGGCGTTCGAACGCTTCTGCCTTTGCTACGGGTCAGTGGCGGGCGATCTGGCCCTGGCGCACGGCCCGCACGCGGTCGTGCTTGCCGGGGGGCTTACCCAGCGCATGCGCCACCTTTTGCCGCAGACCGGATTTCACCGGCGCTTCATCGCCAAGGGCCGGTTCGAAAGCCTGATGGCGACGGTGCCGATCCGCCTCGCGCTGCATGAGGAAATTGGATTGTATGGCGCCGCCGCCGCCTTCCGGGAGACGAAGTGATGCAATTGAACGTTGCGCAAGTGATGGAACTGGCGCCCGTCATCCCTGTGCTGGTGGTGGAGCGTGTCGAGGACGCCCTGCCGATCGCCCGCGCTCTGGTGAAAGGCGGCCTTCCGGCGTTGGAAGTGACGCTGCGCACGCCCGCCGCGCTCGACGTGATCCGCGAAATGGCGCAAGTGGACGGCGCGGTCGTGGGCGCGGGCACCGTGCTCAATCCCGCGCAACTGGACGCCGCGATGAATGCGGGCGCGCGCTTCATCGTCAGCCCCGGCCTTACGGAGCCGCTGGGTAAGGCCGCCGTCGCTGCGGGCGTGCCATTCCTGCCCGGCACGACCACGGCCGGGGACATCATGCGCGGCATGGACATGGGCCTTTCCCATTTCAAATTCTTTCCCGCCGAAACCTCTGGCGGACTGCCCGCGCTCAAGGCGCTGGCCGCGCCTCTTCACGAAGCGCGCTTCTGCCCCACCGGCGGGATCACGGCGGAGAGCGCGCCCAAATGGCTGGCGGAACCCTTCGTCAAATGCGTCGGCGGCAGCTGGGTCGTGCCCAAGGGTCCGGTCGATGCGGACAAGATCGAGGCGCTGGCGCGGACAGCCGCTGCATTGGCGCGCTGACGCCATTGCGCGCCGCCCGCAGCTTGCCTAGATGAGTGCCCCATGATGCTGCGCCGGTTGCTGCCCTCCCTCGCCCTTTTCCTGTCCGGCTGCGCGGGGACGCTGACCGGCTACCCCTCGCTCGCCAAGCGTTCGATCGAGAATGCGCCGATGGGCGAACCGGCCGCCGCCGCGCCTGCCGTGGCGCAGACGGACCCCGCCGTGCAGGCGCAGGTCAGCAAGCTGACCGCTCAGGCGCAAGCCGGAGCCGCCGCCTTCGACAAGGCCTATCCGGCTGCCGAACGCGCCGTCCGCGCGGCATCGGGGTCAGCGGTCGCCAGCGAAGCATGGGTGGCGGCGCAAACTTCGCTCAGCGCGCTGGAAGCGGCGCGCAACGACAGCGTATCGGCGCTCGCCAGCCTGGATGTTCTCTATGTCGAGCGAAACAACGCCATCGCCGATGGAAAGGCCAGCGGCGGCGTGGAGCAGATCGACGCCGCCCGCGCATCGGCGCTGGCGATCGTGGATTCGCAGAATGACCGGGTCGATGCGCTCAAGAGCAGACTCGCGCAGCCCTGAGCGCCTGTCCGTCAGCTTACCTAGATAGGAAGCGCGGACCGCGCCATCGGCCTCCGCCGCCTCCTGTCAACCGTCCGCTTTGAGCGCGCCTTTATGCGCTTTCCCATTATGGACATAATGGTCGACGCTCTCGCGCATGGTGATCAGCGCCTCGTCAGTCAGGTCTCTCGCATATCCGGCGGGGCGGCCGGTCCATAGCTGGCGATGCGGCACGGTCTTGCCCGGCGCGAGCAGCGCGCCCGCGGCAAGCATGGCATCGCTTTCGACCGTGCATCCGCTCATGACGATGCTGCCGAGGCCCACAAAGGCGCGATCCTTAAGCACGCAGCCATGAACCATGGCCATATGCCCGATCAGCACTTCCTCCCCGATGATAGTGGGCCATCCATCGGGCGGATTACCCGGACTTCCGCTGTCGCAATGGAGGACGGTGCCGTCCTGGATATTGGTGCGCGCGCCGATGCGGATGATGTTCACATCGGCCCGGACCACGCAATTATACCAGATGCTGACATCGGCCCCGATCTCCACATCGCCGATAATGTGGCATCCAGGCGCGATGAAGGCGCTGGGATCGATGACCGGCGTCTTGCCGTTGAAGGGCAGGATGGTGACGCCGGGATGATCGGCGGACAGATGACCGGCCATGCCTCAGGCTCCCAGCAGGCGCGCGGCGTGGAGCGCGTGATAGGTAAGGACGCCCGAGCAACCCGCGCGCTTGAAGGCCAGCAGCGTTTCAAGCACCAGCGCGTCGCGGTCGCCCGCGCCCGCAGCGGCGGCCGCCTCGATCATCGCATATTCGCCCGACACCTGATAGGCGAAGACCGGCACGGAAAAGGCGTCCTTCACCCGCGCGATGATGTCCAGATAGGGTAGCCCCGGTTTCACCATGACGCTGTCCGCGCCTTCGGCCAGGTCCAGCGCCACTTCGCGCAGCGCTTCCTCGCTGTTGGCGGGGTCCATCTGATAGCTTTTCTTGTCGCCCTTCAGCAGCCCGCGCGAGCCCACCGCATCGCGGAATGGACCGTAAAAGGCGCTCGCATATTTGGCGGCATAGGCCATTATCTGGACATTGGCGTGCCCCTCCTCCTCCAGCGCCTCGCGGATCGCGCCGACGCGGCCGTCCATCATGTCGCTGGGCGCGATGATGTCGGCACCGGCGGCGGCCTGATTGAGCGACTGGCCGATCAGAACGTCGATCGTCGCGTCATTGACGACATAGCCCGCCTCGTCCAGCAGCCCGTCCTGCCCATGGACAGTATAGGGGTCAAGCGCCACATCGGTCAGGATGCCGATGCCGGGCACCGCATCCTTGATCGCACGGATCGCGCGGCACATGAGATTGTCGGGATTGAGCGCCTCCGCGCCATCGTCACTGCGCCGGTCCGGCTGCGTATTGGGAAAGAGGGCGAGGCAGGGGATACCCGCGTCCCGTGCTTCCCTGGCGCGGGCGACGATGCCGTCGACGGACCAGCGCGACACGCCGGGAAGCGATGCGATGGGTTCTTCCACACCTTCTCCATCAGTCACGAACAACGGCCAGAGGAGGTCGCTGGGATGAAGGCGATTTTCCGCGTGCATGGCGCGACTCCATGTCGCGGCGCGAGTACGGCGCAGGCGAAGCGCCGGATAAGGGGCATAGCTCATCCGCGCGGTCTAGGCCGCCATGGGAGGCCGATCAAGGTTCCGGTGAAGCCTTCCCGCCGCAGCGATGCCGCACACGCGCATTTTTTTCATTCCCCGGCAAAGCGGCGAAAGAAGCTGTCCTTGTTCCATTGAGGACGCTCATCCGCATTGGCGACGCGCAGCGTGACAGCGGTGACATAGTCGTTGAGCTTGACCGACTCGGCGGGGAGGACGGGTTGCCGCGCGTCATCGAAGGGCGAATGGTAGATATTGGCGCGCCACGCCTTTTCCACTGTGGCTTCCGGGCTGTCCGCCTTGAAACCATATTTGAAGAAGAGAGCGGGGATGCCTTCGCGGATGAAACTATACTGGTCCGAACGGATGAACACGTTGCGATCGGGAAAGGGATCGGGTGTGATCGGCAGCTTCATCTCTGTGCTGACGGCGGCGGCCGCATCGCCCAAGCTGCTCTGGTCATAGCCGATGGGCGTGACGCTGGTGAGCGGAAAGATGGGCAGAGCCATGTCGAAATTGAGGTTGGCGGTAATCGCCTTGCGCGAAACCGTCGGCCGCCGCGCGAAATAGCGCGAGCCAAGCAGCCCCTTCTCTTCCCCCGTCACGATCGCGAAGAGGATGGAGCGGCGAGGCTTTTCCTTCCCCTCCCGCAGGGCGCGCGCGATCTCGATCAGGCTCGCCACCCCTGATGCATTGTCCAGGGCGCCATTGTAGATCGCGTCTCCCCTGATCGGGGTGCCCACGCCATAGCCGTCCAGATGCGCGGACAGGATAACATATTCGTTCCTCAATTGCGGATCGGCGCCGGGCATGACCGCGATGATATTGGAGGATGACAGATCAGCGCGGCGGCTGGCGATGTCGGCTTTCAGACGCTGGGCAAGTGGAAAGGACGGCACCGGTGCGGACGCATCGGCAGCCGCCGCGATGGCGGAAAAGTCCTTGCCGCTGCCTTCGAACAGGAGGGCCGACCTGGCCGGGTCCCACTGCGCCGTGACGAAGGGCGTGGCGCTGTCGCGCAGCGATGCGTCCTTGAAGAACAGGGCTGGCTGAGTGGAAAGCGCCATTCGCCTTTCCCATGGAATCTCCACCTGCCTGGGCGTGACCAGCGTAATGAGGCCGGCCGCGCCCCTGCGGGCAAGCCATGCCGCCCGATCGGACCGGGCATGGGATTTAAGCGCGCCCGAAATCGTCCTGGGACCACCCGAAATCACGACGATGATCTTGCCCTTGACGTCCAGCCCGGCGAAATCGTCATGCCCGGCCTCCGGCAAATGCAGCCCATAACCTGCGAACAGCAACGGCGCGTCCAGCGACTGCGGCAGGGGGCCACCGGCGGCCGAAAAGATGATGTCGCCCGGCGTGGAAAGCGGCCTTTCCCCTGTTGGCCCGATCAGGATTGCCCTGCTCTCTTCCGCCGATATTCTCTGTTCGACGAAGGAAATCGGCTGGCGGTAGCCTTCCGCCCCGGCAGGTTTCAACCCAAGCGCGCGGAACTGGCCGATCACATAGTCTGCGGCGCGATCATAACCGGGGGAGCCCGTCGCCCGGCCTTCATTCGCATCGCTCGCCAACGCTTCGACATGGGACCACCATCGCGCCGCCCTGTCCTGCGCGATGGCAGGAGCATCGGCGATCGCCAGCAGGCCCAATGCCAGGAACAATATGCGCATGATTGATCAGCCTCCCATCGCGCCGGACATGATCTTGCCCCAACGCCTCCGACGAACGAAGGGGCTTGAAGCCGCCACCTGCCCTTGCAGCGCCAGCAGAGGAAGCTATCAGTCGGAGCTTAAAGGCTTATCGGGCAGGAGCAACGGGCTGGTGCGCATCGCAAGGCTATCGAGGAACTGGTTCGCTTTCTGTGCGATCCTTCTGCTCAGCCATCCTGCCGCGGCGGCGACGCGCGGCTACACCATCACCAGTTTCAGCGCGATCCGGGTCGATGCGCCCGTCGAGGTCATCGTCACCACCGGAGCGGGCGCTTCGGCACGGATCGAAGGCGACCAGAGCCTGATCGACCGGCTGCGCATCGACGTGTCGGGACGCTTGCTGACGGTGTCGCTGGACCGCAGCCCGTCTGGCGACAAGGGCGGCGGACGCGCTACCTTGCGCCTTTCCACCGGGGACCTGTCGCGAATCGTCCTGACAGGCGGCGGGTCCGTGTCGGTCAGCCGGATCAGGGGCGGGCGCGGCGACATCATCCTGGGCGGCAATGGCGACATCAGCGTTGCCGCCATCGATGTCGACCAGTTGAACCTGGGCCTTGCTGGCGCTGGCCGGGTCACGCTCGCCGGGCGGGCTGGCATGGCGACGGTGCGGGTGAACGGCCCCGGCGCGGTGGCGGCGGAAGAACTGCATGTCAGGCAAGCGACGGTCGGCAATGACGGGCCGGGCAACATCGCGTTGACCGCCGATGTCACGGCAAAGGTGACCGCATCGGGATCGGGCGATGTCACTGTCCTCGGCAAAGCCGCCTGCCAGGTCGAAAATCGCGGCACGGGACGCATTTCCTGCGGCGGCAAGGCCTATTAGCGCCTTGCGCCCTCGCATGGCGCTTTGCTTATCAACTTGTTTACCCGGCGGCGGGTAGGACGGCTGGAATATAGACCGCCGGATATGCCGATGTTCGCTCGCCTGTTGCTCCTCTTCCTCTTCGTCGCAGCCCCGCAGCCCGCCGGTGCGCAGGTGGCGGTTGCCGATAGCGGCGATACGGGCTGGATGATGCTGTGCGGCCTTCTGGTGCTGCTTGCCGCCCTGCCGGGACTGGCGCTGCGGCACATGGGGCTCGTCAATGTACGCAACGGCCTTGCCATCGCAGCGCAAACCGCCGCCGTGGCTGCTGGTGCGTCGCTGGTCTGGGGGATTGCGGGCTACAGCCTAGCCTATGCGCCGGGAAGCAGCTGGCTTGGCGGAGGAGCCAATATGCTGCTGGCGAACCTCAACCCCTTGCAAGAGGGGATGACGGTCCCCGAATCCGCTTTCGTCCTTTTCCAGATGAGCCTGGCGGTCTTCGCCGCCTGCCTGCTGCCGGGCGCGGTGGCAGGGCGGGCGCGTCTGGGCTGGATGGCTGCGCTCGCGCCGCTCTGGCTGCTCATCGTCTATGCTCCGGTGGCCCATTGGATCTGGGGCGGCGGCTGGCTCGCAGGGCTTGGCGTCATGGACTTCGCGGGCGCTCTGGTGGTCCATGTCAGCGCGGGCTTTTCCGGCCTGGCGCTCATGCTGATGATCGGGCGGCGGCGCTCATCGCCGGACGCTGGCCATGCGCCCTTGCTCAGCATCGCGGGCGGCGCGCTCATATGGATGGGATGGACGGGAGCACTCGGCGGCTGGGCATTGGGCGCTACCGGCGACGCGGCGGCCGCCATATTGAACGCTCATTTCGCGGCCTGCTCCGGCGCGCTTTGCTGGATGCTCATAGACCGCCTCGCGGGAGGGAAACCGTCCGCCACGGGGCCGTTGTCGGGAGCGCTGACGGGGCTTGCCGCCATATCCGCTTCGGGCGCTCTTGCCGGTACGGGCGGCGCGATCCTGACCGGCATCGTGGCGGTGCTCGTCTGCCGGGCTGGCAAGGCTGCGTTCGCCAAACGGATCGACGATGGGTGCGATGTCTTCGTGATCCATGGACTGGGCGGGCTGACCGGCGTGATGCTGATGCCTGTGATGGTGCTGCCGGTGATGGGCGGGGCCGGGTTTGAGCCGGGCATCAGCCTGACCGGCGCGCTCGCGTCGCAGGCGGCTGGCGTTGGGGTGGTGGTGCTATGGTCGATGGCTGGTTCCGCCATCGCCGCGCTGATCCTGTCCGTGCTGCTGCCCATGCGTGGTACGGCCCAGGAGGAAGCGGACGGGCTGGACAGTGTGCAGCATGGCCAGCAGGCCTGGGATTTCCGCTGACACCATGCGCATCGCCGCCGGCATCTTCGCGCATCAGGAGGAACAGAGGATCGCCGCTTGCCTGCGTTCGCTGCCGCTCGACCGCGCCGATATAGTCTTTCATGTGCTGGTGAACGGATCGACTGACGCGACCGCCTCACGCGCGCGGGAGGCAGCGGCGGGACGGGCCAACGTGATCGTGCATGACCTCACTTTCGGCGGAAAGTCGCGGACGTGGAATCATTTCGTGCATGACCTGCTCGCGGGACATGAGGATGCGGTCATCTGCATGGACGGCGACGCTCGGATCGCAGAAGGCTCCATCAATGCGCTGCTGTCGGCTCTGGCCGGGCATCCTCAGGTCAATGCAGCCGCCGGAATGCCGATGAACGGAAGGCTCGCCAGCCACTATCGCCGCATGCTGCGCGAGGAAGGCGGGTTGTTCGGGGACCTTTATGCTCTGTCGGGCAGCTTCGTCCAGCGGATCCGCGATCGCGGGCTTCATCTGCCGCAGGATCTGATCGGCGATGATGGTCTGGTCGCGGCCTGGGCCTATACGGACCTGCAATCGGATGCGGCCTGGAGCCTTGACCGGGTAGTTGCTTGTGAAGACGCTGGTTTCTTCTGCGATCCGGTGCGACTGACCAGTCCGGCAAGCTGGCGGATGCAATATCGGCGGCTGATCAACTATTCCGTGCGCTTCTACCAGAACCGGATCGTGTCCGACATTATGAGCCGCATCGGCCCGGACGGGCTGCCCCCGCGCCTCGCCGACCTATATCCGCTCTGGCTTGAGCGGTTCAGACCCCGTCGCGGCACGGCATGGTGGTTCGACCGGCAAGCCCTGAAACGGATGAGGGCATAGAGCCCCTCGACCCTCAGCGATCCTTGCCAGCCAGTTCCTTGTTGATGAACAGGGCAAGGCCCGTGACGATCGCGCCCGACAGCAGATAGGCGCCAGACGCCGCCAGCCCGAAATTGCTCGACAGCAGCAGCGCGACGAGCGGAGCGAAACCCGCGCCCACCAGCCAGGCAAGGTCGGACGTCAGCGCGGACCCCGTGTAACGCGTCGCGCTGGCGAAGTTGGAGGCGACCACGCCCGATGATTGGCCAAAGCTCAGCCCCAGCAGGATGAAGCCCAGGATCATGAAGGCGATCTCCGCCAGTTCTCCTCCGTTCAGCAGCAGCGGGGCGAGAATGCTGAAAATGCCGATGCCGAGCGCCGACCAGCCGAGCAGAGACCTGCGGCCCACCATGTCAGCGACGAAACCCGACACGATGATGGCCAGGATGCCGACGCACGCGCCGATCGCCTCGATCACGAGGAAGCGCTCCAGCGGCTGATCCGTGTAGAGCGCGATCCAACTGAGCGGGAAGACGGTGACCATGTGGAACAGGGCAAAGCTCGCCAGCGGGGCGAAGGCGCCGATCACGATGTTGCGGCCTTCGTTGCGCACCGTTTCGACGACCGGCGACGGCTGCAATTCGCGCGCTTCGAACAGCCGTTCAAATTCATGGGTGACGACGATGCGCAACCGGGCGAACAGCGCGACGACATTGATCGCGAACGCCACGAAGAAGGGATAGCGCCAGCCCCACTCGATAAAGTCAGCGCGTGACAGGGTGGACAGGAAGAAGGCGAAGAGGCCGCTGGCCACCAGCAGGGCAATGGGCGCGCCAAGCTGCGGCATCATCGCATACCAGCCGCGCTTGTTCGATGGCGCGTTGAGTGACAGCAGCGAGGCCAGCCCGTCCCAGGTTCCCCCCAGCGCGATGCCCTGCCCCGCGCGGAACGCGGCGAGCAGCACCGCCGACCAGACGCCGATCGTCTCATATCCCGGAAGAAAGGCGATGAAGGCCGTCGATCCGCCAAGGAGGAACAACGCGATGGTCAGCTTCACGCCGCGCCCATAGGCCCGGTCGATCGCCATGAAGAGGAAGGAGCCGATCGGCCGCGTGACGAAGGCGAGCGCGAAGATGGCGAAGGACCAGATCGTGCCCGACAGCGGGCTCAGATAAGGGAAGACATGCGCGGGAAAGACGATGCAGGACGCGATGGCATAGACGAAGAAATCGAAAAATTCCGAAGTCCGGCCGATGATCACGCCAATGGCGATCTCGCCAGGCGCAACCCGCTTGTCACGCGCGGTGACGTTGCGGGCATCGCGCTCCATCGACGTGGAAGACGGCGTGGTCGTCGCGGAAGTCATGGGGTGTCGCTGGCCTTCATGCTGCGGGAAATCCATGCAGCATCGCTGCGGCACGGCGAATCATCCCGGTGGTCGAAAGGGGCCATGCATGATTTCGCACCCGCGAGGGGATAGGACAAAAGGTCCAATGTCGAACCCCTCCCCTCCCCCCTATTCGGCCAGCATGACCGTTCGCCGACTCATCCCGTCAACCGCTGTTTTCCGCCGATTTGCCCCTGTGTTGCTGCTGCCTCTGGGCGCGTGCGACTGGGTCGTCATGTCACCAGCGGGCGATGTCGCTGTGCAGCAACGCGACCTCATTCTGGTGTCGACGCTGCTGATGCTGCTGATCATCCTGCCGGTGATGGCGATGACGGTCTGGTTCGCGTGGCGCTACCGGGAAAGGGCGAAGGCGAAGGATTATGATCCTGACTGGGACCATTCGACCAGCCTTGAACTGCTGATCTGGTCGGCGCCGCTGCTGATCATCATCGCGCTTGGCGCGATCACCTGGACCAGCACGCATCTGCTTGACCCCTATCGCCCGATCGAGCGCATCAATGCCGAGCGGAAGGTCGAACCGGCGGCGAAGCGGCTCCAAGTCGAAGTGGTCGCGCTCGATTGGAAATGGCTGTTCATCTATCCCGAACTGGGGATCGCCACCGTCAACGAACTGGCCGCGCCGGTCGATCAGCCGATCGAGTTCAAGATCACGTCATCGACGTTGATGAACAGCTTCTTCGTGCCCGCGCTCGCCGGGCAGATTTACGCCATGCCCGGCATGCAAACCGTCCTGCACGCCGTAGCGAACAAGCCGGGCAATTTCGAAGGCTTTTCGGCCAATTATTCCGGCGCGGGCTTTTCCAACATGCGCTTCCGCTTCCATGCAATGGATCAGGCCGGGTTCGACCAGTGGGTGGCCAAGGTGAAGGCGAGCGGCGCGAAGCTGGACCGGGCCGCCTATGTGAAGCTGGAGCAGCCGAGCGAGAAAGTGCCGCCGCTCTATTTCAGCAGTGTCGAGCCAAAGCTGTTCCATGCCGCGCTCAACATGTGCGCCCAGCCGGGCAAGCGCTGCATGGACGAGGTCATGATGACCGACATGCATGGCGGCGCGGGCAAGGAGTCGGCGCATGACACCCAGGGGCTGCGCCATGACGGCACGATCGATGTCGGCGGCTTCCATCCCCTTCCGCCCGGAAAGCGCGGCGAAATCGCTCAGCCCGCAGGGATGACCCCTGCCGCCGGGCGCACGCCCGCAGCACAGGGCAATGAAGCGCCGGGGCAGAAGGATGCCGATGGGCATATGGGGCATCATGGCCAGTAAGATGCCGGCAGCCCCGCCTGCCTCCATTCGTGTCACGCGTAGCCAAGACATGGGAAGCGCGATGCCAATGTTCCTCGACTGCGCTCGAAACGAACGGGCCTTTGCGCCCGATGTGCCGCTGAACCAAGCACTCCCCCACACCTTTCTCCAGAGGCCCTGAACCCTATGTCTCCCCATCCCGCCTCCGAAAATAGCGGCATCTGGAAGCTGGTCTTCGGCCGCCTCGACTGGAGCGCCATCCCGATCCACGAGCCGATCCTGATCGCCACCTTCCTCGCGGTCGCCGTGGGGGGCGCCGCCATATTGGGGCTGGTCACCAAATACCGGCTATGGGGCATGCTGTGGCGCGACTGGTTCACGACCGTCGACCATAAGCGCATCGGCATCATGTACATGATCCTGGGCCTCATCATGTTCGTGCGCGGTTTCGCCGACGCGATCATGATGCGCATCCAGCAGGCCTGGGCGTTCAATGGCTCGGAAGGCTATCTGAACGCCCATCACTATGATCAGATCTTCACGGCGCACGGCGTCATCATGATCTTCTTCGTGGCGATGCCGATGATCACCGGGATCATGAACTATATGGTTCCGCTGCAAATCGGCGCGCGGGACGTGAGCTTTCCCTTCCTCAACAATTTCAGCTTCTGGATGACGACGGCCGGTGCCGTCATCACCATGATGTCGCTGTTCGTGGGTGAATTCGCGCGGACCGGCTGGCTGGCCTATCCGCCGCTGTCGGGCATCGCCTACTCGCCGGGCGTCGGAGTGGACTATTATATCTGGGGCTTGCAGGTGGCGGGCGTCGGGACATTATTGTCGGGCGTCAACCTGATCGCGACCATCGTCAAGATGCGCGCCCCCGGCATGACGATGATGAAGCTGCCCATCTTCGTGTGGACGTCCCTGCTGTCCAACGTGCTGATCGTCGCCGCCTTCCCGGTTCTGACCGCCGTTCTCGCGTTGCTGAGCCTCGACCGCTATGTCGGCACCGCCTTCTTCACGAACGACATGGGCGGCAATCCGATGATGTATGTGAACCTCATCTGGATCTGGGGCCACCCGGAGGTCTACATCCTGATCCTGCCGCTGTTCGGCGTGTTCAGCGAAGTGACATCGACCTTCTCGTCCAAGCGCCTCTTCGGCTATTCGTCGATGGTCTATGCGACGGTCGTCATCGCGATCCTGAGCTATCTCGTCTGGCTGCACCACTTCTTCACCATGGGATCGGGCGCCAGCGTGAACAGCTTCTTTGGCATCACGACGATGGTCATCTCCATCCCGACCGGGGCGAAGCTGTTCAACTGGCTGTTCACCATGTATCGCGGCCGCATCCGGTTCGAACTGCCGATGATGTGGACAGTCGCCTTCATGCTGACCTTCGTGGTCGGGGGGATGACCGGCGTGCTGCTGGCGGTGCCGCCTGCCGACTTCGTGCTGCACAATTCATTGTTCCTGATCGCGCATTTCCATAACGTGATCATCGGCGGCGTGCTGTTCGGCCTGTTCGCGGCGATCAACTATTGGTGGCCCAAGGCGTTCGGGTTCAAGCTGGACAAGAAGTGGGGCGTGCGCAGCTTCTGGCTGTGGGTGGTCGGCTTCTGGGTCGCGTTCATGCCGCTCTACATATTGGGCCTGATGGGCGTTACCCGGCGCATGCGCGTGTTCGATGATCCAAGCTTGCAGATCTGGTTCCAGATCGCTGCGCTGGGCGCCTTCATGATCGCTGGCGGCATCGCCTGCATGTTCATCCAGTTCGCGGTCAGCATCATCAACCGCGACAAGCTGCGCGACACGACCGGCGACCCGTGGGATGGCCGCACGCTGGAGTGGGCGACCAGCTCGCCGCCGCCCGACTATAATTTCGCCTTCACGCCGGTCATTCACGACACCGACGCATGGGCCGACATGAAGAAGCGCGGCTATCAGCGGCCCACGGGCGGCTACCGGCCGATCCACATGCCCAGCAACACCGGGACGGGCATCATCCTAGGCGGCCTGTCCGTGGCCTTCGCGGTCGGCATGATCTGGTATATGTGGTGGCTCGCGGGGCTGAGCTTCATCGGCATCCTGGCCGTCGCGATCGGCCACACCTTCAACTACAAGCGCGACTATTACATCCCCGAGGATGTGGTGGAACGCACCGAAGGCGAGCACATGCGTCAGCTCGCGATGCAGGGCTGAACCATCATGGCTAGTGTATCCACCATAGACCCTGCCTTCCTGGACAAGGACGGCAATCCCCTCTTCCACCTGGCGGAAGAACCACATCATCCCGAAGGGTCCAGCACCATGCTGGGCTTCTGGATGTACCTGATGAGCGATTGCCTCATCTTCGCCTGCCTGTTCGCCACCTATGCGGTGCTGGGCGGCAGCTATGCGGCGGGGCCCGGCCCCAAGGACCTGTTCGACCTGGAGCTGGTCGCGCTGAACACCGCGATGCTGCTCTTTTCCTCCATCACCTACGGCTTTGCCATGCTGTCGATGGAAAAGAACCGGGTCGCCGCCACGCAGGGCTGGCTGGCCATCACCGGCCTGTTCGGCCTCGCCTTCCTGGGCATCGAGATGTACGAGTTCGCGCATCTCATCCATGAAGGCGCGACGCCGATGCGGTCGGGATTTCTGTCCGCCTTCTTCGCGCTGGTCGGCACGCACGGCCTGCACGTCACCTTCGGCATCATCTGGCTGGTGACGCTGATGGCGCAGGTCGCCAAGAAAGGGCTGATCCCCGCGAACCAGCGCCGCCTCATGTGCCTCAGCATGTTCTGGCACTTCCTTGACGTCGTGTGGATCGGCGTCTTCACCTTCGTCTATCTCATGGGGATGCTGCGATGAGCGCGCACGACCAGCACGACGCCGGGCACAGCCATGGCAGCTTCGGCAGCTACATGATCGGCTTTGGCCTGTCCGTCATCCTGACCGCCATCCCCTTCTGGCTGGTGATGACCGGCGCCTTCGCCAATCCGCAGACCACCGCGATCGTCATCATGGCTTTCGCCGTGGTGCAGATCATCGTCCACATGATCTACTTCCTGCACATGAATACGCGGTCGGAAAGCGGGTGGACGATGATGGCGCTGATCTTTACCATCGTCCTGGTTGTCATCACCCTCGCGGGATCGATGTGGGTCATGTACCACCTGAACACCAACATGATGCCCCAGATGCAGGCCATGTCCCCGCATGACATGAGCCAGATGCCGTGACGGCAAGGCGGCGGGCGACGGGTTTCCTGATTGGTTTTTCGATCGCCGCCGCCCTTCTGTTCGCGGGGCTCGTCAGCCTGGGCGTATGGCAGATCCAGCGCCTCCACTGGAAGCGGGCGCTGATCCATCAGGTCGAAACACGCATCCATGCGCCGGCACGCCCTGCCCCTTCATCCGCCGGTAGCGACGATGCCTATCTGCGAGTCACGGCGCGCGGCACATTCCTGCATGACCGTGCGGCACTGGTGCAGGCATCGACGGTGCGCGGCTTGGGATATTGGGTGATGACGCCGTTGCGCACGGATCGCGGCTTTACCCTGATCGTTAATCGCGGCTTCGTGCCATCCGAGGAACGCTCCAGCTATGCGCGGCCCGGCGGCGTTGTGCGCGTGACCGGCCTGTTGCGCCTGACGGAGCCGGGCGGCGGCTTCCTGCGCGCCAACGATCCCAGCGGCGGCCGCTGGTATTCGCGTGATGTGGAAGCAATCGCGCGCGCCAAGAGCCTCCCTGCGCCGGTGGCCAATTATTTCGTCGATCAGGAGCAGGCGGTTCCCGCCAACGGCTTTCCTGTGGGAGGACTGACAGTGGTCCGCTTTCCCAACAATCACCTGCCCTATGCGATCACATGGTTCGCGCTGGCGGCGATGGTGGCGGGCGCCTACATAGTCGTGATGCGTCATGAATGGAAAGCGCGCCACGCGTGAAGCTGCGCCCATCTATAAGCGGCCGCTGGCTGCCGGGCCAGTGGCCCGCGGATGCCGCTGGGCGCAAGAATATGGCGCTGCTGGTGCAACTGCGATGGGTGGCCATCGCCGGGCAGATCGTGACCATATTGTTCGTGCATTGGGGCATGGGCATCAGCCTGCCCATCTTGGCGATGCTGCTGGTCGCCAGCATCGCCGCCGCGGTGAACATCGTCACCTTCGCCGCGCTGCGCCGCCGCACCGACGTTGCCCATGCGGAACTGTTCGTGGCGCTGCTGTTCGACGTCCTGCTGCTGACGGTGCAGCTTTACCTGAGCGGCGGCGCGACCAACCCGTTCATCTCGCTTTACCTTCTACAGGTCGCTCTCGGCGCGGTGCTGCTTGATCGCTGGAGCATCTGGGGCATCGTCATCATGTCGGCGCTCTGTATTGCAATGCTGTCCTTCGTCTACCGGCCGCTGCATCTGACCGACGCGCTGGAAGGACATCTGTTCGACCTGCACATCGTAGGCACATGGATCTGCCTGACGATGATCGCGGTTCTGCTGGTGCTGTTCATGACCCCGGTGGCCCGCAACCTCCAGGCGCGCGAAGCCTATCTGGCGCGGTTGCGGCAACAGGCGGCAGAGGAGGAACATATCGTCCGCATGGGCCTGCTCGCTTCGGGTGCGGCGCATGAGCTTGGAACGCCGCTGTCCCAACTCGCCGTGGTACTGGGCGACTGGCGTCACATGCCGGAGATCAGCGGCCACCCAGCGCTGAAGGAAGAGGTGGAGGAAATGCAGGCGGCGGTCCAACGCTGCAAGGCGATCGTGACCGGCATTCTGCTGTCCGCTGGCGAAGCGCGCGGCGAAGCGCCCGAAGTCACCAACGTGCGCGATTTCATGGAAGGCATTGCAAGGGATTGGCGGACGGCCAATCCCGGCATGCCGCTGCATTGCGACTTTGGCCCGCATGATTATCCACGCATCGTCGCCGATCCGGTGATCCGGCAAGCGATCGGCAACCTGCTGGACAATGCGCGGGAGGCTGGCGCGAGCTATATCGACCTGCTCGTCGGCCGGGACAGCCATTCGCTGAACATCGCCGTGCGGGATAATGGCAGCGGGTTCAGCGAGGCGATGCTGGCCGACTTCGGCAAGCCCTACCGCTCCAGCAAGGGCAGCGATGGCCGGGGCATGGGCCTGTTTCTGGTCGTGAACGTGGTGCGCAAGCTGGGCGGCAGCGTCAGCGCCAGCAATGGCGCGGACGGCGGCGCGCTCATTCTGATGCGGTTGCCGCTGGGCACCGTGGCGCTGGAGGAGCAGGCGGATGAGTGAGGAAAAGCCCCGGAGCGAGGACAGGCTGCTCGTCCTGGTGGAGGATGACGAAGCCTTTGCCCGGACCCTGAAACGATCGTTCGAGCGGCGCGGATACCGCGTGCTCACCGCTGACAATCAGGCTGCGCTGAACGCGCTTCTGGAAAGCCATAACCCGCAATATGCCGTGGTCGACCTGAAACTGGCCGCGGAATCCGGCCTTGTATGCGTTCAGGCCTTGCACGCTCATGATCCGGCAATGCTGATCGTCGTTCTGACTGGTTTTGCCAGCATCGCCACGGCGGTCGAGGCGATCAAGCTCGGCGCGTCCCACTATCTCGCCAAGCCATCCAACACCGATGATATAGAGGCCGCTTTCGCCCGGTCGGCGGGTGACGCGTCCACCCCGCTGGCGCCCCGGCCAACCTCGATCAAGACCCTGGAATGGGAGCATATTCATGAAGTGCTCAAAGACAGCGACTTCAACATCTCCGAAGCCGCGCGGCGTCTGGGCATGCACCGCCGCACGCTCGCCCGGAAGCTCGCCAAGCGGCAGATCGGATGAAGGAGGACGCTTGGAGCGGGTGAAGGGAACCAGCCAAAAACATAAGTTCCTGACAGCGACGCGCTAAGCCTCAAATCGGCCCATTAGTTGGCACCAGCCGCTCGATCGCCACCTCACGACTGTTTGTGATTATGAGTTCCCGCGCTGCGACCGGCGAGCCGTTGCCTACCGTATATTGCAGATCGACGGTCGCCATGGCGAAGCCGGCAAAAGCCTCGCGGATCTCCGGCACGTCATTGATGCTCATCAGGAACTGTCCGTCGATCGCGCGCAGCTGCTCGGCCATCCCGGCGAACTCGCCGCGATCGAACATCCCGGCTCCATAGTCGCCCTCACTGCCATAGTAAGGCGGGTCGAGATAGAAGAGCATGTCGGGCCGGTCATAGCGCCGCACGAAATCCGACCAGGGCAGCCGCTCGATCGTTACGCCGGCAAGCCGCTCGTGCAGCTGCTCCAACATGGGCTGCAGCTTGGTCACATCGAACGCGCCTGAGTTCGCCGAATCGACGCCGAAGTTGCGACCAGCCACCTTGCCCCCGAACGCCAGCCGCTGGAGATAGAGGAACCGGGCCGCCCGCTCCAGGTCGGTCTGGGTCGAGGGATCGACCCGCATCAGCCGCTCGAAATTGCTCCTGGTCGTCAGCTGGTACCGGAGCATGTCCAGGAACGCGACATAATGGCGCTGCAGGATCCGGAAGAAGGTCGACACATCCTCCGACCAGTCGTTGATAAATTCGGCGCGCGGTCGCCTGCCACGGCGCAGGAAGACACCGCCCATGCCCATGAACACCTCGCCATAGGACTGGTGCGGCACCAGGTCGATCGCGCGCGTGACGCGCTTCCATAGCCGTCTCTTGCCCCCGATATAGGCCGCTACGGGCGACACGGGCGCGACGAAATCATCAAAAAGCGGACTCGACTCCATTACGTTTGTTCCATATCTGTTCACCCCTCCCGAGCGCCGGGAGGCGGGATGAATCCGGCAGGCCAGCCGGTGACATGGCGGGTCGTTTCCGCCGGCTTGAGGCGTTGGCGCGCCTCAACCCCCGCCGAGGCGGGGAACTCACTGGCTCACCGGATGGAGAACCAAATGGACGATGAACTGAAGGCCCGCTTTCGGCAGTTTGCCGAACGCTGGCGGGACGATGAAACGGTGGACGATAGCGGCCTTACCGGCCGCGACCTGAAGGTCATCGCGGCACGGTTGGAAAGGCTCGTGGCGGTTCGCTACGCCAGCCTTGATGAACT
This sequence comes from Sphingobium sp. DC-2, assembly GCF_000722555.1. Lineage (NCBI taxonomy): Bacteria > Pseudomonadati > Pseudomonadota > Alphaproteobacteria > Sphingomonadales > Sphingobiaceae > Sphingobium > Sphingobium sp. DC-2. The sequence continues at coordinate 7,295 of NZ_JNAC01000165.1, read as the reverse complement.
GGCCGCCATGACGAAATGACGTGGCGCGCTATCGAGACGGGCTGAAGGTAGCCACCTGTCTGTTCGAGGCGGCGGCTTGGCACCGCACGGTGAAGGTTATCTGCCGGTGCGGTCACTTCGGCCTGTTCCACCCTCATGGCATCTGGTGGCACTTCCACCGCCGAGGATGGGACGACAATTTCGGGGCGGCCCGCGAGAAATTCTGGTGCCGGGAATGCGCCCGCCGACTCGGCAAGCGCATTCGGCCGAAGGGGATCGACCTGGTCGATGCGCCCCCGCAAATCACGCTAACCCTCCCCGACGAACGGGAATGGAAGCGGATCGTCAATCGGTTCCGAGGCTGACCGGCATCCGACCAGCCCCTCCAGTTCAGGGAGGGTCGATGATGTCCGCCCGCGCGGGCGCGGGAGGCGATCGCCCCTCATTGTGCCGGATGATCTCGGCCCGGCTCTCCACATAGGCATTGACCACGCCGGCGTGATGCAGCCGGCATTCCTCATAGAGGCGGGCGTCCACCTGGCTCACCCGCACTAGCGTCGCCACCAGCGGATCCCAGATCTGAGACAGCAACGGGCAAGGCGCACTCAATTCCGCCGTCAGTTCGGCGGGAACAGGCGCTGCCGGTGCGGGCGGCGTTGAGCTCGCGGAGCACGCCGTCAGACAGGCGAGCATCAGGACGGGCGAGAAGCGGATCATGCGCGATCTCCTTTTCAAGGGCAGGCTGGATGATGGTGCGGTGATAGGTCCGCACGGCCGCGATCTTGTCGGCCAAGGTTCGGTCGTTCGAGGTGACGACGGCCGCCAGGCGGCCCTCGCTCCGGCGCAGCAGGATGTTGAAGGTTGCGGCCGTCTCAGCGCGATCAAGGCGCTCATCCGCCTGGGCCCGCTCATAGCCGCGATGGTCGATATACCAGATGACGGCCGCGATCGCCGCGATGGCGAGCAGATGCGGCCAGATTCGCGAGAAGATCGCTCCCATCACTCACCTCCATAATTCTTGTCAGGAATCAGCGCGGCGAGCGTGCCGACGGCGAGGCTGAGCCAACTCCAAGGGGCCGGGAGCACCGAAGCCGCGCCGATCGCGGTCCCGATGCCGACGAAGGTCGATCGCTCCTGCAGGCGCGATCGCAGCCAGCGCAGCGCGCTCACGCCTCATTCCTGGACACGGGCACGCCGGCAGCCGTGAGCTTCACGGGACCGCCGATGACCGGCACCAGCGTCGGCCAACGCCGCGCGACGCAGCGGCTTTTTTCCAGCCGCATGACGCTCACGCGGTCGCCCTGGTTGCCGCCCAGCACATGATAGTGCGTTGGATCCTCGCCGACATAAAAGGCGACATGCCCGCCGCCCGCTCGATCGAAGACGAGGATTGCCCCGGGCGCGAGCCGATCGGCCGCGATCGCGCTGCCCCAGGTCGCCCATGCCTTCGCCCGCACGCCCACCTTCATGGCCGTCAGATTGACGCCGGCGACGCGCAGGCAGTGCGCGACGAACAGGCCGCACCAGGGCGTGCTGTCGGCATTGTAGAGGATGCCCAGCACCTTGATGCCGAGCAGCTTGGCCCAGCCAAGGATGGTGCCGTTGTTGGCAGCGCCAGCAGCTTCACGCGTGCCGAGCAGTTGCCGCGCGGCGAGCAGCCACGCGGGATCGGTCGAATTCATCACATTCCCCCATTAAAAAGGGCGCTAAAAGCGCCCGTGAAAGATCGGATTTTATGGCGGCCTCAGACCCGCTCGGGCTCCGGTGCCGGGCGGTCGATCATCGCGGCGAGCGAGGCGATATCCTCGGGCATGGCCGGATCGAGCGGGAATGCGCGATCGAGCATCATCTGGGCCCGGGCGAGGTTCGGATTATCCGGCTCCAGCCGCCGAAGCGGCTCCGCCACCAGTTCAAAGGCGCGGCGAAGGACGCGGTTTTCCACCGTCAGCCGCCGCAGCTGCGTCTCGATCCGCTGCTGATAGTCGCGATCGCGCTTGTCCTGCTGCTCTTCGCGGGCCTGTAGCTCTTCATGCCACGCCTGCAGCTTGGCCGCCCGCGTTCGGGCCCGGGCATCCCTCCAATTCAGCGCCCAGGCAGCCCCTTTGCCAAAGGCGTAAAGAAGGGCAACGCAGCCAGCCACCATGCCGCCCGCCTCACCCGCTGTTCCCGCATCAGCCACACGCGTCTCCCCTCAACTGCTTAGAGCACCCGCTCGCCGCGCGCGGCGTAATAAGCCTTCACATAGTCGTAGATATACTGGAGCTGCTCCAGCGTAAGGCTAGCAGCGTGCCGCGATACCATCGCGATATCGCAGGTGTCATCATAGCCGCCTGCGAAATAGTCTCCACCGATCCGCAGCGGCCTGTCGCCATTCACGGCGCTCTCAATGCCCATGTCTTCGCTGATGACCAGCTTGCCGCCGACCACTTCGACCAGCTTCATATTGTCCTGCGCCGTGACGACAGCTTTGAACCTGAAGAACGCTTCCTGATACGCGCCGCCATCCTCGAAATAGGCGGCATCGACGCCGTCACCGTGCGCCATCAGGCCACCCGTATTGACCAGCGAAATCCCGAAATTCGTGGTGCCGTTATATGAGGAAAACAGGCTCCGCCCTGGCACCGCGTCACCGCTGGCCGGGTTCGGCATCCGGGAAACGGAAATGAGGGTCTGCGCCACGTCAGCCAAGCCGATGTCGACCTGAGATGTCTGGATATAGTTGGTCTGGCTGCTGCCGCTGAAGCGGGCATAGCTGGGCTGATAGAGGATCGAGCCGCTGACAACGCCGTCAGGCCCGCCGGCGCGGTTCTTTACGGACGACAGTGCGCCGCCGCCGAGGATGAACAGCGATGTTGCGCTTTCGATGAAGGGGTAAGCGGTGACGCCGGCAGGATCGACGACCGTTGCCGTGGGAATTTCAATTCGCATGTAGAAGTCTCCCGAGAAGTGAGGGATGAAGGCGATAGGCGACGTGCCCGGAACGCGTTCCGGGCACTGTCTCACGAATGTTGAATGACCCCGCCTAGCGGTCAGATAGGATCAGGCGAGGCACGAAAGGCCGATGCAACTGTACCCGTTGGGAGCGGGTCAAACAGCGACTGGGAAATAGGACCGCTCCAATCGGCAGCGGCAAGTGAGTATCCGAGGATGGATCGGACGAGCTCATCACCCCCATCCTGCTGAGCAAAGAAGCGCCGGAAAGCGAAGGCGCAAGCATCCGCTATTTGCAGAAAAGGCGCGTCGCCCTTTTCGGCGAAGTGAATGCCGTCCCTGATCCGCTCAATACCCCAGCGTATCTGCTGCGTCGTCCGGCCCGTTGCGCGCTCGTACTGCGTCGGACGGAGCAAATTGGGGTCTGGTGGCAGCGCTGGACGCATCGCCTTAGCTACAGTGACGGCTTCACGCAGTCGCTGCCGCATAGTTGGCACATCTTCAGCGATAACTGTAGCAACCTCGCGTGGGCCGCATGAGTCGCGCAAGTAGGCATCCGCTCGCACGAGGCAGCCAGCAAACGCCATGAAATGATGCCATTCAGATAACTTCATCGGAATGTTACGTTGATCTATGACCGACTGCCCGCCGGAGTCCCTCCGAACCTTTCCCAACGCGATGGGCAGTCGTAGACGGCGAGGAATATCGCACATGTCCAAGATGAGTTTCTTACGATCTTCGCGGCTCCAACCGTCTCGGTATTTAGGATCACCCCAGATGCTCTTTGCGTGAAAGATGAATTTAGATCGGAATTGCAGAGGAACGCGATCCAGCACCTCAGCAACCATCTTCTCAGCTTCGAAATATTGCTCATCTGGGCTGATGATTACCCCAACGACAACCGTGACGGGCTCGTTTGCTGACGTGCCTGCTTCATCGATGTAGATGTATCTCACCGGTAAATCGCCCCCTAGCTTTCCACCGAACAGAGCAGAAGCAGAATAGGCCTTTATCTTATTGTTTTGAGCCATGCATCACCATCTCAGCCCACGACCTTGTCGAAGCAGACGCACCAATTATGCATCGGCAGATTGCGGAATCCTCTGTCATAGATGATCCAGTCGCCCTGACTGTCGCGCAGATTTCCCCGGTTCCCCGTGACGGGGCCAACGTCGTCACCGACTGCACCGTTGCCGCCATAAACTAGCCGGTCGGATGCGGCCCAGTTGGTGGCGCAGCTGATCTTGACGATGTTCGGCCCAACGATCTGGACGGCGCTGATCGGCACTTCTATGCCAAGCGACGTGAAGCGCTGGAATCCCATGTTCGCCACGGCCGCGACGATGTCGGTATCGAACTCCAGCGCATAGTCATTGTTGAACTCGACCAGCAGGTGCTTGCCCTGGCGATAGAAGGCGACAGTATCGAGCGGCTGCGGCTTGGGCAGGCCCATGATGACCACTCGATAATAGGAGAGGCCGTAATAGGCGGCGAGCCAATCCGTCCCATCCGAGCTGATATGGGTCGCGCCGTCTGCCACGCGGGGCAGGAAGTAAGACGGCGCGGCGCAGATGATATGCTCGTGATCCTTGGCGGCCTGCACATAGGCCTCATAGAGCGTCGCGGGCGTGATGCCCGGCTCCGAATAGCGCTGCCATGTCACCAGCTTCAGCGGATTGCGCCGCGTGAAGACGGCCGCGGTGTCGGTCTGCACATCGAGGCGCAGCTGCTCCAGCACCGCGCCGTAATCATCCTCCAACTCTTCGCTAAAGGCGCCCTGCGTCCAGGACATCATCGGGAAGTCGTAGGTCATCCCTAAATCAGCGGCCCGGTCATATCCGGCACCCACCTGCGCGATCAGACGGTTATAGGTATTATAGGCGCCACCCTTCGACAGATCCGCGATCGACATATTGCCGTCGCCGGGCGTCGACGACAGCAGCCGATGCGTAATGTCGCGGGGCGTCAGATTGTTGTGATAGGCCAGCAGTTCCTTCACCATGTCGGTCTGCGCGGTCGCCATGGTCTGCCCCAGACCGTTGGGCAGGAAGGTTGTGTATTTTGGCGACCCCACGTCCTGCCGCTCCGTCAGGGGGGCAAGGCTGGCATAGCGCGCTGCATTGTCCGGATCGCTGGTGTTGAACGACTGGGTGCGGACGCCGGCGACGAACATCAGATTGTCGAACCGCTGCATCTTCGGCTGCGTCAGCAGGTTTTCAAAGCCCATGCTCCAGCTTTGGCCATAGGCCGGGAAGAAGCTGATTTCCGCCAGCATCAGTGTCTTGAGCTTCTTCGTCGTGCGGATCTCGCCGGACACCGTCAGAGCTCGCTGGAGCGGGTCATAGGCGAACATGGCCCGGCCCTGCGGATCGGTCGCTGAGACACCGCCCAGCGGGTCGGTGATGAGCTTGGCCTGCCCTGCGAGGATGAGGCGCTGGAGCATGTCCACGAGCAGCAGCGCGCGACCTGTCGGATCAGTGACGGAAAAGCCGTTGGGGTTATCCGTTTTCACCACGTCCGCGATCGGCGACACCTTGCCGACAGCATCGGCCGCATCTGCCACCGCCTGATCGACGCTGTCCTGCTGTTCTTCCGTCAGGCCGGGGCCGCGCAGGCCGCCGACCTGCGCGCTAAAATATTGCGTGCTCAAGGCTGGGTTACTCCCGGTTCGAGGATGAAGCGACCGAGCGCCAGCTTGTCTTGCTGGCCATCGGCATAGGTCAGGATGATGTCGTAGGCGTAGACGTCGGCCTCTCCCGGCTCGGGCTGGTTGAGGCCGGTCGGCATGGCGGCCAGCGCATCCTGATTTGCGCCGGGGAAGACGCGAAGGCAGCGCTGCCCGCCGGGGACCGAAGGCGGCAAATCCTGAAAGGCGAGGCTTTCCCCGATGATCAGCGGGGAGCCGGGCTGCCCCGGATAAAGACGCACCTCCATCTTGATGGTCGCCCCATCCAGCGGGAGCTCCGCGCCCGGATAGAACAGGTCTATGGTCGGCGCCCACGCAAGGTTGCGCGAGGCCGTCAGGTCGAGGCTGGCGGTCATGATTGCTCCGATTGTGGACTGGTGTCAGGTGCGGCGCTGGAACAGGCCCGCCGAGAAACCGGCGCCTGCGTCGATGTAGATGCTGCTGTCGAAATAGAGGGTCGCGGCGGAGGTGCCGATCGAGCGGAGCAGCGTGGCACTCCTCAGTTCAGCCCCTTGCCAGTAGGATATCGCGCTGCCGTCGGCAGACTGGACAACCCACAGGACATCGCCGGGCGCCCACGACCCGACGACGTTCTGTCCGCCGCCCTCGATCGACTTCAGCACACCTCCGCTATCGAAGAAGAAGCCGAAATCGACCGCATAATCGTCGGTGGCGTTTGGCGCGGCCGAAAGACCACCGATGACTATGGACGCCGCTTCCGGCGCGATTATCCGCGCGACCGCATTGCCCATGAAGCCAGTCGTGCTGACCGCCGAAGCATCCCAACCAGGGCCGGCGACAGACCGGACGATCGAGAACATATCATCCCCAGCTGCCGTGACCGTCGTGTTGCCGCCATCGATCAGCGCTGCAGCCCCCATCCACTCGCTAATCGCCTCGGGACCGAGAATCTGCCGATCGCCCTGATTGCCCGCCACACGGTAGCGAACAGACACTTCATAGCGGACGCCGGCGACGGCACCAGGGATAACCTTGGTCGTGGTGGTCGACGGCTCGAGGCTTGCGCCAATCCAATTGTCGTCGGGACCATTTCCCGCATCATAGGGCCGATACTCAAAGGTGATTTCCTCCGCATTGCTGCTGCTCGCACTGCCGGTGACGACGATCGACAGGCCAGCACTGCCGCCCAGCGCCTCAACAGACATCGACCAGCCGGTTGGCGCGTCCGGCGTGCCTGAGCCGCCATTCTCCCAACTCGCATCATCGGCATCGCCAGGGGGGACAAGCGTCGGCGGAGGCGGCGCTGTGCCGGTCATGGCGAGAGCAAGAGCGTGCTTTTCCGTCGTCTCCGTTTCAAAGGTCAGTGTGACGGTGCCACTCGCGATATCCTTGCTGATCGCTGCCACAACGCACAGTCGATCAAGGCCCGTGTCCGGATCGATTACCTGATAGGCTTCACCCAACCGGGCCTCCCACATGCGGGGCTTGCAGGGGATGCTAATCCCTGAAAGCTCGCGCCGGTTGAACAGCTCATAGGCGGTCAGCTGCGCCGCCTGGTTCTTGTCGGTCACGAGCTCACACAGATACTCTTCTTCCTTGGGCTCGCCATCCATCGCAATGTAACTTTCGAAGCTAATCGCTTCGGACTGGACATATTCCCACTTATTGGCCTCCGATCGATATTTCGGGTGTCGTTGCCCCTTAATTCCCGGACAGTTCCTCACTGGTTGAACGTGTG